>NZ_JAPJDM010000018.1:0-144890 GCF_026242095.1 Streptomyces sp. NEAU-W12
ATCCCCACCACAAAATTCTCAAAAGCACCCCGAGACACCACCACACCCTTCGGCCGCCCCGTCGAACCCGACGTGTACAACACATACGCCGCAGCCTCAGAAGAAACCGAAACCCCCACATCCGACGACCCGCAACCCGCCAACTCCCCCACCACAACGGCATCATCCAGCACCACACAACGCGCATGCTCCGGCAGGCGCGGCACCAGATCCTTCACCGTGACGGTCACCAACGGGTCGGCATCTCCCACCACATACGCCAACCGCTCCTCCGGGAACTCCGGATCCAACGGCACATACACACCCCCGACCTTCCACACCGCCAACAACGTCACCACCAGATCCACCGAACGCGGCAACACCACCCCCACCACAGAACCCACACCCACACCACGATCCACCAGCAGCCGCGCAAGGCGGTTGACCCGCCCGTTCAACTCCCCGTACGCGACCCGCTCCTCACCACACACCACCGCGAGCGCATCCGCCCGCTCCCCCACCCGAGCCTCGAACCACTCCACCAACGAACCCGACGGAACAACCACATCCGTCTCGTTCCACACCCGCACCACACGCTCGGACTCCTCGGCCGACAGCAGTTCCACGGCCGAGACGGGGCGGTCGGGGGTCGTGTTGATCTGCCGGAGCACCTGGACGAGGCGGTCCAGTGTCGCGCACGCGTCGGCAGCCGAGACGACGTCGGGCTGGTAGCCGAGCCGAAGGCCCAGTTCGTCGCGGGGGGCGACGATGAGGCTCATCGGGTAGTGCGTGGCGTCCGAGGCGTCGGCGTCGACGACGCGGAAGCCCTCGTCGGCCGCGTCCTCTGCGACACCGCTGCTGTCGACCGGGTAGTTCTCGAACACCAGCGCCGTGTCGAAGAGGTCTCCGTGGCCGGACCAGCGCTGGACGTCGGCGAGTCCGACGTGCTGGTGCTCGACGAGGCGGGACTGCTCCTTTTGAACTCGGGTCACCAACTCGCGTAGGTTTTCGCGCTGTTCAAGCACGACGCGCGTGGGCACCGTGTTGATGAACAGGCCGATCATGGTCTCGACGCCGGGCAGGTCCGCGGGCCGGCCCGAGACGGTGCTGCCGAAGGCCACGTCGGTGCGGCCGGTCATGCTCGACAGGACGAGCGCCCAGGCGGCCTGGGTCACCGTGTTGAGGGTGACGCCCCAGTCGCGGGCGCACTGCGCGAGTGCGCGGGTGGTCGCGGCGTCGACGGCCGTCGAGAGCTGCTCGGGGACGTGCGTCGCGCGGTCGCGGTCGGGCGCGAGCAGGGTGGGCTCCTCGAAGCCCGCCATCGCCTCGCGCCACAGCCGTGCGGACTCCTCGCGGTCGCGTGCGGAGAGCCAGCGCAGGAACTCCTTGAACGGGCGTACGCGGGGCAGGCCGCGGTCGCTGCCGTTCTGCCGGTAGAGGACGAGGAGTTCGCGCAACAGGATGGGCAGGGACCAGCCGTCCCACAGGATGTGGTGGTTGGTCAGGACGAGCCGGTAGCGGCCGCTGCCCAGGCGGATGAGCAGGAAGCGCAGCAGCGGCGGCCTGCGCAGGTCGAAGCGCTCCCAGCGGGCGGCCTCGGCCAGTTCGGCGGCGGCTGCCTCGGTGTCGTCGGCGCCGCTGACGTCCTCGTCGCGCCACGGCACCCGTACGGTGGCGGCGATCACCTGCGACCATTCGCCGGACTTGCGCTGGACGAAGGCGGCGCGCAGGTTCGCGTGGCGGCGCAGCAGCGCGGTGGCGGCCGCGTGCAGGCGGTCGCGGTCGACGTCGCCCACGAGGTCGAAGCGCAGCTGCGCCGTGTAGACGTCCGGGCCCGCGTCGTCGTAGACGCTGTGGAAGAGCATGCCCTCCTGGAGCGGGGACAGCGGCAGGACGTCCTCGATGTTCCGGGCCGGCTTGGTCATGCGTCGTTCTCCCAGTCGTCGGCCAGGTCGAGCTCAAGGTCGTCGAGTTCGTCCTGTGTCAGCGTCGTGTCGGTGACGTCGGTGGGGGTGAGTCCACCGGCGCTCGGAGTGGTGGTGTGGGCGGCGAGTCCGGCCAGCGCCTCAGCCCACAGGTCGGCGAGGGCGCGGATGTCCGCTCCGTCGAGGAGTCGGTCGGCCCAGGTCCAGGTGGCGCGGAGCGCGAGCCCGCCGTCCTGGTCCTGGCGGGCGACGGCGTTGACGTCGAGCACGTGCGCGAGCGGGGTCTGCTCGGGCTGCCCGGCGACACCGCCTGCGAGGACGCCCCAGTCGGCGGAGGCGGACGCGGACGCGGCGGTGAAGCGGCCCATGTAGTTGAAGCCGAGCTGCGGGACCGGGTGCGCGCGGAGCGTGTCCGCGGCTCCGGCGGCGAGGTGGCGGAGGAGGCCGTACCCGGCGCCGTTGCCCGGGGTGCCGCGCAGCTGCTCCTTGACCCGCTTCAGCGCGGTGCCGACGGCGGGGCCGCCGGCGGTGACCTCGTGCCAGGCGGCGTCGCCCGCGTCGATGCGTACGGGGTACATGGTGGTGAACCAGCCGACCGTACGGGACAGTTCGGCTCCGGGGACCAAGTCCTCGTCCCGGCCGTGGCCCTCCAGGTCGAGCACCCAGCCGTGGTCCGCGGGGCGGGGCGACCAGCGGGTGAGGGCCAGGGCGAGGGCGGTGAGCAGGACGTCGTCGACGCCCGCGTTGTACAGCCCCACTGTTTCGGTGAGGACGAGGCGGGAGACGTCGGCCGGGACCTCGACGGTGCAGGTGCCGGCGGTGGCGTAGGTGTCCCGCTCGGGGTCGAGTGTCCCTTCGGCGAGCGGTGCGCTCTGCGCGAGCATCCCTTCCCACCAGGGGAGTTCGGCGAGCCGGTCCGGGGACTCGGCCTGGGCGGCGAGCTGCGTCGACCAGCGCCGCACCGAGGTGCCGACCGGGGTGAGCGCCGCGCCGCCGCTGCCGACCGCCTCGGCGAGGTCGGGCAGCAGTACGCGCCAGGACACTCCGTCGACGACGAGGTGGTGGGCGACGACGACCAGGACGCCCGCGGCGCCCGGTCCGCCGTCGAGCCACACCCAGCGCACCATCGCGCCGGCCTCCGGGTCGAGCGTGCCGCGGGCCCGTACGGCCTCGGCGGACGCGAGGGCGAACCAGGCGTCCTCGTCCGCGCAACCGGAGGCGTCCACCCGAGAGACGCACTCGTCGGCGGCGACGCTGCCGGCGGGCCGCACCTCGGCGACGAGGTCGGGCGCGAGGGTGAGCCGGGTGCGCAGGGCGTCGTGGTGGTCGAGTACGCGCTGGATGCCGGTGCACAGGGCGTGTTCGGTGAGGCCGGCGGGGGTGCGCACCGCCTGGGACTGGTTGAACTCGCGCCAGGCGCCGCCTCGTTCGACGAGCCAGGACACGATCGGCAGGGGTGTGAACTCGCCGGTCGGCTCGTCCTCGGCGTCGGCGGCGTCCTGGCCGGACCAGTCCGCGATCTCGGTGAGGGCGGCGGCGGTCCCGTACTCGAAGACGTCGCGTACGGACAGTCCGATCCCGGCGCGGCGGGCACGGGAGACGAGCTGGATGGCGAGGATGCTGTCGCCGCCCAGCTCGAAGAAGCCGTCCTCCACGCCGACGGAGGTGAGCCCGAGGACCTCGGCGAAGAGCCCGCACAGGAGTTCCTCGCGGGTGCCGGCCGCGGCGCGGCTGCTCCCGGCGGCGCTCTCCCACTCAGGTGCGGGGAGCGCCCTGCGGTCGACCTTGCCGTTGGCGGTGAGCGGCAGCCCGTCGAGGACGACGGTGGCGGCCGGGACCATGTAGTCCGGCAGGCGTTCGCGGAGGTAGGCGTCGAGGTTCGCGAGCTGGGACTTCACGTCGCTGACACTCATCGGGTCGTTGGCGCGGCGGGAGCGCGGCACCAGTGTGGCGGGGACGTACCCGTCGGGGAACTGCCTTCCCTGCTCGGCTGGTTGGCAGAGCACGTCGACGTGGCCGTCCTCGCCGGTCGTGGACCAGGTGAGCGCGGTGACCAGGCCGTGCCGTTCGCCCAGCGCGGCGAGCGCCTCGATGTCGACGCCGGGTGCGGACGCGTCGGCCGCGGTGCGGAGTTCGGCGGCGGTGGTGTGCCGCTCGGCGCGTGCCAGGGCGCGGGTGACGGCCAGGTCGGGGGTGAGCCGGTCGCCGGGTACGGAGCGCAGGCGCAGCCGGGTGCCCTCGGCGGCGGCGGCCTTCAGCAGGGTGGCGAATGTCTCCTCGTCGCCGACGTCCGTGCCCCAGTCGAGGCTGCGCAGCGCGGAGGCGGGCGCCGCGGCGGAGGTGTGCAGGACGGTGTCGTAGCGGTAGCGACTGAGTTCGTTGTGGTAGTCGCCGCGCTTGACCCGGATGTCGACGGCCTGGACGCGGGGGTCGCTCTGCGCCCAGTCGGCGAAGTAGTCCGGGTCCAGTTGGAGTTCGTTGTCGAAGAGGACGGCGCGGTCGACGGCCGGGCGCAGTGCCGGCAGCTGGGTGGCCGGGTCGGCCTGGGCCAGCTGGACGGCGCTGTGGAAGAGGCGGGCGAGCCGGAGGTTGCGGACGTCGCCGACGAGGACGGCGCCGCCGGGTGCGAGCAGGTCCAGTGCGCGGTCGAGGACGGTGGTGAGGTAGTCGGCGCCGGGGAAGTACTGCACGACGGAGTTGATGACGATCGTGTCGAAGTAGCCCTGCGGCAGCCCGGTGACGTCGGCGGCGTCCTGGACGCGGAGTTCGACCTTGTCCGCGAGCCCGGGCACGGCGGCGACCTCGTCGGTGAGGCGGGCGACGGCCGGTGCAGAGAAGTCGGTGCCCCAGTAGCTCTCGCAGTCGGGGGCGAGCTCGGCGAGGATCAGTCCGCTGCCGACACCGATCTCCAGGACGCGGCGGGGCCGCAGTTCGCGGATGCGGTCGACGGTGGCCCGCCGCCAGGTGCGCATCTCGGCGAGCGGCAGCGGGGCGTTGTCGTAGCTGGAGTGCCAGCCGCGGAAGTCCTGGCCGAACGCGGGGGTTTCGAGATCGGGCCGGTAGAGGTCCTCGTACACCTCGTGCCAGGCGCCGACGACGTCGGTGGACGCGGACTCGTCGACCTCGACCTGGCGGGCCGGGACGACGTAGGAGACCAGGCGGCGGTCGCCGGGCCGGTCCTCGCGGACCACGGTGGCGGCGTGCGCGACGGCGGGGTGGGCGGCGAGCGCGGCCTCGACCTCGCCGAGTTCGACGCGGAAGCCGCGGAGCTTGATCTGGTCGTCGGCGCGGCCGAGGAACTCGATCTCGCCGCCGCGGTTCCACCGTACGAGGTCGCCGGTGCGGTAGAGCCGTTCGCCCGCGGGCCCGAAGGGGTTGGCGACGAAGCGTTCGGCGGTGGCCACGGGCCGCTCGTGGTAGCCGCGGGCGACGCCTGCGCCGGCGAGGTAGAGCTCTCCCGCGACGCCGGCGGGCACGGGGCGCAGCCGGTGGTCGAGGACGTACGCGGCCATCCCGGCCAGCGGCCGTCCGACGGGTACGGCCGCGGCGCCGGTCTCGTCGTCGGCGATGAGGTGGCTGAGGGCGAACGTGGTGGTCTCGGTCGGCCCGTAGCCGTTGACGACGACCAGGTCGGGGCAGGCCGCGCGGACCCGGGCGACGGCGGTGGGCGACACGACGTCGCCGCCGGTCCACACGCGGCGGGCGCCGGACAGCGCGGTGGGCTCCTCCTCGGCGACCACGCGGAACAGGCCGGCCGTCAGCCACAGTCCGGTGACCCCGTGGCGGGAGACGGTCTCGGCGAGGACCGCCACGTCGACGTCGCCGGGCGGGGCGAACACGATCCGGTTGCCGGTGAGCAGCGGTACCCACAGCTCGTACGTCGAGGCGTCGAACGCCATGGGCGAATGGGCGAGTACGCGTTCCTGGCCTTCCCGCCAGCGCGGGTCGCGGGCGAGGGCGACGATGTCGCGGTGGGTCACGGCGACGCCCTTGGGGACGCCCGACGAGCCGGAGGTGTGCATCACGTACGCCAGCCCCGTGGCGGGGACGGCGGTGCGCGGGGCGGGGGCGCCGGTGGGCTCGGCGTCGAGCACGGCGTGCGGGTCGAGCGTCTCGACGCCCCACTCCTGCGCGGCCGCGGCGTGTACGGGGTCGACGAGCGCGAGGGCGGCCGACGTCTCGGTCAGGAGGTGGCGTACGCGGCCCGCCGGGTCGGTGGGCCGCAGCGGTACGTAGGCGCCGCCGGCCTTGAGGACGGCGAGCAGGGCGACGGGGACGAGGACGCCGCGTTCCATCGCCACGGCGACGGGTGTCTCGGCGGTGACGCCGCGGGCGGTGAGCACGGCGGCGAGGCGGTCGGAGAGCTGGTCGAGCCGGGCGTAGCTGAGCTCCTCGTCGCCCGCGGTGACGGCGACCGCGTCGGGCGCGGTGGACGCGACGGCGGCGAAGGCCTCCGGCACGGAGAGCTCGGGGGCGGTGCGGCCGGTGTCGTTCCACTCGGTGAGGAGCCGGGTGCGCTCGGCTGGGTCGAGCAGGTCCACGTCGTCGACCGGGAGTTCGGGACGGGTGAGGACCTGGTCCAGCACCCGGTGCAGCCCGGCGATGATCCGGTCCGCGGTCTCCTGGTCGAAGACGTCGCTGCTGTACTCCAGGACGCACTGGAACCCGGGGGTCGCGCCCTCGCCGCCGCCCTCGACGAAGAAGAACGCGAGGTCGAACTTGGAGGCGGTGGTCTCGATCTCGGTGGGGGTGACCGTCATGCCGGGGAAGTCGGCGAGCGCGGCCTTCGCCATGGCCTTGTCGGTGTTGTTGAACGCGATCATCGTCTGGAACAGCGGGTGCCGTGCCAGCGACCGCGAGGGGTTGAGCACGTCCACGAGCCGCTCGAACGGCACGTCCTGGTGGGCGTAGGCGGCGAGGTCGGTCTCCCGTACGCGTTCGAGCAGTTCGGCGAACGTGGGGTTGCCGGAGAGGTCGGTGCGCAGCACGAGGCTGTTGACGAAGAAGCCGACCAGTTCGCTGAGCGCGTCGTCGGTGCGTCCGGCGATGGGCGAGCCGAGCGGGATGTCGGTGCCGCCTCCCAGTCGGGAGAGCAGCGTGGCGACGGCCGCGTGCACGACCATGAAGGGGCTGCAGCCGTGTTCGCGGGCGAGCGCGGCCAGTGCGGCGTGGTGCTCGGCGGAGACGGTGAACGGCACCCTGCGCCCCTGGTAGGAGGAGACCGGCGGGCGGGGCCTGTCGAAGGGCAGGGCGAGCTCGTCGGGCAGCTCGGCGAGGCGCTCGCGCCAGTAGTCGAGCTGGCTGGACAGGACGCTGTCGGGGTCGTCCTCGGAGCCGAGGTTCTCGCGTTGGCAGAGGGCGTAGTCGGCGTACTGCAGGGGCAGTTCGGGCCACTGCGGGGCGTGCCCCGCCAGGCGTGCGGTGTACGCGGCGGTCATGTCGCGGACCATCGGGCCGAGCGACCAGCCGTCGCCCGCGATGTGGTGCAGCATCACCTCCAGTACCCAGTCGGTGCCCTCGTCGTCCAGGCGCAGCAGCCAGCCCCGGACGGGGAGTTCGCCGGTGAGGTCGAAGGTGTGCCGGGCGAGGCGGGCGAGGACCTCGGGCAGCTTCGCCTCGTCGGTGGGCAGGACCTCCAGCTCCGGTACGGCCCGCCCGGCGGGGAGCACGATCTGCCGGGTGCCGTCGTCGCCGTCGGCGAAGACGGTGCGCAGGCTCTCGTGCCGGGCGACGACGTCGGCGAAGGCGGCCCGCAGCGCCTCGACGTCGAGTGCGCCGCGCATGCGGACGGCGAGCGGGATGTTGTAGGTGGGGCTCGGCCCCTCCAGCCGGTGGATGAACCACAGCCGCTGCTGTGCGAACGACACCGGGACGGTCTCGGGGCGCGGGACGACGCGGCGCAGGGCGGTGCGGGCGCGGCGCGAGGAGCCGATACGGGCGCTGAGCGCGGCGACCGTCGGGGTGTCGAAGAGGTCCCTGATGGCCACCTCGACGCCGAGCGCGGAGCGGATGCGGCTGACCAGGCGGGTGGCGAGCAGCGAGTGGCCGCCGATGTCGAAGAACCCGTCGTCGACGCCGACCTCTTCCAGGCCGAGCACCTCGGCGAAGAGGCCGCAGAGGATCTCCTCCTCGGGGCCGCGGGGGGCGCGGGCGGCGGGCTGCGCGTCGTACCGGGGTGCGGGGAGCGCCGCCCGGTCGAGCTTGCCGTTCGGGGTCAACGGCAGGGTCTCCAGGTCCACCTGGGCGGCGGGGACCATGTGGGCGGGCAGCCGTTCGGCGAGCCAGTCCCGCAGCGGCGGTACGGAGCCGCCGGGGTGCGGCACGACGTAGGCGACCAGGCGCTGGTCGTCGGTGCGGTCCTCGCGCACGGTCGCGGCGGCCGCGGCGACGTCCGGGTGGGCCTCCAGCGCGGCCTCGATCTCACCGAGTTCGACGCGGTGGCCGCGGATCTTGACCTGGTCGTCGGCGCGCCCGACGAACTCCAGCTCGCCGTGGCGGGTCCAGCGGACGACGTCGCCGGTGCGGTACATGCGGCCGCCGCCCGGCGCGAAGGGGTCGGCCACGAAGCGGGACGCGGTGAGGGCGGGACGGCGCCAGTAGCCGCGGGCCACACCGGCACCGGCGACGTACAGCTCGCCCGCGACGGAGGGCGGTACGGGCCGCAGGGCCCCGTCGAGGACGTACACCCGCAGGTCGGGGATGCGCTCTCCGATGACGCCGGTGTGGGCCGCGGCGGCGACGCCCGGGTCGAGGGGCCGGTGGGTGACGTGGACGGTCGTCTCGGTGATGCCGTACATGTTCACCAGGACCGGGGAGCCGGCCGGATGCCGCTCGTACCACTCCGCGAGGCGGCGGGTGTCCAGCGGTTCGCCGCCGAAGACGACGCGGCGCAGGGCCAGGCGTGCGCCCGCCTCGGGGTGCTCGCGCTCGGCGGCGGCCAGCTGGTGGAAGGCCGAGGGGGTCTGGCTGAGGATCGTGACGCCCTCGTCGCCGAGCAGCCGGAGGAAGTCGGCGGGCGAGGTGCGCTGCGCGTGCGAGACGACCACGAGCCGTCCGCCGTGCAGCAGCGCGCCGCACAGCTCCCACACGGAGAAGTCGAAGGCGTAGGAGTGGAAGAGGGTCCACACGTCGTCGGGGCCGAAGCCGAACCAGTGGTCGGTGGAGCGGAACAGCCGCGCCACGTTGCGGTGTTCGACCATCACGCCCTTGGGGGTGCCGGTGGAGCCCGAGGTGTAGATCATGTACGCGGGGTGGGCCGGGGTGAGCGGCCGGGTGCGGTCGGCGTCGGTGACGTTCGCGGGGTCCGCGTCGGCCCGCGCGGCGGCGGTGCCGGGGTCGTCGAGCAGCAGGAGCGGCGAGCGCGCGGCGAGCGTCCCGGCCTGCTCGGCGGTGGTGACGGTCAGCGCGGGCCCGGCGTCGGCGAGGGTGCGGCGGAGGCGGTCGGCCGGGTAGTCCGGGTCGAGGGGTACGTAGGCGCCGCCGGCCTTCCAGACGGCGAGGAGCGCGACGACGAGCTCCGCCGAGCGGGGCAGCGCGACGGCGACGAAGTCGCCCGTGCCGACGCCGCGGTCGATGAGGACGCGGGCCAACCGGTTGGCGTGCGCGTTGAGTTCGCCGTACGTCAGGGCGCCGGTGCCGTCGGTGACCGCGACGGCGTCGGGGGTGGCGGCGGCGTGTGCCTCGACCGCGGGGTGCAGGGTCTCGGGGACGGTGTCGGCGACCGGGGTGTTCCAGTCGACGAGCATCCGCTGCCGCTGGCCCGCGTCGAGCACGTCGAGTGCGGACAGCGGGGTGTGCGGGCTGTCGGCGACCTGGCGGAGCAGCAGCTGGAGCCCGAGGATCAAGGCCTGGACGGTCTGCCGGTCGAAGAGGTCGGTGCGGTAGCCGATCGCACCGGCCAGATGCGGCTCCCCGCCGTCGGCGGCGGGGCGTTCGGCGAGCGAGACGGTGAGGTCGAAACGCGCCGTCGCGACGTCGATGTCCAGCGCCTCGGCCTCCAGCCCGGGCAGTGACACCGACTCGGCACGGTCGCCGGGGTTGTTGTAGGTGACCATCGTCTGGAACAGCGGGTGCCGGGACAGCGACCTGGTGGGGTTCAGCGTCTCGACGAGGTGCTCGAACGGCACGTCCTGGTGCTGGTAGGCGGCGAGGTCGGTGACGCGGGCCCGGGCGAGGAGTTCGGTGAACGTCGGGTCGCCGGACAGGTCGGTGCGCAGGACGAGGGTGTTGACGAAGAAGCCGACCAGATCGGTGAGCTTCTCGTCGGTGCGGCCCGCGATCGGGGCGCCGACCGGGATGTCGGTCCCGGCGCCGAACCGCGACAGCAGCGCGGCCACGGCGGCGTGCACCAGCATGAACATGCTGCAGCCCCGGCTGCGGGCCAGCGCGCGCAGCTTCCCGTGGACCTCGGCGGGCACGGCGAACGGCAGCCGGGCGCCCTCGTGCGAGGCGACGGCCGGGCGCGGCCGGTCGACGGGCAGGTCGAGCTCGTCCGGCAGCCCGGCCAACTGCTCTTGCCAGTAGGCGAGTTGGGTGGCCAGCAGGCCGTCGTCGGCGTCCACGTCCGCCACACGCTCCTCGCGTGCGTCGTCGCCGAGCAGCGCACGCTGCCAGAGCGTGTAGTCGGCGTACTGCACCGGCAGCGGCGCCCACGTCGGCGCGGTGCCGCCCACGCGGGCGGTGTAGGCGCGGGTGAGGTCGCGGGCCAGCGGCGCCATCGACCAGCCGTCGGTGGCGATGTGGTGCACGACCAGCACCAGCACCCACTCCGCGGGGGCGAGCCGCAGCACGGTGGCGCGCAGGGGCGCCTCGGCGGTGAGGTCGAAGGGGTGCGCGGCGGCGCTCGCGAGGGCGGCCGGCAGTTCCTCCCGGCCGCAGTCCCGGATGTCCACGGGCGGTTCGGCGCGCTCCAGCAGGACCTGGGCGGGCCCGTCGGCGGTGGTGGCGATGACGGTGCGCAGGCTCTCGTGCCGCACGGCGACGTCGGCCAGCGCCGTGCTGAGGGCCGCGGTGTCCAGCTCGCCGGAGAGCCGCAGCGCCAGCGGGATGTTGTACGTCGGGCTCGGCCCCTCCAGCTCGTACAGGAACCACAGCCGCTGCTGCGCGAAGGACAGCGGTACGTGCGCGGGGCGGGACGCCGCGGGAAGCAGCGGGGTGCGGGGGCGGTCGGTCCGCTCGGCGAGGAGCCGGACCAGCTCGGCGGGGGTGGAGTGCTCGAACACGTCCCGCAGCGCGAGTTCGACGCCCAGGGTGGCGCGGACGCGGGAGACCAGGCGGGTCGCCAGCAGAGAGTGGCCTCCCCTGGCGAAGAACCCGTCGTCGACGCCGACGGACGGCAGGCCGAGGATCTCGGCGTACAGCCCGCAGACGATCTCCTCCTGCGGGGTGCGGGGCGCGCCGGAGACCGCGGCGGGCTCGTCCCACTCGGGGGCGGGCAGCGCCCTGCGGTCCGCCTTGCCGTTCGGGGTCAGCGGGACCTCCGCCAGCGTGACGACGGCGGTGGGGACCATGTACTCGGGGAGCCACTGCGCCGCCTCGCGGAGCACGTCCGCGGCGGGGCGTCCGCCGTCGGCCGGCACCACGTAGGCGACGAGCCGCTGGTCGCCGGGGCGGTCCTCGCGGACGGCGGCGACGGCCCGTACGACGCCGGTGCAGCGCTCCAACGCGGCCTCGACCTCACCGAGTTCGATGCGGTGGCCACGTACCTTGACCTGGTCGTCGGCCCGGCTGACGAAGACGAGTTCGCCCTCGGGGGTCCAGCGCACGAGGTCGCCCGTGCGGTACATCCGGGTGCCCGGCGCGCCGAACGGGTCGGCGACGAAGCGTTCCGCGGTGAGGCCCGGGCGACCGCGGTAGCCGCGTGCGACGCCGGACCCGGCGACGTACAGCTCGCCGGGGACGCCGGGCGGCACCGGGCGCAGTCCGTCGTCCAGCACGTACGTCCTCGCGTGCGGGAACGCGCGTCCCACCGGCACGGGCCCGGCGGGGGTGGGGGCGCCGGGTGCCAGCACGAACTGGCAGCAGTTCACGGTGGTTTCGGTGGGGCCGTAGGCGTTGACCACGGTCGCGCCGGGCCGGTCGGCGCGCCACCGCTCCAGCGCGGCGCCCTGGAGCGCCTCGCCACCGAGGACGAGCGTGCCCGAGGGGCGCATCGCCTCCGGCACCAGGGAGAGCAGGGGCAGGTGGCTCGGTGTCACCTTCGCCAGCTTCACCCCGCCCGCGGCGGTGACGGCGTCGGGGACCGGGGTGTCGGCGTCCCAGGTGCCGAGCCACACCGTGCCGCCCGCGGTGAGCGGGGTGATGAGGCCGGTGACGGTCAGGTCGAACGCGACGGAGGAGCCGACGAGGGTCACTCCGGTCATGTCCGGGTAGGCGCCCGCGGCGTAACCCACGTACGCGGCGACGCTCTCGCGCGACACGACCACGCCCTTGGGCAGTCCCGTGGAGCCGGAGGTGTGGATCACGTAGGCGGCGCACTGCGGCGGTACGTCGGCGTCGGGGGCGCCGGGGTCCGCGTCGCGCAGGCGGGCGGCGGTGCCGGGGTCGTCCAGGAGCAGGGCGGTGCCCGGGACGCGTGCGGCGAGCGCGCCGGTGGTGACGGTGAGGACGGGCGCGCTGTCGCCGAGGATGTGCCGGGTGCGTTCGGCGGGGTGCGCCGGGTCCAGCGGTACGTAGGCGCCGCCGGCCTTCCAGACCGCGAGCAGCGCGACGAGCAGTTCGGTGCCGCGCGGCAGCAGCACGCCGACCGGTGCCTCGGGGCCCACGCCGGATGCGGCGAGTACCCGGGCGAGGCGGCCCGCGCGCTCGTTCAGCTCGGCGTACGTCAGCTGCCCGTCGTCGGCGACGACCGCGAGGGCGTCGGGCGTGGCGGCGGCCTGGCGGGTGAACAGGCCGGTGAGGTCGTGGGGTTCGGCGGGGGTGCCGGTGCGGTTCCAGGTGTCGGTGAGGGTGTGCCGCTCCTCGGCGGACAGCAGCGGGATGCCGCCGAGCGGGCTGCCGGGGTCGCCGGCGGCGGTGGTGAGCACGTTCCGCAGGGCCTGCGCGTACCGCCCGGCGAGGGCGGCGTCGACGAGGTGCGGCTGGTACTTCAGGTGCAGGGTCAGGGTCTCGCCGGGGAGGGCGAGGAGGTAGAGCGGGTAGTGCGTCGCGCTCTGCGCCTCGACGTCGGTGACCTTCAGGTCGTCGAACGTGCCGCCGTCGTCGCCGTCGAACGGGTAGTTCTCGAAGACGGTGACGGTGTCGAAGAGTTCGCGGTGCCCGGCCCAGCGCTGGATGTCGGCAAGGCCGACGTGGTGGTGGTCGGCGAGGCCCGCGTGCTCGGCCTGGAGCCGCAGCAGCAGCTCCCGCAGCGGCTCGGCCGGGTCCAGTACGGCCCGTACCGGCACGGTGTTGATGAACATGCCCACCATGGTCTCCACGCCGGGCAGCTCCGCGGGGCGGCCGGAGACGGTGGCGCCGAAGACGACGTCCCGCCGTCCGGTGAGCGCGCCCAGCGCGACGGCCCAGCCGGCCTGCACCAGGGTGTTGAGGGTGACGCCGAGCTCCCGTGCGCGCTGCTGGAGTCCGCGCGTCGTCTCGGCGTCGAGCGTGGCGGTGAGCGTCTCGGGTACGGCGGCGACGCGGCTTCCGCCCGCGGGCCCGGCGAGCGTGGGTCCGGTCACGCCGTCCAGGGCGCGGCGCCAGGCCCGCTCGGAGCTCGCGCGGTCGCGGCCGGAGAGCCAGCCCAGGTACTCCTTGTACGGGCGGACCCTGGGGAGGCCGCGGTCGTCGCCGGACTGCCGGTGCAGGACGGCGAGTTCGCGCAACAGCACCGAGGAGGACCAGCCGTCCCACAGGATGTGGTGGTGGGTCATCAAGAACCGGTGGCGGCCCGGGGCGAGGCGGATCAGGGTGAACCGCACGAGCGGCGGCAGCCGCAGGTCGAACCGCGCCCACCGGTCCGCCTCCACGAGCTTCCCGGCGGCGGCCTCGGGGTCGGTCTCGGCGCTGACGTCCTCGTCGCGCCACGGCAGGGTCACCGACCGGGCGACGACCTGGACGGGCTTGGACAGGCCCTCGTGGCGGAAGCCCATTCGCAGGTTGGCGTGCCGGCGCAGGAGTGCCTCGGCCGCCGCGTACAGGCGGTCGCGGTCGAGTTCGCCGTGCAGGTCGACGGCGAGCTGCCGCACGTACAGGTCGGCGGGGCCCTCGTCGTGGATGTTGTGGAAGAGCATGCCCTCCTGGAGCGGGGAGAGCGGAAGGATGTCTTCGATGTTGCGGCGCGGCGTGCTCATGCGGAGCCTCCCCAGTCGGCGTCAAGAAGTTCGATCTCGTGCTGGCTCAGGTCGGCCAGGGAGAGGTCGGAGGGCGTGAGTCCGCCGGCTCCGGGGTCTTCGGTGTGCACGGCGACGCCGTTGAGGGCGTCGGTGCACAGCCGGGCGAGGGCGGTGACGTCCTCGCGGGTCAGCAGCCGGGGTGCCCAGCTGAAGTTCATGCGGAGCCGGAGGCTGCCCCCGGTCTCCTCGGCGACCGCGTTGAGCTCCACGACGTGGCTCATCGGGGTGTCCGGTTCCCCTTCGGGGAGGGCGCCGGGCAGCGGCTGCCAGTCCGGTACGCGCCCGGGGACGGCGGTGCGCAGCCGGCCCAGGTAGTTGAAGCCCACCTGCGGCGCGGGGTGAGCGCGCAGGGCCTCGGCGGTACCGGGATTGAGGTGGCGCAGCAGGCCGTAGCCCACACCGTGGTCGGGTACCTCGCGGAGCTGCTCCTTGACGCGTTTGATGACGTCCCCGACGACGGGCCCGCCGGAGGTGAAGTCCGGCCAGCTGACATGGCCTGGCTCCAGGGCCACCGGGTAGAGGGTCGTGAACCAGCCCATGGTGCGGGAGAGTTCGGCGCCGGGCAGCCAGTCGTCGTGCCGGCCGTGGCCCTCCAGGTCCACCACGCAGCCCGTACCGTCCAGCGGGCTCCGCCAGTGCGAGAGAGCGGCGGCGAAGGCGGCCAGCAGGACGTCCTCGGCGCCCGCGTGGAACAGTTCGGCCGCCCGTACGAGGACGGTCTCGGTGACCTCGGGCGTCAGGGACTCGGTCAGCAGCCCCATGGTGCTGTGCAGGTCCCGCGCGGGGTCCAGCTCTCCGTCGGCGACTGGCCGCCCGGCGGCGAGCACGGACTCCCACCGGGGCAGCTCCGCGATCCTGCGGTCGGTGGTGGCCTGCCGGGCCAGCTCCTGCGACCAGGTGCGCAGCGACGTGCCCGCCGGGGGCAGTGCCGCGGCGGGGGCGCCGCCTCTGCGGGCGCCATCGACCGCCTGCGCCAGATCGGGCAGCAGGGCGCGCCAGGAGATGCCGTCGACGACCATGTGGTGGGCGACGACGACGAGTTCGCCGGGGGCGAGAGGGCCCGCGTCGAGCCAGACCATGGCGAGCATGCGGCCCTCGGCCGGGTCGAGCAGGTCGCGTGCGGCGAGGGCGCGTGCCGTGCGCTCCTCCCGTACGGCCTCCGCGTCGCGGCCCTCGACGTCGACGCGGGTCAGCACCGACTCGGCGTCGACCGAGCCCGCCGGGGCGACGTCCAGGACCTCGCCCAGCGCGGGGTCGCGGCGGGTACGGGCGCGGAGCACGTCGTGGCAGTCCAGTACGGCCCGGACGGCGGTTACCAGGTCCGTCCACTCCAGTCCTGCCGGTGCCCGCAGGACCTGGGTGTGGCTGTACCCGGCCCAGTTGCCGCCGCGTTCCAACAGGGCGCGGGCGGCGGGCAGTTGTGGGAAGACGCCGGTGCCGTCTTCGGCTGCGGCCCGCCCGCCGTCGGCGTCCGACCACTCCGCGACCTCCGCGAGCTCGGCGACCGTGGGGTGCTGGAAGAGGTCCCGGACGGAGAAGTCCGCACCGATGCGCCGTGCGCGGCCGACGACCTGGATGGCGACGATGCTGTCGCCGCCGAGCGAGAAGAACGAGTCGTCCACGCCGACCTCGGCGACGCCGAGCACCTCGGCGAGGAGCGCGCACAGTGCTTCCTCGCGCGGGCCGTCCGCCGCGCGGCCCGCGTCGGTGCGCTCGTACTCGGGCGCGGGCAGCTTCGAGCGGTCCACCTTGCCGCTGCTGTTGAGCGGCAGCGTGTCGAGGGTGACCCAGGCGGCGGGGACCATGTAGTCGGGCAGCCGCTCGTCCAGGTGGTCGGCCACCGCCGGGTCCGGTGCGCCGGTGTAGGCGACGTACGCGACGAGTCGCCGGTTGCCGGGGCGGTCCTCGCGCGCCATCACCACCGCCCGCCGCACCGAGGGGTGTTCGGCGAGCACGGACTCGATCTCGCCGAGCTCGATCCGGTGGCCGCGCACCTTCACCTGGTCGTCGACGCGGCCCGCGAACACCAGGTTGCCGTCGTCGGTCCAGCGCACCAGGTCGCCGGAGCGGTACATCCGGCTGCCGGGCGCGCCGAACGGGTCGGCGACGAAGCGCTCGGCGGTCAGGCCCTCGCGGCCCCAGTAGCCGCGCGCGACCAGGGCGTCGGCGATGTAGAGCTCACCGGCGACGCCGGGCGGTACGGGGCGCAGGCCGGCGTCGAGGACGTACAGCCGAGCGTGCGGGTAGGGGCGTCCGATCGGTACGGGCCCCGTGGGCGTGGGGTCGCCCGGCCGGAGGGCGAACTCCGAGCAGTTGACGGTCGCTTCGGTCGGACCGTAGGCGTTGACGACCCGTACGCCGGGGTGCTGGGCGCGCCAGCGCGCGAGCGCCGGGCCCTGGAGGGCCTCGCCGCCGATCACGAGGGTGCCGGAGGGCGACATCTCCTCGGGCAGCAGCGAGAGCACGGCCAGATGGCTGGGGGTGATCTTGGTGGCGGAAATTCCGCCGGCCTCCGTGACGGCGGCGGGGACGGGCTCGTTCGGGTCCCACCGGCCGAGCCACACGCAGCCGCCGACGACCAGCGGCGTGAACAGCCCGGTGACCGTCGCGTCGAAGGCCACCGAGGAACCGACCAGGACGACCCCGCGCATGTCGGGATACTCCCGGGACGAATAACCGACGTACGCGGCCACGTTGGTGTGCGCGAGCACGACGCCCTTGGGGCGTCCCGTCGAGCCGGAGGTGTAGATGACATACGCCGCGGCGGTGCCCGGCTGCGGCACCTCCACCGGTTCGGGCGCGTGGCGGTCGGCCTCGGCGGCGAACCCCGGGGTGTCCACCACGAGGCAGGGTGCGGCGCCCGCCACCTTCTCCTGAAGGTCCGTGGTGGTCAGTACGAGCACGGGCTTCGCGTCGTCGAGGACGTAGCCGATGCGCTCGGTCGGGTAGTCGGGGTCGATCGGCAGATAGGCGGCGCCCGTCTTCCACACGGCGAGCACCGCGGCCACGAAGTCGACGCCGCGCGGCAGCAGTACGGCGACGAACGACTCCGGTCCGGCCCCGCGGTCGCGCAGGACGCGGGCGAGGCGGTCGGCGCGCTCGCCGAGCTGCGCGTACGTCAGGGCGTCGCCGCCGCTGACGGTGGCGTACGCCTGCGGGGTGCGCCGGATCTGCTCGTGGACCCAGTCGCGGACGGTGCCGGGCCGGTCGTGCCCGGTGCCGCTGTTCCACTCCTCGACGATGCGGTGCCGCTCGTCGCGGTCCAGCAGGTCCAGCGTTCCGGAGGCCTGGTCGGGGGCGGTGGCGAGGCCGCGGAGCACGGTGGTCAGCCGACGCAGCGTCGCCTCGGCCTGTGCGGCGTCGACGACGTCGGGCTGGGAGTCCAGGCGCAGCGCGAGTTCGTCGCCGGGGGCGACGACGAGGCCGAGCGAGTAGTGCGTGGCGCCGCGGCCGTGGACGGCGGCGATCCGGAATCCGCTGCCGTCGGTGGAGAGGGTGTCAGGTGCCACGGGGTAGTTCTCGAAGACCAGCGCGGTGTCGAACAGCTCCCCCTGGCCCGACCACCGTTGGATGTCGACGAGGCCCACGTGCTGGTGTTCCAGCAGCGCGGACTGCTCCCGCTGGATCCGCTCCACGAGTCCGCGGAGGGTTTCGGCGGGGCGCAGGGACACCCGTACGGGCACGGTGTTGATGAACAGCCCCACCATCGACTCCGCGCCCGGCAGGTCGGCGGGGCGCCCGGAGACGGTGGCGCCGAACACGATGTCGCCGCGGCCGGTCGTCCAGGACAGCACCAGCGCCCAGGCCGCCTGCACCACGGTGTTCACCGTGACGCCCCACTCGCGGGCGTACGCGCCGAGCGCCGCGGTGGTCTCCCGGTCGACGGTGGTGTGCCGCTGTTCGGGCACGGTGGTGGCGCGGGCCCGGTCGGCGGCCAGGAGCGTGGGCTCGGGCAGCCCGTCGAGGGCCTCCCGCCAGGCTCGTTCGGCCGCGTCCCGGTCGCGGGCCGCGAGCCAGGCGAGCCGGTCGCGGTACGGGGGCACGGGCGGCAGGGCTCGTTCGTCGGCGCCGTCGCGGTAGAGGGTCAGCAGCTCGCGCAGCAGGACGGGCGCGGACCAGCCGTCCCACAGGATGTGGTGGTTGGCCATCAGGAAGCGGAACCTGCCGGGCCCGAGCCGGATCAGGGTGAACCGAGCCAGCGGCGGCGCGTCCAGCGGGAACGGCTCCCAGCGGGCGGCGGCCGTCAGCTCCTCGGCGGCGGCCTGCGGGTCGGCGGCGCCGGAGACGTCCTCGTCGCGCCACGGCACCCGCACGGTGCGGGTCACCACCTGGCACCACTCCCCCGAGTCCCGCTGCACGAAGCCGGCCCGCAGGTTGGGGTGGCGCCGCAGCAGGGCGCCCGCGGCGGCGTGCAGCCGGTCGCGGTCCACGTCGCCGTCGAGGTCGAAGGCGAGCTGCGCGGTGTAGACGTCGGTGCCGGTGTCGTCGTAGAGGTGGTGGAAGAGCATGCCGCGCTGGAGCGGGGACAGCGGGAGCACGTCCTCCACCCCGGGGTGGGCCGCCTCGAGTTGCTCGATCTCGGCCTGGTCGAGGGTCGGGTCGGCCAGGTCGCTCGGGGTGAGCCCGCCAAAGTGCGGTGCGTCGGCGTACGCGGCGATCGCCGCCAGCGCACACGCCCACAACCCGGCGAGTTCCTCCACGCGCTGCCGCGTGATCAGCCGGGGTGCCCAGCTGAAGTGGGCGCGCAGGCGCGGCCCGTCGCCGCCGTCCTCGGCACCGGCGTTGACGGCGACGACGTGGCTGAGCGGGGTGTGCGGTCCGGGTCCGGCCACACCGGCGGCGACCGGCTGCCAGTCGGTGGCCGCGCCGGGCACGACGGCGGACCTGCCGAGGTAGTTGAACGCCAGCTGGGGGGCTTCGAGTCGGCGCAGGGCTTCCGCGGTCCCGGGGTTCAGGTGGCGGAGCAGGCCGAAGCCCGCGCCGTTGCCCGGGGTGGCGCGCAGCTGCTCCTTGACGCGCTTGAGCGCGGCGCCCACGGCGGTCTCTCCCGGACCGGACTCCTGCCACGGCTGGTTCCCGGCCGCGAGGCGTACGGGGTGGAGCGTGGTGAGCCAACCGACGGTCCGCGACAGGTCGGCGCCGGGCAGCAGTTCCTCGTGCCGCCCGTGGCCCTCCAGGTCGACGACCCAGCCGTCGCCGCCGTCGTGCGGTGCCCAGCGGTCCAGTGCGAGGGCGAGTCCGGCGAGCAGGACCTCCTCGGCGTTGGCCCGGAGCAGTCCCGGCACCCGGTCGAGCAGGGTCCGCGAGACGTCCTCGGGCAGTGTGACGGTGTGCACGCCCGCGGTGCCGTAGGTGTCGACGCCGCTGTCGAGCGTCCCGTCGGCGACCGGGCTCGGGGACTCCAGCACTGCTTCCCACCAGGGGAGTTCGGCGGTCCGCTCGTCGGTCGTGGCCTGCCGGGCGATCTCCTGCGACCAGCGGCGTACGGACGTCCCGACGGGTGCGGGGGGCGTCCCGCCGTCCGCGGCGCCGCGTACGGCCTCGGCGAGGTCGGGCAGCAGCACCTGCCACGACACTCCGTCGACGACCAGGTGGTGGGCGACGAGGACCAGCGCGCCGGGCGCGTCCGGGCCCGCGTCGAGCCACACGCAGCGGAGCATGTCGCCCTCGGCCGGGTCGAGTCGGCGCCGGGCGCGGTCGGCGTGCTCGGACAGCAGCCGCGGCCACTCCGCGTCCCCGGTGCCCGCGGGCACCTCGACGCGGTCCAGACAGGAGCCGGCCGGCACGGCACCGGCGAGTCGTACGTCCAGCTCGGGGAGCGCGTCCAGCGCCTCGGCGGGGACCAGCCGGGAACGCAGGACGTCGTGCCGGTCGAGGAGGGACTGGAGCGCGGTGCGCAGCGTCGCCTCGTCGAGCCCGACGGGGGTGCGTACGGCCTGGGACTGGTTGAACTCCCGCCAGTCACCCCCGCGTTCGAGCAGCCAGGAAACGATCGGCAGCGCCGGGAAGCGGCCGGTGCCGTCGTCGTCCGCGGCCTCGTCCGTGCCGCGGCCCGACCAGTCGGCCACCTCGGCGAGGCGGGCGACGGTCGGGTGCTCGAAGACGTCGCGCACCGACAGGGACGCACCCGCGCGGCGGGCGAGGGAGACCAGCCGCATGCTCATGATGCTGTCGCCGCCGCGGGTGAAGAAGCCGTCGTCGATCCCGACCTCCTCCAGGCCGAGGACCTCCGCGTACAGGGAGCAGAGCAGCTCCTCGCGGGCGTCGCGGGGGCGGCGCGGGGAGCCCGTGCCGGACTCCCAGTCGGGTGCGGGCAGCGCCTTGCGGTCGACCTTGCCGTTCGGTGTCAGCGGCACGGCGGGCAGCGGCACCACGGCGGCGGGCACCATGTGGGCGGGCAGCCGCTCGCCGAGGTGCGCGCGGAGGTCGGCGAGGTGGACGGAGAGGTCGGCCTCGTCACAGGTGGTCACGGTGTACAGCACCAGGCGGCGGTCGCCGGGCCGGTCCTCGCGGACCACGGCGACGGCCTGCTCCACGGCGGGGTGGTCGGCGGCCACGGACTCGATCTCGCCGAGCTCGATGCGGAAGCCGCGCAGCTTGACCTGGTCGTCGGCGCGGCCCACGAACAGCAGCGCGCCCTCCCGGGTGTATCTGACCAGGTCGCCCGTGCGGTACATCCGCTCGCCCGGCTCCCCGAAGGGGCAGGCGACGAACCGCGCCGCGGTGAGGGCGGGGCGCCCCCGGTAGCCGCGGGCGAGACCGGCCCCGGAGACGTACAGCTCTCCGGCCACTCCCGGCGGGACCGGGTGCAGGAACCCGTCCAGCACCCAGACGCGGGCGTCGGTGACCGGCCGGCCGAGCGGTACGGGCTCGCCGCCGCGCAGCGGTGCGCTGATCGTCGCGCAGACCGTCGTCTCGGTCGGGCCGTATGCGTTCACCATGCGGCGGCCGGGGGCGAAGCGGGCGACCTGGTCGGGTCCGACCGCCTCACCGGCGACCACGAGCACCATGCCGTCGGGCAGCGCGCCGTCGGCGAGCACGGGCAGGGCGGACGGCGGCAGGGTGGCGTGGGTGACGCCGCGTTCGGCGAGCAGCGCCGCCAGCGGCTCTCCGGGCACGAGGCGTTCGGCGGGGGCGACGACGAGCCGTCCGCCGGACAGCAGGGCCATGCAGATCTCCCACGCGGCGGCGTCGAAGCTCAGCGAGGCGAACTGGAGCACGCTGCTGCCCGGTCCCGCGCCGAGGTGCTCCCGGTGGGTGCGGGCGAGGGCGGCGAGCCCGCGGTGGGTGACGGTGACGCCCTTGGGCTGCCCCGTCGATCCGGAGGTGTAGATCACGTACGCCGGGTGGTCGGGGTGCAGCGGCCTGATCCGGTCGGCGCCGGTGGGCGCGTGGGCGGGTGCGCCGCTGTCCGGCCCGGCGGGCAGTTCCTCGAAGAGGGCGACCGGTACGCCGTCCCAGTGCGCGCCCTCGGTCAGCCCCGCGGTGGTCAGCAGAAGCACGGGGGCGGCGTCCCGCAGCATGTGGGCGATACGGACGGCGGGGTAGTCCGGGTCCAGGGGCAGGTAGGCGGCGCCCGCCTTGTGCACGGCGAGGACGGCGACGACGAGTTCGACGGAGCGGGGCAGCGCGATGGCCACCAGGTCCTCGGTTCCGATACCGCGGGCGATGAGGTGGTGGGCCACGCGGTTGGCGGCGGCGTCGAGTGCGGCGTAGCCGAGCTCGCGGTCCTCGCCGCTGACCGCGGGGGCGTCGGGCGCGGCGGCGACCTGCCGGGCGAACAGCTCGGGGAAGGTGCGCGGCTCCACCGGCGCGACGGGGCCGTCGGTGCCGTCGGCCCCGTCGATGACGCTGGCGTTCAACTGCGCCGCGGAGGACGGGAGCCGGAGCTCTCCCAGCCGGGTGCCGGGCGCGGCGACGACCTGGGCGAGCACCCGGCGCAGGGCGTCGGCGATCATCACGGCGGTGGCCTCGTCGAAGAGGTCGGTGGCGTACTGGAGCACGCCCGCCATGCCGGCCGCGCCGCGCGTGTCGCCGAGCTCCTCCAGGCTGAGCAACAGGTCGAACTTCGCCTGCCGGGTGTCGACTTCGAAGCTCTCGAGGTCCAGCCCGCCGAACCTGTCCGCCTTCTCCTCTGGCTGGCGCACCGTCAATGCCGTCTGGAACAGCGGGTGGTGGGCCCGGGAACGCTCGGGCCTGGCCAGTTCGACGACCCGCTCGAAGGGCACGTCCTGGTGGCTGTAGGCGTCCAGGTCGGTGCCGCGCACCCGGTCCAGGAGCTCGGAGAAGGTGGGATTGCCCGAGGTGTCGGTGCGCAGGACCAGCGTGTTGACGAAGCAGCCCACGAGCTCGTGGGTGGCGTCGTCGTCGCGGCCGGCCACGGGGGTGCCGAGGGGGATGTCGGTGCCGGCACCGAGCCGGGTCAGCAGCGCGGCGAGTACGGCGTGCACGACCATGAACACCGTCGTCCCGCTGCTGCGCGCCAACTCCGTTACGGCGGCGTGTAGTTCGACGTCGACTGTGAAGGTGGTGACGGCGCCGCGGTGGGAGGCGACGGCCGGACGCGGCCGGTCAGTGGGCAGGTCGAGGACCTCCGGCAGCCCGGCGAGCTGCCGCGTCCAGTAGGCGGACTGACGGGACAGCAGGCTGTCCGGGTCGTCCTCCGCGCCGAGCACCTCGCGCTGCCAGAGCGCGTAGTCGGCGTAACCCACCGGCAGCGGCTCCCAGTCGGGCTCCCCGCCCGCGCACCGGGCGGCGTACGCGGCGGAGAGGTCGCGGGTCAGCGGGGCCAGCGACCAGCCGTCGGCGGCGATGTGGTGCACGACGAGCGCCAGCACCCAGCCGGTGCCGCGTTCCGTCTCCAACAGCGTGACGCGGAACGGGAGTTCTTCGGCGAGGTCGAACGCGTACCGGGCGAGCTCCCGCAGCCGGTCGTCGAGCTCCGCGGGCGCGCACCGCTCGGGCTCGGTCTCCGGCAGCAGCGCCGGGTCGAGCACCCGCTGGCAGGCGCCGCCGGGGCTGTCGGCGTACACCGTGCGCAGGCTCTCGTGCCGGGTGACGACGTCCCGCAGCGCCGCCCGCAGCGCACCGAGGTCCAGCGGGCCGGTCAGCCGCAGCACGTACGGGATGTTGTACGTCGCGCTCGGCCCCTCCAGGTAGTGGGAGAACCACATCCGCTGCTGCGCGTACGACATCGGCAGCACCGGCGGGCGGGGCACGGCCGCGACGAGCGGCGGGCGCGCGGCGGCGCGGGAGGCGAGGGCCTCGCTGAGCCCGGCGACCGTGGGGTGGTCGAAGACGTCGCGGATGGAGACCTCGCTGCCCAGCGCGGTGCGCAGCCGCGACACCAGGCGCGTGGCGAGCAGGGAGTGGCCGCCAAGTGCGAAGAAGCCGTCGTCCAGGCCGACTTCGGGCACGCTCAGCACCTCGGCGAACGTCCCGCACATGATCTCCTCGCGCGGGGTGCGCGCGGGGCGGGAACGCGGCCGGGCCGCCGACTCGGGGGCGGGCAGGGCCTTCTGGTCCACCTTGCCGTTGGCGTTGAGCACGAAGCCGTCGACGGTCAGGACCGCGGAGGGGACGGCGTACTCGGGCAGGCTGCCGCGCAGATGGGCGAGCAGGTCCTCGGCGGGCGCGGGCTCGTCGCCGGCCGGGACGACGTAGGCGAGCAGGCGCCGCTCACCGGCGGCGTCCTCCCGTACGACGACGGTCGTCTGCGCCACGTCCGGGTGGCGGCTGAGCACGGCCTCGACCGCGCCGAGTTCGATGCGGAAGCCGCGCAGCTTGATCTGGTTGTCGACCCGGCCGAGGAACTCGATGTCGCCCTCGGGGTTCCACCGCACCAGGTCCCCGGTGCGGTACATCCGGTTGCCCGGCGCGCCGAACGGGTCGGCGACGAAGCGCTCGGCGGTCAGGCCCGCGCGGTTCCAGTAGCCGCGCGCCTGGCCGGCTCCGGCGAGGTACAGCTCGCCGGCCACCCGGGGCGGCACGGGCTGGAGGTGCTCGTCCAGCACGTAGGCGCGGGTGTTCGCCAGCGGGCGCCCGATCGGCAGGTTGGTGCGTCGGGCGTCCGCATCGGTGGTGGGGCGGCGCAGCGCGAACGTCGTGGTCTCGGTGGGGCCGTAGACGTTCAGCACGGTCAGCCCGGGGCAGGCGGCGCGGACCCGGACGACCGCCTCGGGCGGTACGGCCTCGCCGCCGGTCCACAGCTGCCGCACTCCGGCCAGGCTCCGCGGGTCCTCCTCGGCGATCACCCGGAACAGCGCGGTGGTGCAGAACACGGCCGTGACGGCGCCGTGTTCGACGACCTGCCGCAGCGTGGGCACGTCGAGCGGGCCGGGCGGTGCCATGACGACCTCGCCGCCGCCGAGCAGCGGCACCCACAGCTCGTAGGTGGAGGCGTCGAACGCCAGCGGGGAGTGCGCCAGCACCCGGCGGTGCGCCTCGTCCGCCCAGCAGGGGTCGGCGGCGAACTCCACGATGTCGCGGTGGCTGACGGCGACGCCCTTGGGGACGCCGGTGGAGCCGGAGGTGAAGATGACGTACGCGAGCTGGTCGGGCACCGGCGCCTGCGCGCGGAG
Source organism: Streptomyces sp. NEAU-W12 (assembly GCF_026242095.1). Lineage (NCBI taxonomy): Bacteria > Bacillati > Actinomycetota > Actinomycetes > Kitasatosporales > Streptomycetaceae > Streptomyces > Streptomyces sp. NEAU-W12. Next base: position 24,799 of record NZ_JAPJDM010000018.1, read on the forward strand.
GGCGGGCGCGTCCGGGAGCGGGGCGGCGGTGTCGAGCACGGGGACGCCCCACTCCGCGGCCGCGGCCGCGTTCTCGGCGTCCGTCAGGACCAGCACGGCGTCGATGTCGGCGAGCAGGCCGCGTACCCACTCCGCCGGATCGTCCGGACGCACCGGTACGTAGGCGCCGCCTGCCCGCAGGACCGCGAGCAGCGCGACGGGGACGTCCGCACCGCGCCGCATCGCCACGGCCACCCGCGACTCAGTGCCGACGCCGCGGTCGGCGAGGACGCGGGCGAGCCGGTCGGCGCGGACGTCCAGCTCGGCGTAGGTCAGGGTGTCGGCGCCGCAGCGCACCGCGGTCGCGTCCGGGTTCCGGGCGGCGCTGCGGGCGAACAGCGCGGGCACGCTCTCCTGCGGGACGGGCGCTGCGGTGTCGTTCCACTCGGTGAGCAGCATCTCCCGGCCGGGGGCGCCGAGCACGTCCAGGGCGTGGACGGGCAGTTCGGGGGTCTCCACGACCTGCTCCAGGACCCGGACGAGTCCGTGCGCGAGCGCCCGCGCGGTCGGGGCGTCGAAGAGATCGGTGCTGTAGTCCAGGCTGCCGCCCCAGGCGAACTCCCCGCCCGGCGCGCCGTCGGGGGTGTCGTCGGTCAGCGCGAACGCCAGGTCGAACTTGGCCCGGCCGGTCTTGATCTCCGCGGCGGTGGCGTCGAGCCCCGGGAAGCCGCCGTCCAGCGCGGACGACCACAGGCTCCGGTCGGTGTTGTCGAACGACAGGACCGTCTGCACCAGCGGGTGGCGGCCGGCGACTCGCGGCGGGTTGACGGCCTCGACGAGGTGGTCGAACGGGATGTCCTGGTGTGCGTAGGCGTCCAGGTCGGTGTCGCGAACCCGGTCGAGCAGCTCCGCGAACGTCGGGCGCCCGGAGGCGTCCACGCGCAGCACCAGGGTGTTGACGAAGAAGCCGACGAGATCCCGCAGGGCGTCGTCGGTGCGGCCCGCGACGGGCGTGCCCACGGGGATGTCCGTACCGGCGCCGAAGCGGGACAGCAGGGCGGTGAGCGCGGCGTGGACGACCATGAACACGCTGCAGCCGCGCTCCCGTGCCAGCTCGCGCAGCCCGGCGCGCACCCGGGACGGCACCTCGAACAGCACCCGTTCCGCCGCGGAGGTCACCGCGGCCGGGCGGGAGCGGTACGTCGGGAGTTCCAACTCCTCGGGAAGGCAGTCCAGTTGTGTGCGCCAGTAGGCGAGCTGGCGGGAGAAGACGCTGTCCGGGTCCTCGTGCGAGCCGAGCAGCCTGCGCTGCCACAGCACGTAGTCGGCGTACTGGAGCGGCAGCGCCGCCCACCCCGGGGCGGCGCCCCGTGTCCGGGCCGTGTACGCCTCGGCCAGGTCGCGCAGCAGCGGTCCGGTCGACCAGCCGTCGCCCGCGACGTGGTGGACGACCATGGCCAGTGCCCACGCGCCCTCGCCGCCGTGCGCGCCGTTCTCGCCGTTCTCGCCGTCCGCGCCGTGTTCGCCGTCCTCGCTGCCGACGCGGTGGAGCACGCAGTGCAGGGGCAGTTCGTCGGAGAGGGAGAACTCCCGGTGCGCGAGCGCGGAGAGCTCCGCGGGCAGCGCCTGCGCGGAGGTGTCGCGCACGGGCAGGTCGAACGCGGCCTCGGGGCCGGTGAGTTGGCAGGGGACGCCGTCGCGTTCGACGATCGTGGTGCGCAGGCTCTCGTGGCGGGCGACCACGTCGCCGAGCGCGGCACGCAGCGCGGTGACGTCCAGGGTGCCGGTCAGGCGCAACACGACGGCGTAGTTGTACGTCGCGTTCGGTCCCTCCAGGCGGTGGAGGAACCACAGCCGCTGCTGGGCGAAGGACACCGGCACCCGCTCGGGCCTCGGCTCGGCCCGCAGCTCGGGGCGGGCGGGGCGCGCGGTGTCGAGCACCTCCAGCAGCCGCCGGACGGTGGAGTGGTCGAAGAGTTCGCGCAGGGAGAGTTCGGCGCCGAGCGCGGTGCGGATGCGCGCGAGCAACCGGGTGGCGAGCAGGGAGTGCCCGCCGAGGTGGAAGAAGTCGTCGTCGACACCGACCGCGGGCAGGGACAGCGTGTCGGCGAACGCGTGGCAGAGGATCTCCACCCGGGGGTCGTCCGCGTCCCGGGGAGCGTCGGCGACGGGCTTCGCGGCGGGGGCGGGCAGCGCCGCGCGGTCAGCCTTGCCGTTCGGCGTCAGCGGCATCGTGTCGAGTGCGACGAACGCCGCCGGCACCAGCGGATCGGGCAGCCACGCGCGCAGGAAGTCCCGCAACTCCCCCGCGTCGGGGATGACTTCACTGGCCGCCGGCACCAGGTAGGCCACCAGCCGCCGGTCGCCCGGTACGTCCTCGCGGACCGTCGCCGCCGACTGCGCCACCGCCGGGTGGCGGCTGAGGGCGGCCTCGATCTCGCCGAGCTCGACGCGGAAGCCGCGCAGCTTGATCTGGTCGTCGCGGCGTCCGAGGTACTCCAGGTCGCCGTCGGCGTTCCAGCGGGCGAGGTCACCGGTGCGGTACAGCCGGCCGCCGGAGCCGAAAGGGTCGGCGACGAAGCGCTCGGCGGTGAGCCCGGGGCGTTCGCCGTAGCCGCGCGCGACGCCCGCGCCGCCGATGTACAGCTCGCCCGCCGCACCCGGCGGCACGGGGCGCAACCGTCGGTCCAGCACGTACAGCCGCGCGTTGGCGACGGGACGGCCGATGGCGACGGCGCCCTCGGGGACCTCGCCCTCCGGCCGCACCGTGTACACCGCGCAGCCCACGGTCGCCTCGGTCGGGCCGTACTCGTTCACGACCGTCACGCCGGGGCGGCGTTTGCGCAGCTCGGCCACGGCGCCGCCGGTCAGCTGCTCGCCGCCGACGACGACCTGCTCGGTCGCCGACCAGCGGGGCGGCAGACCGGCGAGCACGGCGAGGTGGGAGGGCGTGACCTTGGCGAACGCGGGCGCGGGCTCGTCCTCGGCCGCACCGCCCTCGCCGAACGCGGCGAACCGTACGCAGCCGCCCAGCGTCAGCGGCACGAGGGCGCCGGTCACGGTCAGGTCGAAAGCGATGGACGTCTGCACCAGCGCCCGTCCGGCGAGGCCGGGGTAGGCGCCGCCCGCGAAGGCGACGTACGCCGCGAGGTTGCGCTGCTCGACCACCACAGGCTTGGGCCTGCCGGTCGACCCCGAGGTATAGATGAGGTACGCGGCGCGCTCGGACCGCAGCGGGCGGAGCAGTTCACCGGGTTCGAGCGCGTCCGCCCGGTGGGCGCCGCAGGCCGCCTCCAGGTCCGGCGAGCCGAGGGTCAACCGGCGTGCGGACTCGGGCAGTCGGGACGCCGAGTCCGCGTCGGTGAGGGTGAGCACGGGCGCCGCGTCGTCGAGGAGGTGGGCGACGCGCCCGGCTGGGTTCTCGGGGTCGAGCGGGACGTACGCGCCGCCGGCCTTCCAGACGGCGAGCAGGGCGACCAGGAGCGCGGGGCCGCTGCGCAGCAGCACCGCCACCGAGTCCTCCGCGCCCACGCCCTCGGCGACGAGCACGCGGGCGAGGCGGTTCGCCTCGGCGTCCAGCTCCCGGTAGGTCAGCGCGGTGGTGCCGTCGGTCACGGCGGGCGCCCCGGGGGTCCGCCGGGCCTGGTCCTCGAACCAGTCGACGACCGTGCCGTCCGGCAGCTTGGCGGCGGTGCGGTTCCACTCCTCCAGCACCCGGCGGCGGGTCGCCCCGTCCAGGAGGTCGGCCTCGCCCACCGGGCGCTCCGGGTGCGCGAGCAACTGGCTTAGCATGCGCCGCAGTTCACCGTGCCACTGCACGACGTCCGCGCGCGTGTACGCCCGCGCGTTGCCCTGGACGGTGATCTGGATGTCGCCCTCGTGCGGGCTGCCGTGGACGTCGATCGCCAGGTCGCGCACCGGCCCGGTGGAGAGCTGGTGCAGGTCCGCGGGGGTGTCGCCGAAGACGGTCCGGTGTTCGAAGGGCATGACGTTCACCGACACCCGGCCGGGGGCGCCGTTCGCGCCGACGGCGCGCTCCAGCTCCTCGCCGCGGAACCGCTGGTGGCGGAAGGCCGGGGACAGCGCCGCGGACAGCTCGTCCAGTACGGCCGCGAGGTCCGCTTCCCCCGCGAGACCGAGCCGCAGCGGCAGCACGTTGGACGTCATGCAGGGGGTGGTGGCGGCGGCCCGGGTCAGTCGCCCGGACATCGGCAGGTCGAGGACCACCCCGTCGCTGTCGCGCCGCCGCTGCACGAAGGCCGCGACGGCACCGAGCAGCACCATGCTCCAGCGGGTGCGGTGCGCCCTGGCGTACTCGCGCACGGCGTCCGCCAGTTCGGCCGGGAGCTTCCTGGTCTCCCGTACGACGTCGTCCGAGGCGGGCGGTGCGCTGTGCGTCCCGTCCTGGGCGAGGCCGGCGGCCCGCTCCAGCCAGTACGCCCGGTCGGCGGTGGCCTTCTCGGACGCCTCGTAGCGGCGCTGCTCCTGAAGGAGGCGCGCGAGACCGCCGAACGGGCTTTCGCCCGTGTCGAGTCCGGCGGCGAGCGCGGTGTAGATCTCGGCGAGGCGGGAGGTGTAGAGGCTCTGGCCGAAGCCGTCGAGGGTGATGTGGTGGTAGCGGAGGTAGAGCAGGGACCGCTGCTCTCCCACCCGCAGGAGCGCGTGCCGGTACGTGCCGCCCGCGGCGAGGTCCACGGGCCGGGCGAGGTCGGCGTCCATCCACTCGCGGGCGGCTTCCATCGGCGCGTCCGCCCCGCGGAGGTCCACCACGGTCAGCGGGTCGGCAGGCGCGGGTTCGACGACCTGCCCGACCTCACCGCCGTCGCGCGGCACGAAGCGCGTCCGCAGCGCCTCGGCCTCCGTCAGCGCGCGCGTCACCGCACGGCGCAGCACCGCGGGATCCAGCGCCGTGGCGACGTCCAGGAACATCCCGCAGTTGAAGCGCGGGCTGAGCGGCTGGAGGCACTGCGCGAGCCAGACCTCGCGCTGCGCGGGCAGCACCTCGTGGACCGGAGACCCCTCGGACATCACACACTCCCAATCGACGCGCCAGCGTGGACCGTTGCCGGGAACGGGATACGTGCGGGAGCACCCGCCGCCCCCTCCGGCGTCAGCCGCGGGCGGACTCCAGTTCATCGGCCAACGCCTGCGACAGCTCCGCGACGGTGGGGTGGTCCCAGATCAGCGTCATCTCGACGACCAGCCCGAGGTGGTCCTCGATGTCGGCGCACACGGTGGTTGCCGACACCGAGTCCAGGCCGTACTCGGACAGCGGTACGTCCGGCTCGATCTCGGAGGGCTCGGAGCTGACGTAGTCGGCCACCGTGCGGGTCAGCCAGTCGGCGAGCTCGGCGGCGGAGGGGGCGGAGGGGGCGGGTGTGGTCGCTGCTTCCATGGTGTGTGCTCCTCAACGGGTCGTCTTGACGGGTCTCGTCACTTCTTCGCGGCACTGCGTCGCGTCCTCCCGCGGTCCGGGAGGCGCCGCCGGTCAGGTTCCGGACAGGCGGCGGCCGAGTAGTCCGAAGCTGCGCTGCTCCGCCAGCCGGAGCTGCAACTGCGCGTACAGGGCGTCCACTTCCGCGGGCGGCAGCGGCGTCGGGCGTCCGCTCCAGGCCGTGCGCACCCGGGCGAGCGCCGCACGCAGCCACAGGGGTTCGGCGAGGAAGGCGTCGGAGCCGTCGCGGTTGTGCCACCACACACGCAGACAGGCGGTGCCGACCAGGACGTGCACGTAGCGCTCGACCAAGTCGTAGGCGTCGGCGGTGGCGGTGAAGGTGAGCTCGCGCGGTGCGAGCGCCGCGGCGGCGGTGCGGACGGCGGCCAGTTCGGACCGCAGGCCGTCGAGGTCGGCGGCCAGCCGGGCGTCGCCGTGCCCGGCGGTCTGCTCGGCGAGCTCCTCCAGCGCCGCGGCCAGCGGGTCGCGGCCCCCGGAGCTGATCCGGAGCGCGCCGAAGGACATCTCGGGGAGGTCCGCGTCGATCCGGAAGAGGGCCTCGGGCGGGGCCGCCGGGTTGAGCGGGCGGCGCGCCAGGATGCCCAGTTGGGGCAGGATCGTCGTCTGGCAGGCGGCGCGCGCCGCGTGGCCGAAGCCGACGGGCTTGAGGTCGCGCAGGAGCTTTTGGAAGATCGCCTGCTCGCCGTCGCGGTGGAAGAACTCCGCGCCCAGGACGCCGGACAGCCGGTCCACCGCCCGCAGCAGCGCCCCGGCGACCGCGTACTTGACGGACGCGGCGTACAGTCCCGCCACCTCCGGCAGCAGGTGCAGGGCCCTGACCGCCACCATGCTGAACGCCTCGCAGGCCAGCAGATCGGCGAACGCCCCGGCGAGCTGCGCCCGCACCTGCGGCAGGTCGCCGACGCGGCGGCCGTACAGGGAACGGCTGCCCACGTGCAGCAGTGTCGCGCGCAGGGCGGAGTCGAGGATCGCGGTCATCATCGCCGGCAGCGTGGCCCGGGTGACCTGGAAGGACCGCATCGCGGTCTCCAGCCCGTGGCCCTGGCGGCCGATCAACGCCTCGGGCCCCAGCCGGCAGTCCTCGAAGGCGGCGCCGGCCAGCTGGACGCCGCGCAGCCCGACGGTGCCGTACCGCGGCAGGTAGCGGATTCCGCCGCCGAGGACGCGCTCCTTGTCGACGAGCAGCTGGGAGTGGTTGCGGCTCCCCTCGCCCGGCCCGGTACGGGCGAACAGCACCAGGGCGTTCGCGCGGCGGATGTTGGTGACCACCTCCTTGCGGCCGTTCAGGCACCAGCCGCCGTCGACGGACGCGGCGTTCATCTCGGTGCCCGACATGTCGTTGCCGTGGGCGAGTTCGTGGTACGCGGCGGCGATCTTGCCGTTGCCCAGGAGGATGTCGGCGACGCGGCGGGACTGCTCCTCGTCGGCGGAGGTCCAGACGTTGACCGAGGAGATCAGCGAACTCGCGCCATAGCCGAGGCCAAGGCTCGGGTCGCGCCGGTACACCGCGCGCATGACCTCGACGAGGTCGTCGAGCCGGTCGAGGCGTCCGCCGTAACGGGTGGGGACGAACTCGGCGTTCAGCCCGAAGCCGTCGAGCAGCGCCTCGCCCTCGGCGAACATCTCGGCGCGGTCGTCGGCCGCGAGGATCGGCGCGTGGCCGACCGGGTTCGCCGGGTCGCGGGGGTCGCCGAACAGCCGCTCCAGGGTGTCGGCGCGCGGTGCCCGTCCGGGGGCGTGCGGAGTCGTGACGGTGTCCTGGCTCATCGTGCCGACAGCAGCGTCATGCCGCGTCCTTCCGTGCGCACCAGTTCTTCCACCAGCGCCTCCGCGGCGTCCTGTTGGGCGGCGGCGGGCCGGTCGAGCCGGCGCAGGGTCCGGGCCAGGCAGACCCGGAGCCAGCGGCCCTCCGCCCACAGGGGCGACGGCGGCCCCGCGCGCGCGTCCCGGTGCGACCAGACGTGCAGCGCGGCGGCCCCGGCGAAGCAGAGCTCGTAGCGGCGGGCGAACTCGAAGGCGGCCGCGGGCACGTCCTCGAACGTCGGTCTGTACTCGGCCAGTTCGCGCTCCAGCTCGGCGCAGGCGGCGGCGAACGCGTCCAGCAGCGGGCCGAGCGCGGCGGGCGCCGTACCCGCGGTGATCTCCTCGCGAGTACGGGCGACGGCGTCGGGCACCGCCTGGAGCACCGAGCAGCCCCGGTTCCCGGCGAGGGTCAGGGAACGCGGGGCGAGCGGGTCGAGCGGGGTGTGCAGGGCGGCCGCGGCGGCCAGTCCCTCGCGGTCGGGGCCGCGCCGGGCGGCGGCCCTGGCGAGCAGCGGGAACTGCTTGATCAGCGCGTGCCGGTTCACGTCGGTGCTGCCGTCGAAGATCGCCACGATCCGGTGGTCGCGCTCCAGCTTGGCGAACATGCCGTCCGCGTACTCCTCGGTGAAAAAGGCCCGTACGCCGAGGAGTTCGCCCAGATCCGCGATCAGTGCGTCGGCCGTACCCGGTACGTACGCCTTGGCGACGGCGGAGACCACCGCCATCTCGCGCGGCAGCGCGTGCGCGGCGCGGCCCGCCACCTCGGACACGGCCTCCATCAGCAGGAGGTCGGCGACGGCGTCGGCCAGGATGCGGCGTACGCGGGGCAGTTCGCTCAGCAGGCGCCCGTACAGCCGCCGCTGCGCCGCGAAGCGGACGGCCAGGTTCAGCGCGTGGTCGCACGCCCCGAGAGAGAGCCCTGTGCACACCGTGCGGGTGAGCTGGAGCGCCTTCAGCACGATCTCCAGCCCGGCTCCGTCGGGGCCGACCTGCGCGGATGCGGGCACGGTGGCGCCGGTCAAGCGGGCGCCGCTGATGTCCGCGCCGCGGATACCGTGCGTACGGACCTTCGGGAGGCGTTCGTGGCTGCCGGGCGCCAGAGCGCGGGTGTCCACCAGGAAGAGGCCGAAGCCGCGGGCGTCGCCGGACCTGCCCGTGCGGGCCAGTACGCAGAGCTGGTCGGCGCGGGTGGCGTTGTTGATGAGCCACTTCTCGCCGTCGAGCCGCCAGCCGGTGCCGGTGCGTTCGGCGGTGAGCTCGCCCGCCAGCAGGTCGGCGCCGTGGCCGCGTTCGGTCAGCGCCCAGGAGACGATCTGTCCGTCGACGATCCGGCGGCCGAGGGCGCCGGCCTGGTCGGCGTCGTCGGCGACCCAGACGGAGGCGGCCCCCAGCAGCGTCTTGGCGTGCGCGACGGCGACGGTGACGTCGTGCCGGGCGACACTGCGTACGAGTCGGATCAACTCGGCGAGGTCGCCCAGGCGCCCGCCGTGCGCGACCGGTACGTAGTGGGCGGGGAGCCCGAACTCGTCGAGCACGCGGCAGGGTTCGGCGGGGAACGCCTCGTCGCGGTCCAGTTCGCGCAGGGCGGCGGGGTCGAACGCGCCGCCGGGGCCGGCCTGTTCGTCGAGCAGTTCGCGCAGCAGCGTGTGGGGGGCCTTTCCCCTGACCAGCGGTGTGGGGCTCATGCGCGAGCGCCTCCGGCGTCCCGCCCCGGTACCTCGCCCTGGATCCACACGGCTTCCAGCTCGCCCTGCTCGAAGAGCTTGCGCATCGCGTCGCGCTGGATCTTGCCGCTGGTCGTGCGCCGTACCTTGCCCGGGCGCAGCAGGACGACACAGGCGGCGGTCATGCCGAGCTCGCGGGCCACGGTCTGCCGCATCCCCCGTGCCAGCTCCGTCAGGCCGGCCTCGTCGAGCCGGCCCTTGACCTCGTGGGTGAGGACGAGCGCCGGGTCCGTGCCCTCGCGCGCGACCGTGAAGACCGCGCCGACGTGGGAGGCGAGTTCGGGGTGGGCGGCGCGGAGCTCGTACTCGATGTCCTGCGGGTAGAGGTTCCGGCCGTGTGCGGTGATCATCTCCTTGATCCGGCCGGTGACGTAGAGGTCGCCCTCGTGCAGTGCGCCGAGGTCGCCGGTGCGCAGGTACTGCCCGTCGATGCCGTCGAGGGTGGCGCCGAACGTCGCCTCGGTGGCCGTGGGGTGGTTCCAGTACCCGGCCGCGACGCTCGGGCCGCGCAGCCAGATCTCGCCGACCGCGCCGGGCGGCAGCTGGCTGCCGGTCTCCGGGTCGACGATCCGGAGGTCGACGTCCTGCGGGGTACCGCAGCCGACCAGGGCGCGGCCGGGCCGGCCCTCGGACGCCGCGGCGAGCTTGCGGTCCTCCAGCATCTCCGCGTCGACCTCGGTGATCGTGGGCGTCTGCCGTCCGGAGACGTACACGGTCGACTCGGCGAGGCCGTAGCAGGGCGACAGCGACTCGGTGCGGAAGCCGGTGGGGGCGAAGCGCTTCGCGAAGTGGGTGAGGGTGCCGGCGTGGATCGGCTCGGAGCCGTTCGCCGCCCACCGCCAGCGCGACAGGTCCAGGGTCTCCAACTGGGCGTCGGTGACCCGCCGTACGCACAGGTCGTAGGCGAAGTTCGGCGCGGCCGACCATTCGACGTCGTACGTGTCGATCATCCGGAGCCAGCTGTGCGGGCGCCGGATGAAGGCGGACGGGCTCATCAGGAGGCCCCTGCTGCCGAGGAAGAGCGGCGGCAGCAGCTGGCCGATGAGGCCCATGTCGTGGAAGTGCGGGATCCAACCGCCGAAGACCGTAAGGGAGTTGAAGCCGAACGACGCGCTGAGGGTCTCGATGTTCCGCAGCAGGTTGCCGTGGCTGACCATCACGCCCTTGGGCTCGCCGGTGGAGCCGGAGGTGTACTGGAGCATCGCGAGCGTCTCGCGGTTCAGCTCCACGGCGGGCGGGGCGGCGTCGGCAGGCGCGTCGGCGGCGCCGTCGGTGGACAGCAGCGGCAGTCCGGTGAGGCCCTCCTCGCGCATCCACTCGGCGACGTCCTCGGTGTTCGCGTCGTCGGTGAGCGCCGCGACAGTGCCGCTGCTGCGCGCGATGCTGAGCACGCGGCGGCGTTCGTGGCGGTACCGGCCGGGCAACGGCGCGGGCACCGCGACCATCCCGGCGTACAGGCAGCCGAGGAACGCGGCGAGGAACGCCGGGCCGAAACCGTGCAGCAGGAGCAGCCGGTCGCCCGCGGCGAACCGTCCGGACAGGTCCCGCGCGACGCCCGAAGCGGCGCGGTGCACCTCCGCGTACGTCAGCGACGTGCCGTCGCCGGTCTCGACGTCGTGCAGGTAGCGGAGCGCCTCGCGGTCAGGGTGCTCACTCGCGTGACGGCCCAGCAGATCGGCCACGTTCCGCGCCTCGCCGATGTCGGCCATACGAATCCGCGCCTCCAGATGACGTGATTGGGGGAAGGGGCCGCCGCACGCGGGCGAGCGGCCGGGCGGTACGGGTCGGGTCCGCCGGCAGCACTCCCGTGGTCGCGGTGCCGTGCACCGCCCCGGAGGGAGAGGGACGGACCCGCCGCGGGACCGCGGAGCGGGAAGAGGAATCGGGGTGCGGAGGAAGCGAGAGGTGGTCCTCGGGGATACGCAGCCCTCCGCACGCAGAAATCAAAGGTGAATTCTGTAGGAAGAAACTGCGGGCGTTATCCGTGTCCGCTGCCCGACACACACTTAGGGAACACCGCGCTACACCCCCGTAATTGCGCTTTGTGAACTGAAGTACTCGACGTTCACCACCATGAGAGCAAACACGGGGGAGTCTAACCACGCAACAGTTCGACCGTCAACGCGGGCACCCCTACCCGCCACCCTTACCCCGGCACGCCCCGAAGGCGGATTGAATCGGATGTTTACGACATGCCCGCGTCGCACCGCCGATGGCGGGTCTCGGAATCTCCTATTCCGATTCAGCGGCTCACGGTGCTCTGCCAGCCTCGCGCTATTCAGGAAGCGGGCTGGCCGACAAGTGGCCAGGTAAGCAGAAAGCGCCTCTGACCGGCGAGAATAAGGATTACCGAGGTCCTTGTTCCCGCCCCTGTCGGAGGGACTTTCCAGGTGAAGCAGCCTATCGAGTCCTATCCCCATGTCCTTGTCCGGGACGACGGCCGGGCCGTGGTCTCGCAGGCCGGTTCGGTCCTGCTGGTCGAAACTGTTCGCAAGACCGGCCTTGACCAGGCCATATCCGCAGCGCTTGCCCCCTGACGGAAGCCGCGGGCCGTCCACGACCCGGGCAAGACACTCGTAGATCTTGCGCTGGCGGTCGCGCTCGGTGGGGACTGCCTAGCCGACATCGCGATGCTGCGGGCCGAGCCGGCCGCCTTCGAACCGGTCGCCTCCGACCCCACGGTCTCCCGCCTGACCGACACCCTCGCCACCGCGGACGAGAAGGCACCGACCGTCATCCGCACCGCCCGGTCCGAAGTCCGTGCCCACGCTTGGTCGTTGGCCGGCAGCCGGGCACCGGACACCGGGGGGCAGGTGATCGTGGACCTGGACGGAGTCCTGGTCGTCTCCCACTCCGACAAGCAGAACGCCGCCCCGACCTGGAAGAAGACCAACGGCCAGCACCCGCTGATGGCCTTCGTCGACCACGGGCCGGGCGGCACCGGCGAACCCGTCGCCGCTCTCCTTCGTCCTGGGAACGCGGGCTCGAACACCGCCGTCGACCACATCACCACCGCTCGCCCGGCCCTGGCCCAACTGCCCAAGAGGTACCGGCGCGGACGACAGACCCTCATCCGATGCGACTCCGCGGGGGGCACCCACGAGTTCGTCTCCTGGCTCGCCCGGCGCGGGCGCTGGCTGCCCTGCTCCGTCGGCATGGTGATCACCCAGGCCATCCACAGCCACGTGCTGAAGACCCCCGCCTCGGCCTGGACCCCGGCCGTCGAGACCGGCGGCGGGGTCCGTGACGGGGCCTGGGTCGCCGAACTCACCGGCGATCTGCTCGACGGCTGGCCGAGAGGGATGCGGCTGATCGTCCGCAGAGAACGGCCCCACCCCGGCGCCCCGTTGAGGACCACCGACGCGGACGGCATGCGGATCACCTGTTTCGCCACCCACACCGCCGACCGGCCCATCGCCGCACTCGGGCTCCGTCACCGGCTGCGGGCCCGGGCCGAGGACCGCATCCGGTCCGCCCGCGCAACGGGACTGCGCAACCTGCCCCTGCACGACACCGCGCAGAACACGGTCTGGCTGGAGATTATCCAGCTCGCGCTCGACCTGCTGGCCTGGATGCCCATGCTCGCCCTTGCCGGCAAGACCCGGCTGTGGGAGCCCCGCCGGCTTCGGCTCCGCCTCTTCTCCGCAGCCGCCCAGCTCGTCACGACCGGCCGGCGTCGCATCCTCCGCATCGCCCGCCACTGGCCCTGGACCGGCGAGATCGCCGCAGCTCTGGCACGGCTCGCTCTCCTACCGAAGACCGGCTGACCAGCAGCTTTACGCCCCTACGAGGAGCACCACTCCTACCGGAGCAGTGCAACCCGGCGCCACCCCGAGACGACACTCGGACCCTCGGCCTACCCAGCCTCACCTCACGGCGCGAAAACGGTCCACCGACTCCGTCGGCGGACCGTCATGAAAGTTCGAGGCTAGATTGCCGAGCGACGCCCACTCCTCTATGGTTCCGACGTCGACGCACCGTCACCCGGCCTCGTAGGCCCGGGTTAAAAGGAAAACGGCCGTATCACGATGGAGATCAGCCCGACTGAACGGGAGAGGTTCTGTGAGCACTAATCCTTTTGACGACGAGAACGGCCGCTTCCTGGTCCTCGTCAACGACGAGAACCAGCATTCGCTCTGGCCCTCCTTCAGCGCCGTCCCCGAGGGGTGGACCGTCGCGCACCAGGAGGACACCCGGCAGGCCTGCGTCGCCTACATCGAGGAGAACTGGACCGACATCAGGCCCAAGAGCCTGATCGACTCCCTGCAGAAGTAGGGGCCGGCACACGGAGGCACCGTGTCCGTATCCCGGTGCGGGCGCGAGGACGCGGCCCGCGCGAGCACGCCCGACCCGGAGGGGGCACGACCGTGGGCGAGGTGACGATCAGCACACAGGGCCTGTGCAAGAGCTTCGGGGCGGTCAACGCCCTGCGCGACGTCGACATCACGGCGCACGCCGGCATGGTGCTCGGCCTGCTGGGGCACAACGGCGCGGGCAAGTCCACGCTGGTGCACATCCTGTCGACGCTGCTCCAGCCCACCTCGGGCAGCGCGACCGTCGCCGGTTTCGACGTGCGGACGCAGAGCCGCGAGATCCGCAAGCGCATCGGGGTCACCGCGCAGCACACCTCCGTCGACGGCCGCCTCTCGGCCGTCGCGAACCTGGTGCTCATCGCCCGCATCCTCGGCTCCCGGCCTTGCGACGCGCGCCGCAAGGCCGGGGAGCTCATCGACGCCTTCGACCTCGGGGCCGCCGCCAGCCGTCCGGTACGCACCTACTCCGGCGGTATGCGGCGGCGGCTGGATCTCGCCATGAGCCTCGTCGCCGATCCTGTGGTGCTCTTCCTCGACGAGCCCACCACCGGCCTCGACCCCGTCAGCCGCGTCAACCTCTGGGAGATCGTCGAGGGCCTGGCGGGCAACGGCACCACGGTGCTGCTCACCACCCAGGACCTCAACGAGGCCGACCGCCTGGCGGACCGGATCGCCGTGCTCAGCGCGGGCGCCGTCGTGGCCTCCGGGACCACGGCGGACCTCAAGGAGGAGACGGGCAGCAGGTCGGTGCACGTCGCCATCGACCACGCCGAACCCGCCCAGGCGATGGCCGCGCTGCGGCTGCACGGCTTCCAGCCCACGCAGGAGGCCGACGAGCGGCGCCTGCTGATCCCCGTCGACGCCTCCGCCGATCTGGCCAGGATCGTGCAGATCCTGGTGGCCGCCGACTGCACGATCGAGAACCTGGCACTGTCCGAACCGACGCTGGACGACGTCTACCTGTCGCTGACCTCGGCGGGCCGGGGCGCGTCGTATCCGACCCGGAGCACGGCATGAATCCAGTCACCCCCGTGGCAGCGCCCGGACCGGACTCCCCCGTCGCGGCCGTGCCCGACTCCCCGCCGCCGCACAGCGGCGACTCCTCACAGCCCCGCGAGCTCGCCCAGCTGTGGGTGCTGGCGGCGCGGCAGATCGGGGCGATCTGCGGGGACCCGCGCATCGTCGTGCTGGCCGCGGTGCAGCCGATCGTCATGCTGCTGCTCTTCACCCAGATCTTCGGCCGGATGGCCAACCCCGACCTCTTCCCGCCCGGGGTCACGTACACCGACTACCTGGTGCCCGCGCTGCTCATCACCACCGGCATCGGCTCCGCCCAGGCAGCGGGCGTCGGCCTCGTGCGGGACTCCGAGTCGGGCATCGTGCAGCGCTTCCGCTTCCTGCCGGTCCGCCCGCTGTACGTGCTCCTCGCGCGTTCCTCGGGCGACATCTGCCGGGTCGCGATCCAGCTCGCGGCGCTCCTGGTGTGCGCCCGTGTCGGGCTCGGCTTCTCACCGGCCGGCGGTCTGGTGGGGCTGGTGGGGGCGTTCCTGCTGTCGCTGCTGGTCTGCTGGTCGATGATCTGGATCTTCCTGGCGCTCGCGGCCTGGTTGCGCAGCGTGGAGGTGCTGGGCAGCATCGGCTTCTTCGTGATGTCCCCGCTGATGTTCGCCTCCAGCGCGTTCATCCCCGTCGAGGCTCTGCCCGGCTGGGTGCGCGTGGTCGCCACGGTCAACCCGCTGACGTACGCCGTGGACGCCTCTCGGAATCTCGCGCTGGACTGGGACCTGGGGAACTCGCTGCTCGGCGCCCTGCTGAGCAGCGCGGGCCTGATCACGGTGATGTGCCTGCTGGCGCTGCGCGGATTCAAGCGGCCGCCGAACGAGTCCAAGGGCTCATTCCTCCGGCGTGCGCGCCGCGCGCCCGCGCGCAAGAAGACGTAGCCCGACGAGCAGCACCAGGGCGGCCAGTACGGCCCAGCCGACGCGGCCCGACAGCGTCTCGATCCGGTCGACGGACGCCTTCGCCAGCGCGCCGAGGACGACGTAAAGCGCCGCCCAGGTCATCGCGCCCGCGAGCGAGGCGGGTAGGAAGCTGCGGTAGCGCACCCCCGCGACTCCGGCGGCCGCCGGGGTCAGGGTACGCACCAGGGGCACCAGCCTGGTCAGGAAGACCGACCAGGCGCCGTAGCGGTGGAGGAAGCGCATCGCCTCGTCCCAGCGGCCCTGCCCCCATCTGCGGACGACCCCGAGGTCCCGTACGCGCTCCCCGTACCGTCTGCCCAGCAGGTAGCCGACGTGGTCGCCCGCGCTCCCCGCGACGGCGACGATCACGAAGAGGGCGGCCAGCGCGACCGGGCCCGGCATGGCGGCGGCGAGCACGATGACGACCGTCTCCCCCGGCACCACCGCACCGACCGCCAGGCCCGACTCGGCCGCGCTGAACGCGGCGGCGAAAGCCAGAGTGGCCGGCAGTGGGACGGACGACACCGAGTCCAGAAAGTCCTGCAACCACGACATATCGGAAGAACCTCCTGGCAACCCGGCGAAAACCGACAGGTCGGCGGCTGCGGATGGGCGGACAGCATAGCAACCGGGGAAAATCCTCACACACCGCCGGTGAAACACTGCAGAAATACTCCGTGGGGATCACGTAAATTCCGTGAAGAGTGTCCGCACAATACGCTTCGCCTACTTCGCGCACTGGCCTGTCCACACTGTGGACGGTATGCTCCCGGGTATGTTTTCTGAACCGCCCCGTAGATTCCGCAGGGTGGACCGGGAGCCGCGAATTCCACTACCCCGGAACCGGGCGGTCGCCGCTCACGAAAGAGTCCCCTTGCGCACCGAAACGGTGTTCTCGCGGGTGCCGCGCCTCCCTCTTGCGAATCGGTGACTTCAGTCATGAGTTCGCCACGGCTTCCGGCCAAAAGCCGTACTCCGCCGCGGTACCGATACCCGCAACGGCACTGGGCGGCCCCGCAGGAACGCACGCCTTTTCGCCGGCCGGTCCCACCGGCCGCCCCGTGAACCGCCCGCCGGGCGCCGACCATCCGTACAAGGGGAGCACGATGACTCTGCACTACGCCCTGACCTGCCCCGTGTGCGGATGGCAGGGTGCCGACGACGGGCTGGCCCTCGGCTGCCCCCGGTCGCACGCGCCCGGCCTGCTCCAGACCTCCTACACCCGGCGGGAGTTCACGCCCCGGCCGCAGGCCGACGGGATGTTCCGCTACCAGGACTGGCTGCCCGTGCGCCGTACCGTTCCAGACGCCGGCAGCGCCGTCGTGTACCCTGCGACGCGACTCGGCGCCTCCCTGGGGCTGCCGGACCTGTGGGTCTCCTTCAGCGGCTACTGGCCCGAGCGGGGCGCGCGGCTGGAGACGGCCACGTTCAAGGAGCTCGAGGCGTACTGCGTGCTCGGCCGGCTCCCGGAGGATCCCCCCACGCTCGTCGTCGCCTCGGTGGGCAACACCGCCGCCGCCTTCGCGCGGCTCTGCTCGCTGTACGCGCTGCCGTGCGTCATCGTCGTGCCCGAAACGGGCGTGGAGCGGCTGGAGTTCACCGAACCGCTCGCTCCCTGCGTACGGCTGCTGGCGCTGGAGGGCGCGGACTACGCCGAGACGATCGCCTACGCCGACGCGCTGGCGCTGCGGCTGGGGGGCCAGATCGAGGGCGGTACGCGCAACGTCGCGCGCCGGGCCGGGCTCGGCACGGTCTGGCTTTCGGCGGTCGAGGCGATGCCGCGGCCCGCGGACGTCTATGTGCAGGCCGTCGGCAGCGCGGCCGGTGCCATCGCCGTACACGAGGCCGCCGGCCGTCTGGTGCGGACTGGCGCGAGCGAGGGCCTGCCACGGCTGATGCTCTGCCAGAACGCCGAGTACGCGCCGCTGTACGACGCGTGGTGCGCCGAGCGCGACGACGCGGTACCGGACGCGGGAGAACGTCCCGCGGAAGCCGCCGAGCGGTGTCTGGCCGACGAGCTCACCAACGCCCGCCCGCCCTACGCCGTCGCCGGCGGGGTACGTGACTGCCTGACCGGGTCGAACGGCCGCATGCTGCTGGCCGGACGCGAGGACGCGCTCGCCGCGGGCGCCCTCTTCGCCGAAGTCGAGGGTGTCGACATCGAGCCCGCCTCCGCGGTGGCGCTGGCCGGTCTGCGCCGCGCCGTGCAGGACCGCACGATCACGCCCGACGAGTCCGTGCTCCTCAACATCACCGGTGGCGGCCGGGACCACATGCGCCGCCGCCTCCAGCCCACCCGCGCCGCACACATCCACCGGGTGCGCGGCGCGGAGCGGAGCTCCGACAGCTTCTCCAGGGACCTGCTGCACCACTGCGAAGCAGCGCACGCCCCCACTCGCGCCTGACCAAAGCCCGCCGGATCACGTCCCCGGTGGACGCGCCAGCGCATCGACGGTCGCGGAGAACAACCACGGCAGCCGCTGCGCCGCAGGCACCAGCGCCGCACGGAGCGGGGGCACCCTCGTCGCGCCGAGCAGCGCGTGGGTCAGCCAGCGGTAGCGCCGGGTGAGTCTCCGCCACTCCCGTTCGTAGGCCGCCGGGTCGCCGCTGATGACTGCGCGCACCGCCGCCGACGCCTGCGCGAGCGCCAGCGCGATGCCCTCGCCGGTCAACGCGTCGACGTAGCCGGCCGCATCACCGACGAGCAGCACCCGGCCGGCGGTGCGCGCGCTCGTGTCCTGGCGGAGCGGGCCCGCCCCGCGCGCCGGTGTGGCGGTACCGGCTCCTGCCAGCCGCTCCTGCAACTCGGGGAAGGCGGCGAGGTGGTCGTCGTACGGCCCCCGGTCGGCGGTGAGCACCGCGACGCCTACGAGGTCGTCGGACACCGGGGTCACGTAGGCCTCCGCGTCACGGGCCCAGTACACCTCGACGTGGTCGCTCCAGGGGGTGAGCGCGTAGTGGCGCCGCAGCCCGTGCCGCCGGTGGGCCCGATGCGGCCGGTGCAGCCCCAGGGCCCGGCGGATCGGCGAGTGCAGGCCGTCGGCCGCGACGAGGTGGCGGGCACGGGTGCCGTCGACCACCACACCGTCCTCGTCCTGCTCGACACGGCGCACGGCGCGCTGTTCGACCCGCACGCCCGCGGCCAGCACCACCTCGCGCAGCGCCGCGTGCAGCACAGTGCGACGCACCCCTCGGCCCGGGCCCGCTCGGAAGTCGGCGTTGGCCCGGCGCGCCCCGGCTACGTACCGGATGCCCCGCAGGTCGTAGCCCGGCGGGTGGACGCCGAGTGCCGCCAGACCGGCGACGGCACCCGGCATCAGCCCTTCGCCGCACGCCTTGTCGATGGTGCCGGCGCGCTGTTCCCAGACGGTCGCCTCGAGCCCCGCCCGGGCCGCGTGCAGGGCCGTGGCGAGACCTGCGGGTCCCCCGCCGACGACGAGCAGGTCCATGTGCGTCCCCTCAGGCCAGCCGCGCCAGGGCGGCGTCCTCGGTGCGGATGCGGGCGGCGAGCAGGAACCCGTTCAGCACGGTGAAGACGACCGCCGTGAACCAGGCCGAGTGCACCAGCGGGAGCGCGAACCCCTCGACGACGACGGCGACGTAGTTCGGGTGCGGGAGCCGGCGGTAGGGGCCGCCGGTCACGCGCGGAGCACCGGGCACGACGATCACCCGGGTGTTCCACTGTCGGCCCAGGGTGGCGATGCACCACCAGCGCAGCGCCTGCGAGGCTGCGACGAGGGCGAGCATGGTCCAGGCGAGGACCGGTACGACGTCCGGTCCTCGCACCCACACCTCCACAAGCGCGCCGACAAGCAGGCCCGTGTGCAGCACCACCATGAACGGGTAGTGGTCCCGCCCGGACTCCACGCCGCCCCGCGCAAGGCTCCAGCCGGCGTTGCGGTGGGACACGGCCAACTCGGCGACCCGCTCCAGACCGACGGCCAGGACCAGGACGGTGAACAGGACCTGACCGTTCATCCCTCCTCCCCCGGGGCGCGCAGGAGGACGAGTTCGGAGCAGAAGCCCGGGCCCATGGCGAGCATGAGCCCGTGGGAGCCGGGCCGGGGCGGGCGGTCGGCGAGCGTGTCCGCCAGGACGTGCAACACCGAGGAGGAGGACAGGTTGCCGATCCGGCGCAGCGAGTCCCAGGTCACGGCCAGGGCGTCCCGTTCGATCCCGAGTGCTTCCTGCAGGGCCTCGATGACCTTGGGACCGCCGGGGTGCGCGACGTACCAGCCGAGGTCGCCGTCGGTCAGCTCGTGGTCGGCGAGAAAGCCGCGGACGTCGTCGCCGACGTACCGGCGCACCAGATCTGGAATCGAGGAGTCGAGCACGATCCTGAACCCACCGGGCCCGACGTCCCAGCCCATCGTGCGCTCCGAGTCGGGGTAGAGGCGGCTGCGCGAGGCGAGCACCTCGGGGCGGGCGGGGTCGTCGGACCGCGCGAGTGGATGCTCGGGACCGACGGCGACCACCGCCGCGGCACCGTCCCCGAACAGGCCGCTCGCCACGAGGTTGGCGGCCGAGGTGTCCTCGCGCTGAAGCGTGAGCGAGCACAGCTCGACCGACATCAGCACCGCGACCCCGTCCGGGCGACCGCGCAGCAGGTCGTGCAGGCGTGCGATGCCGGCCGCGCCGGCGACGCAGCCGAGGCCGACGAGGGGCAGACGCACCACGTCGGGGCGGAGCCCGATCTGCGCCGCGACGCGGGCCTCGAGCGTGGGGACGGCCAGACCGGTCACCGTGCACGACACGATGTAGTCGACGTCGGCCGGCGTGAGGTCGGCGCCCTTGAGCGCGTCGACGACCGCGCGCCCGCCGAGCTCGACGCCGGCCCGGATGAAGACGTCGTTCGACCGGCCGAAGTCCCCGAGCCGGGCGTACTCCTCCAGCGGGAGCACGATGTGCCGGGTCTCGACGCACGCGTTGCGGTGGAACCGCTCGACGACACCGCGGTCGAGCGTGCCTTCGACCAGCGTGGTGGTGAAGGACTTGGTGATCTCCTCCTGCCGGTGGCAGTGCTCGGGCAGGACGCCGCGGACGCTGAGGACGCGCATGCTCATGCTGGCTCCTGAGGCCGGCCGGACGGACGGACGGGTGCGAGGAACGCCCGGCCGAGGCCGAGCGCGACGGTGGGGGTGAGCCGGCCCCGGGCGAGGCCGAGTTCGACGAGGTCGTCGAAGACGCGCTGGTCGGCGGCCGAGGCCCGCAGCCCGGCCTCGATGACGCGCGTGCTGCGGGCGAGCCGGGCGGCCAGGGCGGTGTGGCGCAGGTGGGGCAGCAGGACCCGGCGGGTGGCGCGGGCGTACCGCTCCCCCGCCCCCTCGGGCCGTCCGTCACGCAGTGCCGCGGCGGCGGCGCGGCCGGCCGTGATGCCGGTGGCCACGGCGTAGTGGATGCCCTCCCCGGTCAGCGGGTTCACCAGGCAGGCGGCGTCGCCCACGAGCAGTACACGGCCGGCCGGAAGGCGCCAGCGCGCCGTCGAGAGCGGCAGGTGGTGCCCGACCCAGTGTCGCCCGCTCTCGGCGGCGCCGGGCAGGAGCGCCTCGAGGCGCTCGAGCAGTTGGGCACGGGGCGGCGCCGGACGGCCCTCGTGGAGGAACTCGCCGTACCCGACGTTCGCAAGGCCATCACCGCGGTCGAAGGACCAGGCGTACGACGGCTGGTGCCGGGTCCCGAACTCGATGACCTGCGCGCCGCGCCGCCCGGGCCCGACCGGGGCGTAGCCGCGCAGCGCCAGGGCCACCGGACCGCGGGGCCGGCCGAGCGCGCGCCGGACGACCGAGTGGGCGCCGTCGGCGCCGACCACGACCGCGGCGGAGAGCTCCCCGTCCAGGACCACCGCGTCGGTGTGCTGGCGCAGGTCGCGGACGCGGTGCCGGAGGAGCCGGGCGCCGGCGGCGACGGCCGCGTCGACCAGTCGGGCATCGAGGATCCAGCGTGGTACCACCCACACCGGGCGGGCCATCCGCCGCTCGGCGACCAGGCCGCCACGGCCGAGGCGGAGGCGGCCCACCGGGACCCGGTCGTCGACGAGCCCGGGGACGCCGACCTCGGCGAGAAGGTCGAGGACGTGCGGGGCCACCCCGTCGCCGCAGGCCTTGTCCCGCGGGAAGTCCGCCCGGTCCAGGAGGGCGACGCGCAGGTCCGGGTCGGTGCGCAACGCGCCCAGGGCGGTGGCGGCACCGGCCGGTCCGGCGCCGACCACCGCAAGGTCCCAGTGGGTGGGTGTCGGCGCCATCAACCGGCCGCCACGAGCAACACGACGTCGAGCAGGGCGACGGCCAGCGCGGCCCGGAAGGGGAGGCGCCCCCGGGCGACCAGCGTGAGCACCGCGAGGACCACCACCAGCACGAGGGCCGCCCATTCCCATGCCGGAGGAGGCCCGGCGGGACCGAGCACGGCCAGCAGTGAGGCGGCGGACAGCAGCACGACGGCCAGGACGCGCGAGGGGCGTTCACCGATCCGGTGCGGCAGGCCGCGGACGCCGGTGCGTTCGTCGTCGGCGAGGTCGGGCAGCGTGTTGAGCAGGTGCGCCCCGACACCGAGCGCGGCCCCGGCGCCGGTCATCCACAGCCCCGCCCAGGCCTGGGTGGGGCCGGCGAGGGTAACGACCGAGGGCAGCGTCCCGAAGGCGCTGGCATACGGTACCCAGGACCACGGGGTCGCCTTGAGGCCGAGATTGTAGAGGTGGCCCGCGCCGGCGCCGAGGATGACGTTGACCAGCGCGCTGCGCCAGCCGACGAGCGCGGAAAGCGCGAGGCAGGCGAGTCCGGTTGCGGCCAGGGCGCGCACCGCCCAGGCGGCCGGGAGGGCTCCGGTGGCCAACGGCTTGTCGGTTCGGCCGACGGCGCGGTCGCGAGAAAGGTCGTACAGGTCGTTGCCCCAACCGATCGTGAGTTGGCCGGTGAGTACCGCCCCCGTGAGGACGGCGGCGTCGAGCGGGCGCAGGTCACTGCGGAGCGCGAGCAGACCCGCGATGACGCCGACCGTCAGAGCCGGCCCGCCGTGGGCGGCGGCGAGCAGCGCGAGCACGGGCTGCGGCCCAGAGCGCGTCGGGGCCGCACCGGCGGTCACGGGCGCCGCCGCACAGCGACCGGCCCGCGACGGATCGCGTCGCCGAGCGCGCCGAGGACGGTACGTGGGCGCAGCACGGGTGTTTGGCCGGACGCGGCCTCCCTCATGCCCTCGATCACCTCGCCAAACACCTGCGGGCCGTCCTTGGTCGGGGCCCAGTCGAGTTCCGTGCGCGCGCGGGTCGTGTCCAGCGTCGGAAGCGCGAAGCCCATGTCGAGCCATCCGGCGTCGACCTGTTGCAGGTGCGCGTGCCAGGCGGCCGACATGACGGCGCGGACCACTGCGGAGGGAACGTGCACCAGCCTGGCGCCGAGCGCGTCCGCGATGACTGCCGCGGTCACGGGCGTGTCGGCGGCGAGGTTGAACGGACCGCCCGCGCGCCGGTGGAGCACCGCGACGATCGCCTCGGCGACGTCGTCGGTGTGGACCATCGGAATGGTCAGGCTCCGGTCCATCGGCAGGAGCGGCAGCAGGTCGAGCACCTTGGGAGGCACGAGGGCGGGCACGCCGTAGCGGAGGAGGGCGCTGCCGGCGGCGTGCTGCCCGACGATTCCCGGCCGCAGGCGGGTGACGAGCGTGCCGGCGCCGGAGGCCTCGTGCCCGTCGAGAAGGCGCTCGGCCGCCGACTTGTGTCGGCTGTACCGTGAACTGCGCACGCCCCCGGTGGGCCAGGACTCGTCGACCGGACGGTCGTCCTTCTTCGGTGAGTAGGCGCCGACCGAGGACATGTGGACCAGGTGCGGGACACCGGTCTCGGCGACGGCTCGGAGCACGTGGCGGGTGCCGCCGACGCCAAGCCGGGCGAGGTAGGCGAGGTCGTGGGACGGCTGGAAGCCCCACGCCAGGTGGACGACCGCGTCCGCATCGGTGAACGCCTCTACGAGCGCGTCGTGGCAGGCCTCGGTGCTGAGGTCCACCGAGCGCCAGTCGACACCACGGCTGTCGGGGCCCTCGGGCAGCCGTCGAGCCAGACCTACCAGGTGGTGCCCGCCCTCGGCACGCAGGCGTTGCACGATGACAGAACCGATGTTCCCGGTCGCCCCGGTGATCACGATGCGCATGCAGGATGATGCCCCGTCGCTCCCCCGCTCACACGAGGGTTCCGGCATCCGGGGGACACCGGCGTCACCCGGCCGGTGTACCGCGCGTCGTATGCGTGGCTTCGTTCATCCCTAGCGGTTCTGGCTCAACTGTGGAACGCCGCACTGGCCGAGACCCAGCGCACCAAGGGCGTCCCCGGCGGGCGCCCCGGGCCGCATCGCCATTCCCGTCGCCGCCGACTCCGAGGAAGCGCGGCGGGTGGCCGTGCAACTGGTGGACGACACCGGCTTCGGCCCCTTCGACGCCGGTGTGCTCGCCAATTCCTGGCGCCAGCAGCCCATGGGCCCGGCCTACTGCACCGAGCTGACCCTGGACCAGATGGGCCCGGCGCCGGCCGCGGCCGACCGGGACAAGGACGTACGCGTCCGCGACAGCATGCTGGAACGCTTCGCCACCCTCGGGGGCGCACCCACGCTGGAGGACGTCGTCGAGGTGAACCGCGCCGCCCACCGCCGGCACCGGAGCCACCGCATCCTCGGTGGAGCACACGCCCCGAGGGGCTGCTGTCGGTGTAGCCGGTGACGATCACGGGGCCGCGGATGTCGTTGTCCAAGCCGCGGAAGCCGAGGTCCGCCAGTGCGCCGAGGCCGGCGGCGTGGAGGTGGGCCAGGATGCGGTCGTGGCGGGCGACGGTGTTGCCGTGGGTGCGGCCGGGCCGGCGGCGGATACCCAGATCACTCTGGTCCACCTCACCATCCCCGACAGGGCCATCTCCCTCCACCTGGCCGCTACCGGAGAGATGGTGTCGCCTCCCGGCAGCCGGCTCACCCAGATCACCGGCGCCGTCAACGCGGTGACCCTGGTCAACGGATCCATGATGTTCGCCGCCACCTTCGCCGCCGGACGCTTCGACCGGCCTCTGGCCATGGCCGGCTTCCCCCGCGCCCACCTCGTCCTGGCGAGGACCGCCTCACTGGCGCTCATCTCCGCGGTCCTCGCCGCCTACGCCACGGCAGTCACCTGCACCGCGTGGATGCCCAAGCAGCCGCTGATCCTCGCCATCGCACTCTTCTGCGCGGCCGTGATCTCCGATGTCCTCGGCGTCGTCTTCGGCTCCCTCCTCCACCGCGGGGTCGAGGGAATGTTCGCCATGGTGATGACAAGCGTCGTAGACGTAGCCCTGCAAAACCCCGTCCCAAGCTCGGGGCCGACAGCCGACTACTGCGGCTGCTCCCCACCTACGGCACGGTCCAGGCGGCCACCACGGGGTGCTTCTCCACCAGCCCCGCAACCTCCCGGTTCGGGCTCCGGCCACTCTGGTCGCTGCCATCGCGCTCCTTGCCCTCCTCGTCTTCCGCCACCGCACCCGCGACGCCCTGCCCGGCCGAGGCCGGGGGGGGCCGGCCGGGGCGCCCCCGCGCGGTGTCGCCCCCCCCGCGCGCCCCCCGCCCGGCGACGGCACGATCCCCCGACGCGGACGCCGTGGGGCCTCGGACCCACACACCGACGGCAGCACGGAGAATCACCCGATCGGATGATGTTCCTTTTTTCTCCTGTCGGTCCGCCCCTGGTGGCGCATGCTCGTCAACCGGCCCCTCGGCGAAGGAACACGAATGAGTAGTGACACCTCTCAGGCGGACCTGTCCGCACCCGCGACCGGTTCACGTCCGGCGCCGCGTTTCCACTACCCTCTGCCGATGCCGGAGGTGTCCCACGTCCCATCGGGTGTCGCCGCCGAAGTGACCACGTGGAAGGAGTCGTACGGCTTCCTGGAGGACCGGCCCGACTCCGGCAACCGCGGCAGCGTCCTGGCCTGGTGCCTGGGCAGGTTCTCCACTCCGCAGACCCCTCCCGCCGTGCTGCGCGGTATCGGCTGTATCACGGAGTGGGCTCTCGTCCTCGACGACGACGTCCTGGACCACGCCGACGCCCGCAGTCGCCCCGGCGACCTCTTCCGCCTGATGTGCCGCGTCATGCGTGTCCTGGAGTCCCCGGGCTACCGGGTGACCGCGGACGACCACCTCCTCGTCCGGGCTGGACACGACGCCATGGAACAACTTCGCACCGCCTGCGCACCCGCACACACCACCCGGCTCGCCACCGGTTTCAGGCGCCTGCTCACCAGCGCCGTGCACAAGCTGCACCTCGACCGGCCCGGTGAGGACGAGTACCTCTTCTCCCGCTTCCAGGACTTCGGCGGTCCCGTCTACGCCGTCCTCATCGACATGTGCGGCCCCGGGCCCACCCCGGACGAGGAATGGGACTCCCCGACGGTCCAAGCCCTCATCGAATGCGTGACACTGATGTGCGCCCTGGAGAACGACGTCACCTCCTTCCACAAGGAAAAGGCCGAGGGACAACCCAGCACCAACTTCGTGGACGTCCTGCGGACCGGCCGGGGGGCCTCCTTCGACCGGGCCGTCGCCCTGACGGTCGAGATCCGTGACCGCCTGATGCTCCTGTTCCTCCAGCTGCGCGAACGACTCCTGACCCCCGCCGCCACTCCCTCACTGCGCTACCTCGTCGAAGGGCTGGGCCAGTTCGTCATCGCCAACACCGAGGCCACCCTGTGCGCGCGGCGATACAACCCCCTGCCGGTCCGACTTCCGCGGCTGGACCAGGTCATCCGGACGCCCGCCTTCTGGGCACCCTCGCTCTCCACCGACGACACCAGTCCCCTGCCCTATCCGAGCATCTCCTGGTGGTGGGACCACCGCTGATCCCCACTGCCTGGGGCGGTCGGCATCCGACACTCGTTCACATCCCCGGCGAGTCCTTGAACTCGCTGAACCATCGGGGAAGTCACGTCGATGACCGTGTTGAGCTTCCGGGCCATCCGGCGCTCCGGGATCGGCTTGAGAACGTTGGCGGCATCGCCAGGGATGTCCTGTCGGCCGAGATCATCACCCGGAACTGATCGAGCTCCAGGACTTGCGTGCGGGGCCAGGTGCCGGCCCAGGTGCTCTTGCCGCTCCCCGCCGCCCCCATGAGGACGATCAGCGCCGGGTCGGGGATGGTCGTGTCGAGCGGCTGCATGGTATCGAGTGGCCCTGTCTCACTTTCGGTGGTGACGGAGAGTGCTGCTGTCCGAGGAGGATGCGGCGGCGAAGCAGGGTGAAGCCTGCTCGTCCGTGCATCTGGCGTGCGATCCGCTTGGTCTTGGTGTTGACACCCTCGGTGGGGCCGTTGCTGTACGGAAGTGTGAGGGCGGTGTTCACGGCGTCGCGGTCTCGTTCCAGACCTCGGGCGAATGCATGCAGGTGGGGCAGGTCGGCGCCGCGGACCTGGACGATCCAGCACGAGAGCGCGTCGGCGTTGTCGGCGTGAGGCGCAAGGAGCGGGGCGAAGTCGCTCATGCCTGGGGCCAGTTGGGTCATCTCGGGGCAGGCGGCGGTGAGCTTGGCCAGGAGTTCGTGTTGTTCGGTCTTGAGGTTGTCGGGCCTGGTCAACAGCATCCGGGCGAGTCGGCGGTGGGAGATGTGGCTGGGGTCGGCGTCCGCGCGGCCTTGGTTGATGTACTTGTGCAGGAGGTTCGGGCAGCCGGTGAACCCGAGGGCTTTGATCTCTTCGAAGGGGATGCTGGACGGGGACGGCGGGTTCCTCGGCCCGGCGTTTGCGCAGCTGCTCGCGGTGGGGGTCGACGAGGTCGGCGCGGTGCTTGGGGACGCGGAGCATCCGCTCGGGCCGGTCGGCGCGGGTGCAGCGTTTGACGGTGTTCAGGGCCAGTTGCAGGCGGCGGGCGCATTCGAGCAGGCCGACGCCCTGGCCGAGCAGGTCGTGGATCCGGTGCCGGCGTTCCAGGGTGGTCTGTGCGCGGGGTCCGTCGTAGATGGGCGCGTCCAGTACGGTGGCCCAGCAGGTGCTGTGCGCCTTCACCTCGCTCAGGGCGGCTTCGCGGACGCCCGACCCGGGCTTCCCGCCGTCAGGTCGGCACCTCCTCGTAGGCGGCCTGCTCGACGATGGTGCGCAGGCGGTGGGCGGCGGTGAGCAGCTCCCGGTGGGTGGTGTAGAGGGCGTTCACGCCGAAGCGCAGGAGGTCCGGGGCCCGCATGTCGATGATCACTCCGTGGTCCCCCAGTGCCCGGGTCAGGCCGCGGGCGTGAGGGTGGCGCAGGGCGACATGACTGCCGCGGCGTGCGGGGTCGGCGGGAGTGACGGACTCGAAGCCCAAAGGGGCGAGGAGTTCGGCGGCGCAGTCCAGGAAGAAGCCGGTGAGAGACAGGCTCTTGGCGCGCACCTGGGCCAGGTCGACGTCGTCGAAGACGGTGAGCGCGGCCTCAAGCGCCAGCAGGGACAGGACGGGCGGCGTGCCGATGCGGGCGCGGGCCACGCCCGGCGCGGGCGTGTAGTCGCGGCCCATGCCGAAGGGGTCGGCGTGGCCGGTCCAGCCGGGCAGGGGGGTTTCGAGCGCCTTGTGGTGGCGTCGGGCCACGTAGAGGTAGGCGGGGGCGCCCGGGCCGCCGTTGAGGAACTTGTAGCCGCAGCCGACGGCGAAGTCCACGCCCAGGGTGTCGAGGTGCAGTGGAAGGGTACCGGCGGCATGGCACAGGTCCCACACCACCAGCGCGCCGGCACGGTGCGCCGCCTCGGTGAGCGCCCGCATGTCGTGCAGCTCCCCCGTGCGGAAGTCGACTGGCGAGTAGCTGACCACGGCGACGCGGTCGCCCTCGGAGGCGAGGAACGACGCCAGGTCGGTCGGAGGTACCCCCCGTGCTTCCAAGCCCTGGCGGCCGGCCACAGCCTGGGCCAGGTACCGGTCGGTGGGGAAATGGCCGGGGTCGGTGACCAGCAGTCTCCGGCCGGGGCGCAGTGCCGTGGCGGCGCTGAGCGCGGTGAACAGCTGCACGCTGGTGGAGTCCCCCGCCACCGTCTGCCCGGGTGCGGCACCGAGGAGGCGGCCGATGGTGTCGCCCACCCGCAGGGGTGCGGTCCACCAGCCGTTGCTCTCCCAGGAGCGGATCAGGTCGGTCCCCCACTGCCGGGTCACTACGTCGCTGAGGGCCCGGGGAACGGCTGCGGGCAGGGCACCCAGGGAGTTCCCGTCGAGGTAGACGGCCCCGTCCGGGAGCAGGAAGCGGTCACGGAAAGGGGCCAGGGCGTCGTCGACGTCGAACCGCGCGGCCTGTTCGTCGAGTGCGGTGGGAGTGGTCGTCATGTCCGCGGGGCCTCTCGGCTGTCGTTGTCCGGGCGTCGTTCGCCGAACGCGGCCGACATCTCCCCCAGGGTGTCGGCAACCGCGCGGGCGCCGGGCGCGCCCGGTTCGATGAGCGTGTAGTGGCCCGTGCCGGGCAGCACGACGGTCTTCAGATCGCGGTGCGCGGACGCGTAGTCGGCGAACTGGGTGAGTGGGACCTCTTCGTCGGCGGCTCCGTGCAGCAGCACGGTGGGGACACCGGTCGTGCTCGCGCCGCGCAGCAGGGTGAGGGGGTCGACCGAGGGCAGTCGCTCCTCGAACACGTCCTCACCGCCGAGGAGTTGCAGGGCGGCGCTGTTACTGAGGCCGTCTCGGCGGGTGGCGGCCAGGTCCGTGATCGGAGCGAGGGCCAGCACGGCGGTCGGCAGGGCGCGGGTGTGCCAGCGCGAGCCGGGCGGCAGCAGGCCGCGGGCCGCGCACCACAGGGCGAGATGGCCGCCCGAGCAGTGCCCCGCCAGGACGTACGGCCGCCCTTTCGGCAGGGTGTCCACGATCCGCGCGACGTCGTCGAACGTCTCCGGGTAGCCGCCGGCGCCGCCGGAGCGGCGGAAGCCGGGCAGCAGGACGTCGAAGCCCCGCCGGCAGAGGTAGGCCGCGAAGGGGGTCAGGTGCATGCGGTCGTAGCGCCAGTAGCCGCCGTGCAGCAGGATCACCAGTGGGGCGCCGGGGTCCTCGGCGGGCCAGGCGTCGTAGACCTGGTGGGGGTGGTCCCCGTAGCGGCCGTGCGCCGGTGCCAGGACCGGCTTCAGGCCCAACACCCGCTTCTCCTCCTCGGCCGCGAAGGCGGAGATGGTCCTAGACGCCACCGCGCACCTCCCACAGTTCGGGGAAGACCGGGCGGGCCGCGCGCTGCTCCAGCCAGGCGAGCCCGGTGGAGCCGGCGCTGCCGCTCTTGGCGCCCATGGCACGGCGTACGACCATCGCGTGGTCGAAGCGCCAGCGCGCGACGAGTTCGGCTATGTCGGTGAGCAGTTCGCCGAGGTCGAGCAGGGGGTGGCGCGGTGGGCCCGCGTAGACCTGCCGCCACGCCTCGACCACATCCGGGTCCGAGGTGTGCGGGCGGGTGACGTCCCGGTCCCGGACGTGCTCGGGGACCGGCAGTCCCTGCCGGTGCAGGAAGCACAGCACCTCGTCGTAGAGGGACGGTTCACGGTAGGTCTCGGCGAGTGCCTCGTGGGCGGTGGCGCCCTGGTGGAGGCGGAGCATCCCGGTGGACTTGTCGCCCAGCAGGAACTCCATGTGCCGGTACATCACCGACTGGAAGCCGGACGCCCTGCCGAACGCGGCCCGGAAACCGTTGAACTGGCCGGGTGTCAGGGCGGCGATCGGCGCCCAGGCGGCGTTGAGGGCGTTCAGGGCGCGGCGGCTGCGCACCAGAGCGTCCACTGCCTCGTCCAGCTCGTCCTTGGCGAAGGCCGTCCTGGCGGTGCGCCACTCGTGGACGATCAGGGTGAACCACAACTCCATCACCTGGGTGGTGACCAGGAAGCCCATCTCGTCCGGGGCCTCGGTGAGGGGGTGCTGCAGTGTGTTGAGGACGGACGCGTGCACGTAGGTGTCGTAAGGGCTCGCACCCGGGAAGGGCTGGGTCAGCGGGTCGGGACCGTCCACGGCAGGCGGGGCGGCGGACGTGCTGTCGGTCATGGCATCTCCTAGTGCTGCCGTCGGCCGGGAGCACGGTCGTGCGGCCGTGCTCCCGGGGCGGGGGCCACCGGTCGTGCGGTGCGGGGCCGCGAGCGGCTGTCTCATACGCCGAGGTGGACGCCGCCGGAGGCGTCGATCCACTGGCCGGTCACCCAGCGGGCCTCGTCGCTCGCCACGAACGACACCACGTCGGCGATGTCCGCGGGGGTGCCGAGCCGGCCGAAGACGGAGGCGTCCGCATACCTCTGGCGGATCTCCGGGATGCTCAGTGTGGGGTTGATCTCCGTCTCGGTGTAGCCGGGCGCGACGCTGTTCACCGTGATGCCCCGGGGGCCGAGCTCCTGCGCGAGGGCCAGGGTGAGGTAGTCCAGGGCGGCTTTGGTCATGGTGTAGGCGACGATCGGGGGGAAGGCGACGCGGGTGGCGACCGAGGAGACGTTCACGATCCTGCCGCCGTCGCGCAGCCGGTCCAGTCCGCGCTGGACGATGAAGAAGGGGCCCTTGGTGTTGACGGCGAACACACGGTCGTAGTCCGCCTCGGTGACGTCCGCGATCCGGCGCGGGAGGGTGATGCCGGCGTTGTTGACGAGGATGTCCACGCCGGGTGCCGCGTCCTGCTCGGCCAAGGCCCGGTCATAGGCCTCCCAGAGCGTGTCGGCGGCGCCGGGCGCGCCGAGTTCGGCGTGGACGGGGAAGGCCCGGCCGCCGTCGGCCTCGATCTCCTTGACCGTGCGCTCGGCTGCCGTCCGGTCGTGGCCGTAGTGGACGGCCACGAGGGCGCCTTCGCGGCCCAGGCGGCGGCTGACGGACCGTCCGATGCCGCGGCTTCCTCCGGTGACCAGGGCGGTCTTGCCCTCATGCCGCAGGGTGGTGGTCAACGTCTTCTCCTTCGGGTGAGTGGGGGCCGGCTTCGCGGCGCAGCGGGCTCGCGCCGGATCAGGCGTCGAAGTCGAGGGTGAGGTCGGTGCCGAGCGGCCGGGCCCGGCATACGAGCGTGTAACCCGCGGCGAGGTCCCCGGCGTCCAGGGCGTGCTGGGCGCCTGCCGCCACCCGGCCGGACACCACTCGGGCCCGGCAGCTGCCGCACACGCCTTCACGGCAGGCGTAGGGCACGTCGGGCTGGGTGTGCAGCAGTGCGTCGAGGAGGGTGGTGTCCTCGGGCCCGGCGGTCGCGAGGCGGCGGCGGCCGCCGAGCAGGGCGGTGACACGGGTCCGGTGCGGGGCGGTCGCCGGGCGGGGCGGGGCGCTCTGCCGGGAGGTGTCGACGGGGGTGAAGGATTCCGAGCGGATCAGAGCCGGGTCGGCGCCCCACGCCGTCAGCGCCCGGCGCATCGCGGCGACCAGGCCGCCCGGGCCGCACAGGGCGAACGCCGTGTCGGGGCCGGGGCGGGCGCCTACCGCGGTGAGCAGGCGCGGGAGTTTCACCTCGTCGATCCGCCCGCCCGGTACACCGCTGCCGTGTTCCTCCCGGGTGAGGACGTACAGGACGGTGAGGCGGTCGACGAACGCGTCCTTCAGTGCGGCCAATTCGTCGGCGAGCAGGGCGTCGGCGGACGTCGGGACCGAGTGGATCAGGGAGACGCGGCAGGCGGGGTCCTCACGCAGCGCGGCGGCGGCCATGGCGGCGAGGGGGGTGATGCCGGAGCCGCCCGCGATCAGGACGTGATGGCCGCCGGGCTGCCGGGGCAGGGCGAAGGTCCCCATGGGCGGGGAGAGTTCGAGGACGTCGCCCAACGCCAGGACGGTGGTGGCGTGGGCTCCGAAGCCGTCGGGAGCGCCGCTCCTGATGACCAAGCGCAGCGCGGCCGGGTCGTCGGGCGGGGGGCACACCGAGTAACTGCGGCGCAGTTCCGTGCCGTCGCGGCGGTGCCGGACGACGACGTGCTCGCCGGGCCGGTGGGCGAAGACCGAGCGCAAGGGCTCGGGCACCTCCAGGGTGACCGCGACCGCGTCTCCGGGGACGTGCCGGACTTCGGCGGCCACGAGACGGTGCCAGCCGGTGCGTCGGCCTGCGGGACGGGGCCGGACGAGGGGTTGGGAGCCGGGGGCGGTCGGGGGTGTGACGGCCGGGGTGGCGGCGCCTGGGGTGGTGGTCGCGGTGTCGGCGGCCGCGCCCTGGGCAGCGCCGGTCGTCCGGGAAGCATCCGTGGTGTTCATGGCCCGCCTCACACCGCGCCCAGGTGGGGGAAGAGTTCCTGGCAGGCCGTGCACCGCAGTACCGACTGACAGCGGGCCGGCCCGAAGGGGCTGTGCGGCCGGGTCGCGCGGGAACCGCAGTGCGGGCAGGGCACCCGGGCCAGTCCGACGGCGACCGGGCCGTCGGCCGGTCCGGGCGCGGGCGGGGCGATGCCGTGGGCGGCGAGTTTCTCCCCGCCGGCCTCCGTGATGCGATCGGGCGTCCAGGGCGGGGACATTACCTGCCGCACACGCCCCTCCGGGTGGCCGCTCGCGGCGAGGACGTCGCGGATCGCGGCGACGATGGCGGGCAGCGCCGGGCAGCCCAGGTAGGTCGGGGTGATCTCCACTTCGAGTACTCCGTCGGCGGCCGGGGCGACAGAGCGGACCACGCCGAGGTCGCCGAGGCCGATCATCGGCAGTTCCGGATCGGGCAGCGCCTCCACCAGGGCCCGGACCTCCGCGGCCGCACGGGCGGGGCGCAGGGCCGTGACGGGCCGGGGCGCCGGGGCTGCCGTCCTGAGCGGTACCCGTCGCGTCGGCGAGGGGGCGCGACCGTTCACCAGCGGCCTCCCGGGAACTGGCGGTGCACCGACTGCAGTTCGGCGATCAACGGCCCGAACTCCTCGGTGTGCAGGCCTGTGCGTCCACCGCGGGCCTGCCAGCCAGGAGCCGGCACGGTCAGACCCGCACGGGTCACGACCTCGCCCACACACCGCTCCCACTCCGGGCGCAGCGGGGCCGGCGAGGGGACCGTGCCCGCCGCCACGAGGTGGCGGAGGACGTCGTCCTCGTCGAACAACTCGGCGGTGTAGGGCCACACCCGTTCCAGGCCCCGCTGCATACGGCGGGAGCTCTCCGGGGTGCCCAGTCCCAGCCGCAGCGTCCAGGTGTCGGCGTGCATCCGGTGGAAGGCCACCTCCCTGGCGGCCCGCTCGCCGAAACCTGCCGGCCGGGGATCCGCGCAGCCGGCCAGGGCCTCGTAGTACAGGACCGCGTAGTGGGTGTACGCGAGCTGCCGGGCGACGGTGACCGCGAAGTCCCCGTTGGGCAGTTCGGTCAGCAGGGCGTTGGTGAACTCGCGGTCGGAGCGGGTGAAGGCGAACTCGTCCTCGGTGCGTCCGGTCGCGTCGACGCGACCGCTGAGGGTGAGCAGCGTGCGGGCGTGGCCGATCAGGTCGAGAGTGATGTTGGACAGGGCCATGTCCTCCTCGATGGCCGGTGCCCGCGTGATCCACTGGCACAGCCGCTGCCCGAGGACGAGCGCGTCATCGCCGAGGCGCAGCAGGTGCACGGCGAGGTAGGCGTCGACGCGGCCGGTGTCCGCGACCGCGGCCGGGTCAGTCGAAGTGGTCACCTTCAGGGCCTTTCTCGGTCAGTGGCGCGAACTGCTCCGGATACCGGTAGGGCTTGTGCCGGGCGCCCGCGAAGAACGGGTCGCGTTCGTCCGGGGAAGCCGCGTGCACGGCGTCGGATCGGACCACCCACAGCGACAGCGGGTCGGCGCGCCTGGTGTACAGGTCCCGGGCGCGCAGCAGGGCCGTGTCGGCGTCGGCGGCGCGCACGGACCCCACGTGCTGGTGGGCCAGGCCCCGGCGCGGCCTGAGGAAGACCTCCCAGGACGCCGGGGCGCCCTCCCGCTGCGGGCTCATACGCGCTCACCCGCCCGGTCCCGCGCGGCTTCGGCCGCGTCCGCGTCCGGGGCCGCCTGCGGCACCGTGCCCGGGTCCGTGGGAGGCCCGTCGGCCCCGAAGCGCGCGGCGTACGCGGCGGACGCCTCCCGCACCCAGGCGCCGTCCTCGTGCGCCGCGCGCCGGTGCGCGACGCGCTGCCGGGACCAGTGCGTGTCGTCGCCGAGCGCGGCGCGGTAGACGTCCCAGTCGACCGGAGTGAAGTCGTAGTGGCCGCGTTCCTCGTTCCAGCGGATCGCCGGGTCCGGGAGGGTGAGTCCGAGGCGTTCGGTTTGGGGGACGCAGCTGTCGACGAAGCGCTGGCGCAGTTCGTCGTTGGTGTGGCGCTTGATGCCCCAGGCCATGGCGCGGCGGGAGACCGCGGCGCCGAGGGCCGCGGTGCGGGCGTCGACGCCCGCACCGGTGTCGGGCGGGCCGAACATCAGCGCCACGGCCGGCAGCCACCAGCGGTTCACCGCGTCCTGGGCCATCGCCTTCTGCTCCGGTGTGCCTTGGCACAGGGCGCGCAACATGTCGTACCCCTGCCGCACGTGGAAGGCCTCCTCCTGGCAGACGCGGCGCATCGCCCGGGCGTACGGCCCGTAGGACGTGCGGCACAGGGGCGCCTGGTTGATGACCGCGGCGCCGTCCGTCAGCCAGGCGATGGCACCGGTGTCCGCCCACGTCAGCGCGGGGTGGTTGAACGTCGCCGAGGCCCGCTGCTGCCCCCGGTGCAGGGCGTCGAGCAGGTCGGCCCGGTCCACGCCCAGTGTCTCGGCGGCGGAGTAGAGGTACATGCCGTGCCCGGCCTCGTCCTGGACCTTGGCGATGAGAACCGACTTGCGGTACAGGGAGGGAGCCCGGGTGAGCCAGGCGCCTTCCGGCTGCATGCCGATGATCTCGGAGTGGGCGTGCTGCGCGATCTGACGGACCATCATCCGGCGGTAGCCGTCGGGCATCCAGTCGCGGGGCTCGATGGTCTCCCCCGCGGCGATGAGGCCCTCGAAGTGCGCGGGCAGCTCGCCCTGCGCGGCGGGCGCGGTGTCGGTCGGCTGTGCGCTCATGCGGCGCTCCCGCGTCCGGATCCCGCCACGGCGGGCATGTAACGGCCCTCGGACCGGGCGTGTGGCCTGGGCACTGGCATCATTCCTTCGGCACTCCTCGGGCTCCGGCACGCCCGGCGCGTCACGGCGGGCGGTGGGTGCGGCCTCCGCCCCGGAAAGAGGCTCCGGACAGGCCCCGCTATCCCCGGGCCCGCCGGTGCGGACGCGTGACAAAGGTCACGCCGGGCCGTGGGGATTGTGCTGCGCCGAGCGGCCCTCTTGCTGAGGTGACAAGGACCCACGAGATCCGGCCGCCGGCCGCCGGCCGCGGTGAAAGGGGAAAGCATGAGCACCATCAGGGAGCTGCTGGTCGAACTCACCGGTACCGCGGAGTTCGCCGATGCCGAGCGGATCGGTGACGACACCGACCTCGCCGCGAGCGGCATCGACTCCGGTGACCTGGTGCGTCTCGTCCTGCTCGTCGAGCAGCGGCTCGGCGTGGAGATCACCGCCGACGACATGGAGGAGCTGCGCACGATCGCCGACTACGAGCGGTTCACGGCAGAGCGTTCCGGCGCCGTCGCCGGCGGTGCGTGATGTGGCTGACGCAGCTGCTGGAGCGCAACCGCCAATGCCACCCGGACCGGTTGGCCCTGGTCGACGAGCGGCGCCGGCTCACCTGGACGCAGTTCCACGACCGCGTGCTCGAACTCGCGCGGGGGCTGGCCGACCTCGGCATCGAGCGCGGCGACCGCGTCGCGGTGCTGTCCAGGGACCGCGTCGAGGTCCTGGAGGCCTACTTCGCGCTCGCCCGGCTGGGCGCGCTGTTCGTCCCGCTCAACCACAGTCTGGCCGTGCCCGAGGTCGCCGGCATCGTGGAGCGCGTCGGCGCGGTGGCCGTCCTCGGCGAGTCGGAACTGCTGGACCGGCACCCCGGGCTGCCGGCGTCGGTGCGGATCAGGATGGCGCTGGACAAGCCGGCGTTCGAGGCCCTGGGCACGCTGGCCGCCGAGCGGGACCTGCCCGAGGTGGCCGACACCGATCCGATCGCCGTGCTGCACACATCGGCGACCACGGGGCAGGCCAAGGGCGTCACGGTCGACGGCGCCTCGTTCCGCGCCATCGCCCTGGGCTGGCTGGTCATGGCACGCCCCACCGGCGACATCGTCATGGTCAACTGCTGCCCCCTCTACCACGGCAGCATGGTGGTGTCCCTGACCTACCTGGCCGCCGGCGCCACCATCGTGCTCATGCCCGGTTTCACCCCGCAGCGGGCGCTGGCCGCGGTGGAGGAGCACCGCGCCACCCACATGTGGCTGGTCCCGCAGATGCTCCGCTTCATGCTCCAGGCCAAGGGCGCCGGGCGCACCGACCTGTCCTCACTGCGGGAGGTCCTGTACGGTGCCGCCCCCATGCCCCCGGACGTGTACGCCGACGCCGTGGAGCGCCTCGGCTGCGGTTTCCGGCAGGTCTACGGCATGACGGAGGTCGGCGGCCCGTTCGTCACCCTCGGCCCCGACGAGCATCCGGCTCCCGGGGACGTCACCGCCCGCATCCCCTGCGGACGTGTCGTGCCCGGCATGTCCGCCCGCGCGGTCGACGGGACCGGACGGGAACTGCCCCGCGGCGAGATCGGCGAGATCGTCGTGCGCGGACCGGGTGTGATGCAGGGGTACTGGAACGATCCCGAGGCCACGCGCGAGATCACCCTCGACGGCTGGATCAAGACGGGTGACCTGGGCTTCGTCGACGAGGCGGGCCGCATCCACCTTGTGGACCGCACCAAGGACGTCATCATCCGGGCCGGACAGAACGTCTACCCCTCGGAGATCGAACGCGCCCTGGTGTCCCACCCGGCGGTCCGGGACGCCGCGGTCGTCGGCATGCCCGACGAGGACTACGGCGAGGTACCACTGGCGTACGTCGTCGCCGAGCCGGACACGCGGGCCACGGACCTGCTCGCCCACGTCGGGCAGCAGCTCGCGCCCTATAAGCGCCCGCGACGAGTGGAGTTCATCGAGCAGGTGCCGCGCAACCCCGCCGGGAAGATCGTCAAGAAGCTGCTGCGGGCCTGACGGGTGCGTCCGCGCCAGTGCCCTGACCCGACGGCCGGCCGTCCCCCGGGCGTGTTCCCCGGTGGGCCGGCCGGCCTCGGGCTGGGCGTCGTCACCCTGACTCCGCGGGCCGTGCCCGCCGGGGGACTCTCCGGCGCGAAGGCCCGTCAGAGCATCGACGTGGCCGCCCGGCTGCTGCCCCGACGGCCGACGTGGGCGGCGGCCGGTCTCGGCCTGGGTGTCGCCCTCACCTCGGATCCGCGGGCCGTGCCCGCCGGGCCCGCCGAGGAGGCCGCTGCCGCGGTGATGCCGTCGCGACGGCGGGGGGAGTTCCTGGCCGGCCGGCTCGCGGCGCGGCGCGCGCTGCACGCGGTGGGGCTGGACTGCGGGGAGATTCCGCGGGCGGGCCGCCTACCGGCGTTCCCGCCCGGGCGGGCAGCGTCGATCACGCACAGCGCCGGGGTCGCGGTGGCCGTCGCCCGGGCGCCGGGCCGGAACACCCCGCTCGGCTGCGATCTGGAACTGCGTCCCCTGCCCTCCCGAGCGGCACGGCTCGTCCTGTGCGAGGACGAGGAGGAACTGCTGCGCATCCCCGGGCCCGGGACGATGCCATGGTCGGTGACCTCGTTGTTCTCGGCGAAGGAAGCCGCGTGGAAAGCTCTGCACACCGGGCCGCGGGCCCTTCCCGCCGACGCGTTGAGTTCCCTGCGCGACCTGCGAGCGCACCCGTTCGCCTGCGGACTGCGCATAGAGCCCCGGTCGGACCCGGTGCTCGCCGTGCACGTCGACGTGGTTCCTGTCGGCGCGGGCGTCTTCAGCACGGTCCTGGGCCGGGCCGGCCCCTGACCCTTGGCCACGCCCCCTGGCTGCCGGCTACCGGTCACCGCGGCCCCCGCCCCGCGCTCGACGCGCGGGGCGGGGGCCGTCTCGGCGTCATGCCGGCGCGTTGACCAGCACCGCCATGTTGCCCGCGGGGTGGCGGTTGTCGTGGATGAGCTGGTGCGCCAGACCGATCTCCTCGAAGCCGAACGTCCGCGACAGGCACGGGTCGACGAAGCCCTGGTCGATCAACCGGGTCACCTCACGGGCCTCACGGGCGCCGGCCACGTGCGAGCCCTGCAGCCGCTTCTGCCGCATCCACAAAAAGCGCAGGTCCACGTCGCCGTTGTAGCCGGTGGTGCCGCCGCAGATGACGACCATGCCCCCGTTGGCACACAGGTACATGGACGTGGGGATGGTGTCGGCGCCGGAGTGCTCCAGCACGATCCGCGGGCCGCGACGCTCGCCGAGCACCTCCCAGAAGCGCCGTCCGAACGCGCGCGCACCGGCCAGCCAGCGGGCCGTCGCCGCCTCGTCAGAGGTGTCCGGCATCCGGCCCCAGTGGTCGAACTCACGCCGGTCGATCCACCCTTGCGCGCCGAGCTTCATGCAGAACTCGCCGCGCTCCTCGCTGGAGACGACGGCGACCGGGATACCGCCGACGTGTCGTACGAGCTGGATGGCGATGCAGCCCAGGCCGCCGGCCCCGCCCCAGATCAGCACCGGGTCGCCGGGCCGGACCGTGTGCGGCTCCCAGCCGAAGAGCTGGCGGTAGGCGGTGGCGGCCGTCGCCATGTAGCAGGCGGACTCCGCCCAGGACAGTCGGGCGGGCCTGGGGTGGCACATGTAGTCGTCGACGACGGCGAACTGGGCGAAGGAGCCGTAGTTCTCCTCGTACCCCCACACGCGCTGGGTGGTGGAGAAGGCCGGGTCGGCACCGAGGCGGATGTCCTCGGCCGTCTCGTCCCACCGGCTGGCCAGGACGACGACCTCGTCGCCCAGCTTGACGTCCCGCACTCCCTCGCCGACGGCCCACACGACACCGGACAGGTCGGAGCCGCCGATGTGGAAGTCCTCGGTGGCTCCGGCCTTCTGCCGGGCGGCGATCACGTCGAGCGGGTGCCCCAGGGACGCCCAGACGTTGTTGTAGTTGACCCCGGCCGCCATCACCTTGACGAGCACCTGCCCGCGTCCGACCGGGGGCACGTCGACCACTTCGGTGCGGAAGGCGTCGACGGGCTGCCCGTAGCGTTCGCGGCGGATCAACGAGGCGTACATCTTCTTCGGCACGGTGCCCATCTCGGGCGCGTCGCCGAGTTCGTAGAGGTCCTGGGTGGCTGTCGGGATCACGTGGGGTCTCCTGGAGGATCGGGGCCCGCTCGGGGCGGGGGCGGGCGGGGCCGGTCGGTCAGCGGGACGTCTCGCGCAGCGCCTTGGCGACGGCGGCGCCGATCAGCGCGAGGGGCTCGGGTTCGGTCATCTCGTAGTGGCCGCACGGCACCCGGTGGTCCTGGAGGGTGCCGTCGACACAGGTCCGCCAGCCGTCGGCCTTGCCGGGGAGCACCGCGAGGTCGCCGGGGAAGTCGGTGGCCCGCTCCCGGCCGGCGCTGAAGAACAGCACGTCCCCGCGGAAGACACCGGGCTCGAACTGGGGTGCCAGGCGCAGGTTGTTGCGCATGACCTCGGCGATGGCCGCGGCCTCGGCCCGGGTGACCGGCGAACTGGCCGGATCCACGGCCAGGTCGGCGTCGATGCGGTCCAGGACGTCGGCCACGCCCGGCGGCCTGCCCCCCGCCGGCTCGGGGGGCAGGCCGGCCACCCTCGCCAGCAGGGACGCCACCTGCCGTTCGGCCGCCGCGGGGTCGTAGGGCGTGCCGTGCGGCTGAGGCGCGTCCAGCATGGCCAGCAGTTCCACCCGTTCGCCCTGCTCCTGCAGGACGCAGGCCATCGCGTGTGCCACGAAGCCGCCGTAGGACCAGCCCAACAGCCGGTAGGGGCCCTGAGGTTGCACCCGGCGAACGAGGTCGACGTAGGAGGCGACCATGGACGCCGCGTCCGGCGCGGGCGGGCGGGTGCCGTCGAGGCCGACGGCCTGGATGCCGTAGACCGGCTGGTCGCCACCCAGATGGGGCAGCAGACCTGTGTAACGCCAGGACACGCCCGCCCCGGGGTGGACGCAGAACAGGGGCGCGGCGTCTCCCTGTGCCCGCAGCGGCAGCAGCGGGGCCAGCGCGTTCGGGCCGTCGGGCGTCTGTGCCGAGGTGTCGTCGGCCGCCGCGAGGAGTCCGGCGACGGTGGGCGCGGCCAGCAGGGTCGCGGCGGGTACGTCGAGCACGCCGGCCTGGCGCAGCCGGCCCGCCAGTACGACGGCGCGCATCGAGTCGCCGCCCAGATCGAAGAAGTTGTCGTGGACGCCGATGCCGTCGATGCCGAGGGTCTCCCCCCACAGGCGGGTCACCGCCTGTTCGCGCTCGCCGCGCGGCGGCACGTACCCGGTGGTCAGGCGGGGCCGCGGCCCGAGGACGGGCTCGGCGTCCACCGGGGTCCCGGCGTCCGGTGCGCCGGGGTCCGTGCGGGCACCGGGGGCGTCGATCCAGTGGCGGCGCCGTTCGAAGGCGTACGGGGGCAGGGGGGCGCGTCGGGGTGTGCCCGGCACCTCGGGGAGCGCGCTGTCCACGCCCGTGCTCCACAGCCGGCCCAGCGCCTCGGCGAGGACGAACCCGTCGGTGGCGTCGGCCTTGGCGTGCCGCATGGTGGTCACCGTCACCGGTGTGTGCTGCGCGAGCTGAGCGGCGGCCAGCTTGGTCAGGGTGTCGCCCGGTCCGATCTCCACCAGGACGGGGCGGCGCTCCCACAGGGTGGCGACGCCGTCGGCGAACCGCACGGTGTCGCGAGTGTGGTCGATCCAGTGCCGGACCGAGGTCGCCTGCGCGTCGGTGATCCAGGTGCCGGTGACGTTGGTGACGAACGGGATCCGCGGCGCGCGCAGGGTGACGCCGCGCAGGTGCTCCTCGTACGTCTCCAGCACCGGGTCCAGGACGTGGGAGTGCGCGGCAGCCGGGATGCGCAGCCGGCGGAACGTCAGGCCCCTGCGGGCGAGTTCGGCCTCGAAGCGCGCGACGGCGCCCTCATGCCCGGCGACGGTGCAAGCGGCGGGGCCGTTGACCGCGGCGAGGGACAGCTCCTCGTCGAGGAGCGGCAGCACGTCCTCGACGGGGGCCGCCACCCCGACGGTCGCCCCGCCGGCGGAGCTGATGAGCCGGAGGCGTGCGGCGACCAGGGGCAGCATCTCGTCGAGGTCGATCACCCCGGCCAGGCAGGCGGCCGTGTACTCGCCGAGCGAGTGGCCGATGAGCGCGTCCGGACGCGCCCCCGCCGCCATGAGGGTCCGGGCGAGGGCGTACTCGGTGACCACCAGGGCGAGGAACATGCTCGTGCTGTCGGCCTGCCGCCGTTGGAACAGGGTGTCGCGCAGGTCTGCGCCGAGGGTGGGACGCAGGATGCGCGCGCACTCGTCGACGGTGTCGCGGTAGGTGTCGTGCTCGTAGTAGAGGTCCGCGCCCATGCCGGGGTACTGGGTGCCGCCGCCCGGCAGCAGGAACGCCACCTGTGCGGGTTCGTCCGGCAGGGGCGGGGTCGCGGGCACGGCGGTGCGCAGCGCGGACAGGGCCTCCTCACGGGAGGCGGCGGTCACCGCCAGGCGGTGGCGCAGCGCGGGGCGGTCGGTGCGCAGGGAGTGCGCGACGTCGTCCAGGCGCAGGTCCGGCCGCCGTTCGAGGTGGCGGGCGAGCGCCTCGGCCTGGCCGCGCAGGGCGCCGGCCGTGCGCGCGGACAGGGGCAGCGCCAGACGGCGGCCGTCCACCGGTTCCCGGGGCGGGGCGGGCGGTGCGGGCGGCGCCTCCTCCAGGATGACGTGGGCGTTGGTGCCGCCGATGCCGAAGGCGCTGACCGCGGCCCGCCGGGGGTGCTCGCCCGCGGGCCAGTCCTCCAGGGTGGTGGGCACCCGGAACGGTCCGGTAGCGAAGTCGATGTGCGGATTGGGTCGTTCGAAGTGCAGGCTCGGCGGGACCTGCCGGTGCTCCAGGGCCAGCACGGCCTTGATGAGCCCGGCGATGCCGGCGGCCGCACCGAGGTGGCCGATGTTGGTCTTCACCGAGCCGAGGGCGCAGTAGCCGCGGCGCCCCGTGGACTGCCGGAAGGCCTCGGTGAGCGCGGCCACCTCGATGGGGTCACCGAGGCGCGTGGCGGTGCCGTGCGCCTCGACCAGTCCGATGGTGCCGGCATCGGTCATCGCCTGGGCCTGCGCCGCGAGGATGACCTCGGTCTGCCCGGCGGCGCTGGGGGCGCTGAAGCCGACCTTGCGGCGTCCGTCGTTGTTGACGGCGCTGCCCCGGACGACGGCGCGGATGCGGTCGCCGTCGACGAGGGCGTCCTCCAGCCGTTTGAGGACGACGGCGCCGACGCCGTCGCCGGAGGAAGTGCCGGCCGCGTCCTCGGAGAACGCCCGGCAGTGTCCGTCGGGTGAGAAGGGCCCGTCGGGCACGTACTGGTAGCCGAGCAGCGCCGAGGGGTTGACGGAGACCGCGGCGGCCAGCGCGGTATCGCACCGGTAGTCGAGCAGGTCCTGGCAGGCGGTGTGCACGGCGACGAGCGCCGTGGAGCAGGCCGTCTGCAGCGACACGCTCGGGCCGGTCAGCCCGAGTTCGTAGGAGACGCGGGTGGCGAGCGTGCCCAGGGAGTTGGCGGTGGCCGCGTGCACGAGTTCCACCGATCCGGGCCGCCCGGCGTACCGCGGGTGCACGTGGGCCGGGTAGTAGCGGCTGTCGCCGCTGCCCGCGTACACGCCGAACGTGCCCGTCGCGGCGCCGGAGCCGAGGCACACGGCGTCCTCCAGGGCGTGGTACGCCGTCTCCAGCAGCAGCCGCTGCTGGGGGTCGACGACGGCGGCCTCGGCAGGGCTGTAGCCGAAGAACCCGGAGTCGAAGCGGTCGATCCCCTCGATGACCGATGCCATGCGGACCAGCGTGGGGTCGTCGAGGGCGCGCTCGGATCCGCCGGCGGCCAGGAACTCCTCGTCGGTGACGGGGCGCACCGACTCCCGTCCGGCGGCCAGGTTCTCCCAGAACGCGTCCAGGTCGTCCGCGCCGGGGAAGCGGCCCGCCATGCCGATCACGGCGACGGCCGGTGCCTGCTCGTCCTGCGGTTCGGTGGTCTCAGGCATGGCCCCGGTCCTTCCCCTGCCGTGCGGAGCGGCGGGCGCGGGCCACGCGCTGCCGCTGAGCTCGTTCCTTGGCGCGGTCCAGGCCGCTCGACCCGGTCCCGGCGGTCTCCGGCGGTGTCTGCGGGTCCGCCGGCGGTCCGGCGGCCGCGGCCTGCGGCCCGGTCAGGGCCTCCAGGTGGCGGGCCAGGTCGCGCACGGTGGGGTGCGCGAACAGGTCGACGACGGGCAGCTCGATGCCGAAGGCCCGGTCGACCGCGCTCTGGGCGGCGACCAGGAGCAGCGAGTTGCCGCCCAGGTCGAAGAAGTTGTCGTCCCGGCCGACCCGGTCGCGCCCCAGGACGTCGCACCACAGGTCGGCGAGCCGCCGCTCCAGGTCCCGCAGCCGCTCGCCCTGGCCGGAGGGGGCTTCGGCCTGCGCGGCGCCGGCCGCGCACAGTACCCAGTGCTCCCCGCCGGCGGCTTCGGAGGCGGCCCGACAGAGCGCGCCGAGCTCGGCGCCGTCCTCCAGGGTGACACGTCCGGCCAGTCGCCGGACCTGCCGGGCGGGTTCGAGGACGTGGCTGCGGACCCAGGGAGCGCTGCGGTCGGCGCCGATCAGCAGGTGGGGTTCATCCAGGGTGCGGGCCAGGTCGAAGGAGCGCAGCGCGGCGGTGGTGTCCAGGACTCGGTAGCCGCGGGCCTCGGTGAGCGCGGCGAGCCGGTAGCCGCTGCTCATGCCGCGCTCGTGCCACATGCTCCAGGCCAGGCTCTGCGCGGGCAGACCGAGGGCCCGGCGGTGCAGGGCGAGCGCGTCGAGATAGGCGTTGGCGGCGGCGTAGGCGGTGTTCAGGGCGCCGCCGAACCAGCCGTTCACCGAAGAGAAGGTGACGAAGGAGGAGACCGGGTGGTCCGTGCTCACGCGGTGCAGGGTCCAGGCGCCGCGCACCTTCGCGTCCAGGGCCTCGTGCCAGGCGGCGGGGTCCAGGTCGCCGACGGGGCGTTCGACGAGGGCTCCAGCCAGGTGCAGGACCGATGCCAGGGGCGCGTCCCAGTGTTCGGCGGCCGCGCGGACGGCTTCCCGTACCTGCCGCTCGTCGGTGACGTCGGCGCACGCGTACCGGATGTCGCCGAGTTCGCGCAGCCGCCGGTAGGCGTCGATGCGGGCGGCCGCGGTCCCTCCGGCGGCGAGGTGCTCCGGCCAGGTGTCCTCCGGGGGGAGGGGGGTCCGGCCGAGGGCGAGGAGCCGGGTCCCGGGCGTGCGCAGGAGGTGGGCTGCGAGTTCGGTGCCGACCCCGCCCAGACCGCCGCTGAGGAGGTGGAAGCCGTCGTCGGCGGGCGGTTCGGTCCGGGGTGCCGGCTCGGGCAGGGGGGCCAGCCGACGCACGTGGCGCCGTCCGCCGCGGTGGGCGACTTCGGTGTCGGCGGGGGTGCCGTCCACTTCGGCGAGCAGTACGGGTACGGGGTCCTCGTCGCCGTGGGGGTCGAGGTCGAGGTGGACGCACCGCAGCCCGCTCACCTCCTCCCGCAGCGACTTCAGGACGGCTCCGGCCTGGGCGTGCGCCGGGGAGGGGCGGTCTGCGGCGGTGACCGCCTGGGCGCCCGCCGTCACGTACAGCAGGTTGGCCGGGCGCGGCCCGCCGGGCCGGT
This sequence comes from Streptomyces sp. NEAU-W12, assembly GCF_026242095.1. Lineage (NCBI taxonomy): Bacteria > Bacillati > Actinomycetota > Actinomycetes > Kitasatosporales > Streptomycetaceae > Streptomyces > Streptomyces sp. NEAU-W12. Next base: position 69,598 of record NZ_JAPJDM010000018.1, read on the forward strand.
CGGCGAGGGCCCGGGCGAGGGCGAGCAGGGAGGCGGTGACGGCCTCTGCGGACACCGGGTCGGCCGCCTCGCCGGTGTGCAGCGCGCCGAGGTGCACGACGGTGTCGACCGGCCGCCCGTCGGCTTCGAGAGCTCGCAGCAGCGCCTGATGGTCGGCCTCCTCGGCGGGCCGGATGCGGTGGTGGGCTGCGTCGAGCCGGGCGTACGACGTTCCGTCGGTGATCTGGGTGCACAGCCCGCCCTCGGCCCGCACCGACCGCGCCAGGTGCCGGGCGAGGTCCTGGGCCCGCGCTTCGCCGCCCGCGAGGACGAGGACGTGCCGGCCGGCCACCGCCGCACGCGGACGGTGGCGTTCGGCCCGCTGCCACATCGGCCGCAGGAACCAGTCGGGCAGGGTGGCGGCGGTGCCCATGAGCAGCTGGGCCTCGCGGACCGCGTCGTCGAAGACGCCCGCCTCGAAGCTCTTGCGCAGCTTGGTCCGCTGGATCTTGCCGATCTCGGTCTTCGGGACGGCGTCGGCGTCGACCGGCACGAGGAAGGCGGGGCTGACGCCGATCTCCCGGGTCACCTTGCCGGCGATCTCCCGCAGCGCGGTGGCGGGGTCGGCGCCGGTGGCGAGGTGGACGAACAGGGCGAGTTCGTCGGTGGTCGCCGCCGGGTCGGAGCGCACCGCGACCGCGGCGGTGAAGCTGCGCACGGCGTACGGAAGTTCCTCGACGCAGGCCTCGATCTCATGGCTGTAGTGGTTGACGCCGTTGACGATGATGACGTCCTTGGCGCGGCCGGTGATGTACAGCTCGCCGTCGCGCAGGAAGGCCAGGTCGCCGGTGTCGAACCAGCCGTCGTCCGTGAACGCCTCGGCGCTGGCCGCCGGGTTGTCGTGGTAGCCACCGGTCACGGAGGTACCGCGGACCTGGAGCAGGCCGACGTCGCCCTCGGTGAGGACAGTGCCGTGCTCGTCGACGATCCGCATGGCGAAACCGGGGTAGGGCAGGCCGCAGCTGACGAACGTCTCGTCGGTGCCCGGTGCGACGGCCGGCAGCACGGCGTCGGTGACCACCGAGCAGGTCTCCGACATGCCCCAGCCGGGGTGCATCACGTCCTGGGGCAGTCCGAAGGGCCGCAGGACGTGCAGGAACCGGCGGGCCGCGGGGGCCACGACGACCTCTCCGGCATTCATCACGAGCCGCATCGGCGTCAGGTCCCACTGCCGGTCCCCGAAGCGGTCGGACTGTTCGGCCAGCAGGCCGAAGGCGAAGTTGGGCGCCCAGGTGACGGTGACCCGGTGCCGGTGGGCGAGGTCCATCCAGCGCAGTGGGTCCTGCAGGATCCAGGAGGTGGGCGCGTGGATCTGCCGGCAGCCCAGGTACACGTCGCGCAGGTGGAACATCACCACGCCGGTGACGTGGTCGAGCGGGATCCAGTTCAGGGAGACGTCCCGTTCGTCGAGCCCGTTCATCTGCTCGGTGGCGGCGGACCGGGTCAGCACGTTGCGGTGGGTCAGACGCACGGCCTTGGGCAGACCGGTGCTGCCGGACGTCATCAGCATCAGGACGAGGTCGTCGGGCCGGGCGGCGTACCAGTCGCGGTCCTCGGGCGCGTCCCGCAGCGCGTCGGCCGTCGTCAGCCGCAGCCCGGGCCAGTCCTGCCGGGCCGCCAGGTCGCGCAGGCCGGCCTCCAGGCTGGCGGAGCACACCATCCAGGGCCGGCCGAGCATCCGCCAGATGCCCTCCAGCTTGGTCAGTGCCGCCGAGGGGGTGGCGTAGGAGGCGGGGACGGTCAGCGGCACGATGACGAAACCGCCGAGGATGCAACCCCACAGCACGGCGAGGAAGTCCTCGGTGGCGTCGCACTGGAGGATCACCTGGTCGCCGGGGCGCAGTCCGGCCCGCCGCAGTCCGGCGAGGACGTGGGAGGCCTCGGTGAGCAGGGACGCGTAGCCGCGTCGCGTCTCGCTGCCGTCGGTGTGCACGTGCACGATGTCGCCGTGGTCGCGCTCGGCGGCCCGCACGAGGGCCTGCGCCCAGCCGGGCACGGTCGGTTCGGCCAGCCCCGGTCCCTCGCTGAGCGCCGGGACGGCTCCGGTCGCGGTGCGGGGCCCGTCGGCCGGTGCCGGCGGAGCGGTGCGGTGCGCGGGGCCGGCGTGGCGGCGGGTCAGTTCCTCCGGGGCGGCCTCCACCACGACCTCGGCCGTGCGGACGCCGGGGACGCGGTCCAGGCGCTGCCTCCAGGCTCCGGCGGCGGTGCGGTCGACCGGGGACAGGGCGCGGAGCGCACCGGTGTCGAGCCGGCCGTCGGCGGTGCGGGGCAGGGTGTTGACCGCCGTGACGCGGAGCGCGCCGTATCCGGCCTCGTCGAGGACCTGTTCGACGCGTTCAGCGGCGTCCGCGCGGCCCGGCACCAGGTACAGGTGCGGCGGCGCGCCGTCGGAGCCGGGCAGGGCGACCGCGTCGCGGATGCCGGGCACGGACAGGGCCGCGTCCGCCACCTCGGCGACGTCGATCGCGGCGGGGGCGGCAGGGGCGCGCGGGGGCGGCGCCGGGAGGTCCCCGATCCTGCGGGCCGGGTCCGCGCACACGGCCCGCAGCAGCTTCCCCAGGGCGCGGGCGACCCCCTCGGCGGTGGAGGCGTCGTACAGGTCCGTGGCGTACTCGACGTGCAGGTCGAGACCGTCGGGCGCGCCGTCCGCGCCGCGCCGTTCGAGGACGTCGACGAAGAGGTCGAACTTGGCGGTGCCGGTGGCGGTGGGCCGCAGCGGCACCTCGCGGTCGTCCAGCCGGAGCACGGCGGGTTCGTTGTTCTGCAGGGCCAGCATGACCTGGAACAGCGGGTGGCGGCCGGGGCGGCGGGGCGGGTTGAGCTCGTCCACGAGCCGGTCGAAGGGCAGGTCCTGGTGGTCCAGGGCCATCAGGTCGTGCGGGCGCACCCTGGCGAGCAGGTCCCGGAACGCGGGGTCGCCGGAGGTGTCGGCGCGCAGCACGAGGGTGTTGGCGAGCAGGCCGACCAGGTCGTCCAGGGCGGGTTCGGAGCGGCCCGCGACGGGCGTGCCGACGACGATGTCCTCGCCGGCTCCGCAGCGGGTGAGCAGGGCGCTCACCGCGGCGTGCAGCACCATGAACAGGCTGGCGCCCTCGCGCTCGGCCAGGTCCAGCAGGTCCCGGTGAAGTGCGGCGTCCACGGTCTCGGTGACGTGCGCACCGCCGCCGCGCGCGACCTCGGGGCGGGGCCGGTCGCCGGACATCGTGCACTCCTCGGGCAGACCGGCCAGCGTCTCGCGCCAGTGCGCGGTCAGCCGCTCCAGCCGTCCCGTGCCCTCGGGTTCGGGAGCGAGCAGGGCGCGTTGCCAGACGGCGTAGTCCGCGTACTGCACCGGCAGCGGGTCCCGGGCCGGGGCACGGCCCTCGCGGCGCGCCGCGTAGGCCGCGGTCAGGTCGTCGGCGAGGGGGCGCAGCGACCAGCCGTCGGCCGCGCTGTGGTGCAGTACCAGCAGCAGTGTGCGCTTCTTCCCCGTACCGAACAGCCAGGCGGCCAGGGGGCTTTCGCCGGACAGATCGAAGCGGTGCCGGGAGGCCGCAGCGACGTGCGCGGGGATCTCGTCGGCCGGGCAGTCCACGCGGCGCAGCGTCGGACGCAGCTCCCCCGGCGGCAGGATCCGCTGGTGGGGCAGGCCGTCCCGCTCGGTGAACACCGTCCGCAGGCTCTCGTGCCGGTCGGCGAGGTCCCCGAGCGCCACGTGCAGCGCCTCGGTGTCCACGGCGGGGCCGAGCGGCACCACCAGCGGGATGTTGTACGTGGCCGCCGACCCGTCGAGCCGGTTCAGGAACCACATGCGTTCCTGGGCGTAGGACAGCGGAAGAAGCTCGGGACGGTCGACGTCGCCCAGGGCCGGGCGGTCGGGGGCGGTGCCGGGCCGGTCGGCGAACCGTCGTGCGAGCGCCGCCGGTGTCGGCCCGTCGAACAGGGCGGTGATGGGCACCTCGACACCGCTCACGTGCCGCAGGCGGGCCAGCAGGCGGGTGGCGAGCAGGGAGTCGCCGCCCAGGTCGAAGAAGTTGGCGTCGACCCCCACCGTGTCGCGCGGCAGCCGCAGCACGTCCTCGAACAGGCCGCACACCAGTGCCTGTTCGGGGGTCTGCGGGCTCGCGCCCACCGCGACGGCGGTGAAGTCGGGCGCGGGCAGGGCGTCGGTGTCGAGCTTGCCGTTGGCGGTCAGCGGGAGCGCGTCGACGCTCAGGCAGGCCGCGGGGACCATGTGGTCGGGCAGGTGCGTGGCGGCGTGGGCGCGCAGTTCCGCCGGACTCGGCGGCTCCTGCCCGGCGGAGACCGTGTAGGCGACCAGCTGCCGGGCGCCGTTGTCCGCGCGGCGCACGACGACCGCGGCCCGGGAGACCTGCGGGTGGGCGGCGAGGACGGCTTCGATCTCGCCGGGTTCGACGCGGAAGCCGCGCAGCTGGACCTGCTGGTCGGCCCGGCCCACGTACTCCAGGGTGCCGTCGGCGCGGCGCCGCGCCAGGTCGCCGGAGCGGTACATCCGGCCGCCGGTCGGGTCGAACGGGTCGTCGAGGAACCGCTCGGCGGTCAGCTCGGGCCGGCCGAGGTATCCGGCGGCCACGCCCGCGCCCGCCACGTGCATCTCTCCGACGGCGCCCGGCGGCACCGGCCGGCCCACCGGGTCCAGCAGGCGCACCCGCAGGTCCGCCAGCGGCCTGCCGATGACGCTCGTCCGGCGGGGGTCGGTCAGGTCGGCCGGGGTGATGCGGTGGTGGGTGACGTGCACGGTGGTCTCGGTGATGCCGTACATGTTCACCAGCGCCGGGCTGTCCAGTCCGTGCCGGTCGACCCACGGCCGCAGCCGCTCGGGACGCAGGACCTCGCCGCCGAAGACGACGTGGCGCAGCGCGCCTGCCGGGTGCGGACCGCTGCCCGGCGCCCGCTCGGCGTCCGCGTCCATGAGCTGTTCGAAGGCGGACGGCGTCTGGTTGAGGACGGTGACGCCCTCGCGGTGCAGCAGCCGCAGGAAGTCCCGGGGCGAGCGGCTGACGGCGTAGGGGACGACGACGAGCCGGCCGCCGTGCAGCAGGGCACCCCAGATCTCCCACACCGAGAAGTCGAAGGCGTAGGAGTGGAACAGCGTCCACACGTCGTCCGCACCGAAGTCGAAGTGCTCGGCCGCGGCGGTGAAGAGGCGGACCACGTTGGCGTGCGCGACGGGCACGCCCTTGGGACGGCCGGTGGAGCCGGAGGTGTGGATGATGTACGCGATGTCCGACGGGCTCCTCGGGCCCCGTCGCTCGGCGTCGGTCAGCCCCTCGGCCGGGCGTGCGGCGAGGTCCGCCTCAACGGCGGGGTCGTCCAGGACGACGGTGGGGACGCCGCCGGTGAGGCGTGGCACGAGGTCGGTCTCGGTGACGAGGAGGACGGGGGCCGCGTCGTCCATGACCGGTCGCAGGCGCTCCGCCGGGTGGCCGGGGTCCAGGGGCAGGTAGGCGGCGCCGGTCTTGAGGACGGCGAGCAGGGCGGGCAGCAGCCGCAGGCCCCGGTCCAGGGCCAGCGCCACCACCCGGCCGGGGCCCGCGCCGCGTTCGGCCAGCAGCCGGGCCAGGCGGTTTGCCCCGGCGTCGAGTTCGGCGTACGTGAGCCGTTCGCCCTCGTACGTCACCGCGACGCGCTGCGGTGAGGTCCGCGTCTGCCGCTCGAACAGGTCGGTGAGGGTCGCGGTGACGGGAAAGTCCCGCACGGGGTCGTCCCGCGGGTGCTCGCCGGGCAGCAGCAGGTCCAGCTCTCCCACGGGTGTCTCGGGCGCGGCGTCCGCCAGCCGTTGCAACAGGGCCAGGAACCGGTCGCGATGCAGGGCGAGTTCGTCCTCCTCGTACAGGGCGGGGTTGGCGTCGAAGGCGAGCCGGAGCCCGCCGGGCCGGGGTCCGGGCCGGACGGTGATCTGGAGGTCGTCGACGGCGCCGCCGGAGAGGTGGTGCCAGGTGGCCGGGTGGCCGCCGAAGTCGAGGGACTCGGTGAACGGGACGATGTTCAGCACCGGCCCGTACAGCTGGCGGCCCGTGCCCAGCAGGTTCAGGTCGCGGCGGATGAACTCGCCCCTGTACTGCTGGTGCCGGCGCAGTGCCTCCAGTTCGCCGGCGACCGTGCGGACCAGGCAGGCGACGGACGTGCCGGGGCCGGCGGCCACGCGCAGCGGCAGGACGTCGGAGGCGGTGCCGGGGGCGCGCAGGGCGGCGCTGCCGAGCCTGCTCATCGTGGCCATGCCCAGCACCAGGTCGTCGGCGCCGGTCATGCGGTGCAGGTAGGCGGCGACGGCGGCGGTCAGCAGATCGGTGCGCGTGGCGCCGAGCCGGGCCGCGGCGGCCGACAGGGCCTTGGCCTCGGCGTCCTCCAGCTCCGCGGTGCGGCGCAGGAACGAGGCGACGGGCGGGGCGTCGCGGCGGGTGAGCCGCGCGGGTTCCGGCAGTCCTGCCAGCCGTCGTCTCCAGTGGTCCCGGTCGCGGGCGCAGCGCTCGGAGGTGAGATAGGCCGCCTCCTCGGTCTGGAGGCGGCTCACGGGGGCGAAGGCGGCCGGAGCGGGTTCGCGCCCCTCGGCCAACGCGTTGTAGACGTCGGCGAGACGGCGGCCCAGCAGCTTGTAGCTGTAGCCGTCGAGCAGGAGGTGATGCGCCCTCAGCAGCCACAGGTGCCGGTCGGGGGCGAGGGTGAGCAGGGTGTGGGAGAACAGCGGCCCCTTGCCGAGGTCCACCGGTGTCGCCAGCTCCGCGCGGACGTGCCCCCAGACGGTCCCCTCCGGGTCGTCGGCGTCGCCGACGGCGATCCGGTGCAGGGTCCAGTCGTGCGCGTCCGGGGCCGGGTGGCAGCGGGGGCCGTCGTCCGTGTCCAGGAAGCGCAGGGCGAAGGTGTCGGCCTCGCCGACGGTACGGCGCAGCGCGGTCTCGAACAAGCCGGTGTCCAGGGCACCGTGTATCTCCACCGCCTCCGCGGTGTTGTACGCGGCGCTGTCGGACACGAGCCGCCCGGCGTACCACAGTCCCTTCTGGGCTCCGGACAGCGGTCGGTGGTCGTCCTCGTGGAGTGACATGGCACAGCCCTCCCGTGACAGGTCGTAATGTCCCGGCCGGGGACGCCCGGTCGGGTGAACGGGGATGCGGCTTCGGCCCGTGCGGCGGGAAAGGAACGGTCGCGCGCCGAGGGCGTGGGGTCGGCACGACCCCGCCGCCGACCCTGCAAGTGTCCTCAGGATGCGACGGGGCGGCGAAACCGATCAAGCCCGGACCGGCCTCACGGCGAGAGTTTAGGTATTTCCCTGAACTGTCCCGGAACCGGGATAGCACCGGCTCCGGTCAACCTTTAGGGGATTCCCGAAACTTTCGCCCGGCTCCCTGTTCCAGGTGGATTCGCCGGTGCCCGGCATTGCATTCTCGAACGGGCGTCGGACTTGCGCGGCCCCGGTGGTGACAGGACGTCACATGCTGTGAACCAGGAAAAGAGACCAACGGAAAGAGGTGGGCGGCATGCACCGTGTGTTGTGTCCGGTCGAGACGCTGTACGTCGGGCAGCGAAGCAGAGCAGTGCTCTCCTGCGCCTTGCGCGGACGGGTGGACGTCGGTGCGCTGTCGACGGCGTTCGACGCCGTCACGCAGGCCCACCCGACTCTGCGCACGCGCATCATGCCGGATGGTCAAGGCTTCGTCCTGCAACTCCTCACCGAGGACGAGCGGCCCCGGCTGATCACCCGCACCGGCGGCGAGGAGGCCTACGCGGCGGAGCTCAACACCCCCCTGCCGGTCGGGGGTCCGCTCAGCCGCGCGGTCCTGGTCAGCACACCGGAGGGCGACCGCCACCTGTTCGTCCTCGTCGTGGACCACACCGTCACGGACGGGCACAGCAGCATCACCCTGCACAACGCCGTCTGGGACCACTACCGCGCCTTGGTCGAGGGCCACGAGAGCGAGGAGACGGTGGTCACTGCCGGCGCCGCCCCAAGTGATTCCGGCGACGGCCCTCAATGGCCGCAGCCGGTCAGCCGGTTGCTGCCCGACGCCGACCCGACGGCCACCGCCGCCTACCTGGAGCGGCGCGTCGAGGAGACACGGCGGCACCCCGTCGAGCTCGTGCCCTACGACGTGCCGGGCCCGGCCGCCCCCAGCACCGGGCAGAACACGGCAGCGGCCGGTGACATCGACATACAGCGGCTGGCCCTCGACGAGGAGCTCACCGCCCGGCTGCGTCGGACCGCGCGTCAGGCCGGCGTGTCCGTGCACTCCCTCGTCGCCGCCGCGCTCCTCACGACGGCACGGCATCGTCTGGGGGGAGACGGCCCCCGCACCCTCGGCTGCCTGTCCCCCGTGGACCTGCGGTCCCGGCTGTCCCCGCCGCTGCCCGCCTCGGTCATGGTGTCGGCCGTCACCACCCACCTGCAGACCCTGGACGTCGCCACGGACACCGACCCCATGGCACTGGCCCGTACCGTTCACACCCGGCTGGGCGACTTCATCGCCCGCGCCGACCACTACCACGAGATGCGGATCACGCCGGAGATCCCCCGCAATCCGGCGTTGCAGCTCGCCACCGTGATCGCCACGAACATGGGAGTGGTGCCCGGCCCCCGGCTGCCGACCGGGCTGCACGTCACGGACATCCGGCTGGTGCCCGCGCGCGAGCACTACTTCCCGCAGGCGGGCCGCAGCCCCGTCATGGCGTGCGTCGTCTCCTTCGAGGGGCGGCTCGCCATCGAGTTCCCCCACTCCACCGCCTGCTTCAGCCCTGCCTTCATGCAGGCGTTCCGCGACAACGTCCGCACCGGGCTCCTCGCCTTCACGGACGCCGCCGAGTCCCTGCCCGCGCTCGCGCCCGCACGGTGAGGACGGCCACCCCGGCCCACCGCGCACGACCGCACCGGCTGCCACAAGGAGCACCCCACCGCATGAGCACCCTCGGCCAGACACCCGCGCCCCTCGCACTGCTGCCCCGAGCCCAGGCCGGCGACGAGCAGGCGATGAACCACCTGCTGACCGGAATCACGCCGTACGTGGCCCGTTTGTGCCGGTCCGTCACGCACGACGACGGCGCCGACGCCACCCAGGAGGCGCTCCTGGCCATCTACCGCGGGCTGCGTACCCTGCGCGAGCCGGACGCCTTCTACGGCTGGGTGCGTGCGGTGACGCTTCGCGAGGCCATCCGCACCGTGAAGCGGACGGGTTCGGAGGGCACCTGCATGCGGGTCGACTCGGGTCCGGAGGTGAACCCGCTGGACGCCGTGCACATCAGCGACGTCCTGGAGCGGCTCTCCCTCTCCCACCGGCAGGTGCTCACCCTGCGCGCCTACGGACTCACCGAGGAGGAGATGGCGCAGACCCTTTCCTTGCCGGTGGGGACGGTCCGCTCCCGTCTGCACCGGGCCCGCCGCCGGTTCCGGGAGGCGTGGCTGCCTTCGGCGGCGTAGGCGGCCGACTCCGCCCGCCCCGGGGCGGGCGCCTCGGCGAGAGCGGAACCGCAGGGCGGTTACTCCACGAACTCGGGGAGGACGCGGGGGGGCCACTGCCCCCCGGCGAACATGCCCAGCCCGTGGGCGCGCGCCACGAGTGCGGGACGGTTGGAAGCGTCGAACCTGCGCAGCAGGCGTCCCACGCGGTACTCGACTCCCTGGCGGCTCATGTAGAGAGTGCTGGCCAGCTGCGTCGTCGACGCGCCGCCCGCGACCCCCTCGAGAACCCGTGCGTCGAGTGCGCTGAGCGTCTGCTCGCCCTGCGGTTCCGAGGGATCCGGCTCTTCACCGTGGCCGAGGAGGACGACGAGTCCGGCGGGACCGTCCGGGCCTGCGACCGCTATGGCGGTCAGGGTGGCGCGGAAGGTCCGGCCGGTGCCGTCCCGTCCGGTCACCCGTTCCGTGAACCAGCCGAACCGACCCTCGCAAAGACCGGTGAACCGGTGCCGCAGGCACGCGGGGGACCGCGCGAGCAGGAGGTCGCAGAGGTTGTGGCCACATATCTCGCCCGGGCTCAGCCCGAACCGGTCGGCGAACTCCGCCTCCGCGGCGGTGATGGTCATGTCCCGGGGCGACAGATGGGCCGTGTGCAAGCGGCGTCGACGAGTACCGGCGGTGTCCTGCGGTAGAGCCTGCGAAGCGGCCCTGGCGGCGGCCTTTCTGTCGCCGGGGGAGCCGTGGGAAGCGGCGATGCTCGTGGTGACCACGGACGTACCGTCTTTCTGTGCACATGAGGGGGGTGCGATGCCCCGCGACCGATGAACAACGTTGTCAGGCCCGGTTTCCCCCTGGAGATGTCCGACCGGGGTGCTCAGGGGCTACCAGCTGCGTACCCGCCAGGGCCGCTGGATCGGTCGCCGTGGCCTCGGAGGCGGATGCCGTGACCATCGCTGCGGTCGATCTCCGTACTGAGCCCGACCGGGCGCAAGGGAGCACAGGAACCTCCAGAAGCGAGACGCGATCACATCGGGACGGCACCTTGGAGACTAAAGCCGGGGAAGATCGTTGACAAGAGTTTGCCTGACTGATCCTTCGATTTACCAACGATTCATCAGGGTGCACTTTCAGCCGCCTACGGACCGACGCCCAGATCGCGAGGAGGGCACCATCCGGCGAAACGCAACGGTCGAGCCGGAGTGCCGTGCGCCTGCAGATGTTTCGATCACGTTGCAGACGGTCCGTGAAATACGGGTGGTTTCCGCAGGTTGCCCGCGAACCGCACGGAAGGGAGCCGATCGGTCAGCAGTGGACAACCCGCACCCGCTCCCCCGCAGCATGACGACCTCAGCTCTGCGCATCCGCATCGAGGTACGCGAGCCCCTGCTCCCAACGCCGACGGCGTTCGTCCTCGGGCTGGTCCCACCACGGGGTGCCGCGCTCCCCCAACGCGACCTTTGCCCGGTTCACCCGTGCGCGCGCCGTCCGTTCGGCCTCCGGGTCGCCCGCGGTCGTCGCGGAGCGCACCGCGCGACGGGCCGACATGAGGTGACGCCGGAGACGGGCGGCGATCTCCTCGGGAACGGACGGATCGGTCGCCCGCCACTTCCGCCCCTTGACGACGACGAAGTGTCCGTCAGGGGTCTTCTCCGGTGGCCGGTGCGCTTCCACACGGACAATTCTGTCCGCTCGGGCTCGCCCCCCGCAGCCGGCGCGCGGAACCTCATCGGCCGGTCACAGCGTCGTCGGCCGCGCCCTGGCCGGCCGGCAGGCCCTCACCAACGGGCGCGCACCCGTGGACAGGCTGGTCGTTCTCCGCCGGGTGGGCCGCTCAGAGTGAATACGGAAAGAGCTCATTGTGCGGGTGAAGGCGGAACTCGGGCTGGTGCCGAGCCAGGCCCGGTCACGCTTCTCCGACATGATCCACAAACCGGGTAGGGGACGAAGAGACGAAGGGTGTGGGCGTCGGCGGAGCTGGAGAAAACAGGGCCGGAGGTGCGTTCCGGGCGCCAGATCAGGAAGGTGCCTCATGAACGCGAAGCCGTCGGCCTCCGGACTCTCCAGGGGCGACACGTTCCCGCGAGTGACAGCGTCGCCGGAGGTGACCCGGGCCGCGTCCTTCGACGCGTTCGGGCTGCCGCCGGACCTGGAGGAGACAAGGGGACGGCTAAACGAGCTCGTGCACGGTAAGCGGTGAAGTGTCGAGCTCGTTAGGGCTTGTCGCAGGCGGCTGCGGAAACACCCGCACCGGGGCTACCTGACCCCGTTGGAGATCAGGCAGCGACACGAGCAAGGACACGCCCTCGCGGCGTAAGTAGCGGGGCGGTGCCCTCGGCCAGTGACAACCGGCTGGTCGGCGCCCCGCCACCCGCGAAGGGCGGCAGGTTGAAAGAAAGGCCGTCAGCCGGCCTTGGCTGGCTGTTCGGCCCGGGTGGAGGGACCCGCCAAGGCCGGCTGACCCGCGCACGTCCCACCGGCCGGGGGGACGGAGACTGACCGCCCCTTCGGGCCCCGACCCTCTCAAGATCCGTCCCATATTCCCAGGCGCTTGAGCCGACGCTGACGGAGCCGCTCTGAGGCGGCTGTGAAGAGGCTGAAGATCAGCCCCATGAGCAGCCCGCCGATCACGGCGAGCAGGAGGTTGTTGGGCTCCTCCTCGTCCGACACCAGCCAAAAGAAGAGCCCGAAGAAGATCGCGGGGGGCAAGGCCACGCACAGACCAGCTTTGATCGGGTGTCGGCCCACCCACTTCTGGAACCGAGTCGGACGCCGTTGCCCACCCAGGGCCCTGTCGAGAGCCCAAAACGCATCAACCAGAGACCGCCACCATTTCGCCACGGCAGAAGGATAGGGCAGCCGATCGGCTGTTCTATGGGCAAGGCTTCATGGCTGAGTAGCGGACTGTCTGCCGCCGCCTCAGAGGCTGACGTCATTTCTCGGGCCCTGGCTCAACCTCTGTGACGCGGCCACTCGGAGTGGCGGTCGAGCCTTTTGGAATCGTACGAGAAGTCGCCCGAAAGTGGTCCGTAGACCGGGCAGTTGGGCCGACGGTTCGGGGCCGTGGAAGAGGTCGTACTCCGGCTGAAGGAGTTGTTGTTCCCGTCGGTCGCGGACGTTGCCGTGCTGTCGGTGGACGGGAGCATCGAGAAGGTGTGCGTTGATGCGCAATGCATCGCGGACGGCGCCGTGTGTCCGGTCTGCGGGGTCTGGCCGAACCGGGTTCATGATTCCTGCCTGCGGTTTCCCGCTGATGTTCCGAGCGGTGGCCGAAGCGTCGTCCTCCAGCTGAGGGACCGTCGGTTCGCCTGCGGGAACTCGGGCTGCACACGGCGTACCTTCGTCGAGCAGATACCCGGCCTGGCACTCCGACACGGTCACGGGCCGTCAAGCAGCTGGCCGAGGCTGCGGCCCCGGAGGAACTGTTCACCGGCCAGTGGCAGGACCGACCTTCGCCAACTCTCTCGACGCCGCCAAGCCCGAGGAACGCGAGGCACTGATCCGTGGCGTCCTCACGCGCACCGTTGATGCCACCGGCTGGCTCACCGAAGGAGAAGAAGCGGTGGCCGCAGCCGCACTGATTGCGGCGCAATGCCCTGGCGGCGGCCCGATCGACACACCGTACGGCCCTGAAGAACCCATGCCCGCCTTCCCTGACGATCTCCGGACGCTCGCGGACAAGGCCCTCCCCCGCATCGTCAACGACGAGGCCGGGCCGGCCTCGGACTGGGTCGACCCGGAAGACCGGAAGCAGTGGTGAGTCGACCTCAACCGCCTGCGCACAGTCCTTGCTCCGCCATCACCGTCCGTCCCGCTGTTCGATGTCGAGCAATGACAGAGCGTCACCCGCCACAAGACCCGAGCCAGAGCCAGGGGTGAAGTCACTTGTCGGTGGGTGGGGGGCACTGGGGTTCTTGCCAGGGCAGCGTCGAGGTGCTCCTGGTGGAAGGTGCTGGTCATGCCGCGGATGTCGAAGGTCGAGCTTGAGCGCAGGCCGGCTTCCCACGCGAGAAACCTCTGCGGACCTTCGACTTCGACGCCAACAGGCAGTCGGGCGCGTCCCAAACCGGACCAGTGCGTGGCGCAGGGCCTCGAGAGCATGGCTGCATCCTTGATGGGGCGGGATGTCGGTGGCAGAGGGGTGACACAGTCCCAGGCTGTTCGCGGAGCAGTTGCCCCCCGGCACTGGAGGATCGAGCCGGGCGATGAGGGTACGGCTGCCCCGCTGGAGTGTTTCGTCAGGGTCGATGCTCTGGAACTGCCGCCGCGTCGGGGATGGGCCAGTTGCTCGCGGAGCGGGGGTAGGGCTGCGGCCGCAAGGGGCCCATGCGGTCCGGGCAGGCCACGCCGTGGTTGGCCGTCGCGGAGTTCTGGGCCATGGCCTGCAGCAGGGCGTCCAGGACAACCGGGGCCTCGGCCTGGCCGCCGATCTCCCAGAGCGCGGCCGCGCAAGTGCACCCGAACCCATTCGTAGTCGTGCGTCAGGAGGCTGGGCAGGCGCGGCAGTGCGGCGGAAGCGGGCGGACCTCTCTCGCCGAGTAGATCGGCAGCGTCACTGATCCGGAAGGTGATCGAGGCGTCGAGGAGGCCAAGCAGGAGCGGCGTGACCTCGGCCAGGTCGCCGGCGACGGCCCACAGCGCGTCGGTGACGGCAGGGCGTACGTGCGCGTCGGTGGCGGTGGTCGGCGACCGGATCGTCTCCCGTGCGCCGGTCGCCGCCGGGCCGGACGCCCCGAGTGCCTTCAGGGCTGATCGCGTGACGCTGTGCTGCTCATGGCGCTCCGCGGCGCCGAGCGTGTCCGCCACCCCGGGGACCGCGGCCGGGTCGCCCAGCGCGGTCAGGATCGCGTTGGCGCTCATCTCGGTCCACTGCTGGGAGGGATCGATCCGCCGCAGGTGGTCGCAGAGCCGGGGCACCAGCGGGTCCGCCGCCTGCGGCGGATGCCCTGCGACCTGGATCGCACGCCAGGCGTCGACGTCGCTGCCCAGCGCGGTCAGCAGACTCGGCAGGGCGCGTGCGTCGCCGAGGCGCGCCAGGGCCCGGGCGGTTTCTTGGTGGCTCCTGTGTAACAGCGTCTGCGGTGCGGCCCCTACGTGAGAGCCGTGCGCCGCGCGTTGGGCGTCGATGTGCGCGGCGGGTGCTTCCCGGGCCGGGGCGGCAGGACTCCAGGACGGCCGCGGCGGCGGCCTCCTCATCGGATGTGGTGAGCCGGTCGGCGAGCAGCGGGAGGAGGCGGGTGTGGTCCCCGTGCCAGGTGCGCATCAGATCCCCGCTCATACGGACCGCGTCCGGACGCGAGCCGGGCGCGAGCCGGGGTCGAAGCCGGCCGGCATGGTCAGCTCCGCGGTGGCCTCGTCGGTCAGGTCCGTCGAGGGTGCGCAGGGTGTGGGGCATGGTGCGGGCGGCGCCCGCGAGGACGGCCGCGTCTTTCGCGTCGGTCTTGGCCTCACCGGGGTAGAGGTCGGCGATCCGCAAGGGGCAACAGTCATGCCGGGCCCGGAGGCCAGCGGCCCTCTTGCAGGACCACGAAGAAGACAACGGGGAAGGTGAAGTCTTCCCGGCAGACGTCCAGGAACGCATCACGGGCGGCCACCACGGCCTCGGCACGCATGCCCGGTTTCCGTACGCCCAGCGTGTGCCCAGCCAAGCTGACGGCGTAGATCAGACCCGCCCGAGCAGCGGGACGACACATGAGTTCAGTCTCGGTAAGGCGGGCCGTGGTGGGCGTCTTGCACGTTTACCCGGGGAGTGCGGTGGAAGAGTTGTTTTCGGCGACCGGCCGGACGAGTCGTCGGCGGGGCGGCCGATTCTCCTCGACCGCCTGAACCGAACAGGAGCCCGCTGTTGCGCCTCTACGCCCAGACTCCCGCACGCCGGAACCGTCAGGTGCTCGTGGATCTGACCGCCGTAACCCTGATCGCTGTCGCGGTGTGGGCGGCCTTCTTCGTCCGCGACACGATCATGCTGCTGGCCGAGCCGGGGCAGAAGGTCGAGAGTTCCGGAGACGGCCTCGCCGAGGAACTCGGTAACGCCGGGGACGCGGCGTCGAATGTACCGTTCGTCGGCGATGTCCTGGAGAAACCGCTCCGGTCCGCGGCCGACGCCAGTACCGGCTTTGCGGATGCCGGTGCATCGCATCAGGAGACCGTCGCCCAGGTCGCCGATGTGGCCGCCACGACTCTCGCCGTCGTCCTTGTGCTTTTCATCCTGGTGCTGTGGCTTTTCCCGCGCCTGCTCTGGATTCGCAGCAGCATGACCGTCCGTCGTCTCGCCGATGCGCCGGGCGGTGCCGACCTGCTCGCCCTGCGTGCTCTCGTCGGCCCGTCGGCCGTCCTCGTCAAGCTGCCGACCCCGCCCGGCGGTTTCGCCGACGCCTGGCGCCGGGGTGACCAGGAGACCATCGCCGCCCTCAGCACAGTCGCCCTCGCGCATGCGGGCCTGCGTCGCTGACGGACGCTTCCGAGGAGGTCCTCGGTGGGCAGCCGCCGGCCGGCGGAGCCGGCGCGCCGAGACCGGTCGTCGGCACCTCGGACGGGCGGCCGTTCCCGGGCGGGACGTCCGACCCGGACCATGTCCGCCTTCGCCTGTCAGTTCCCGGCCGGCCGACTGCCCCGGTCGTGGTCCACCGCATAGGCGTGCAGCACCGCCACAGCCTGGTCGTTCTTCAGGCGGAGGAACTGCCGGTTCAACACCACCGCGAGGTCGTCGAGGGCCCGGCCGAGCATGGCGGCGGCCGTGCGGACCTCGGCGCGGGACGATGTCTGTCCCTGAAGGGCCAGGTCGGCGGCGTAGCCGGCCATGGCGGCGAGGGACGTGTCGTCGTGGCCGTCGTGGAAGTAGTAGGTCTCGGCGTGCTGGGTGAGATCGACCCGGACCTGGATCACGTCCGCGGCCAGGCTCGTCAGCAGGCCGGCCGTCGTCACCGGGTCCAACCGGTCGGCGGGAGGTTCGGCGCGGCGCAGCAACGCCAGACGCAGGGCGAGGGTCCTGCGCCGGGTGAGTGCGGGATACACCTGGGAGATCCAGGAGACAACGGCCGTGAGCAGGGTGAACCCGAGGACCGCCTCGAGGGGGGCGGCGATGCGCAACCACCCGTCGGCCGGGACGATGTCACCGAACCCGAGGGTGGCCACCGTGACCGCGGACAGGTAGACCGCGTCGAGGAAGCCCGCCCGTTCTGCCGTATTCAGACTGGCGCCGTAGGAGAATCCGCTCGGCAGATGAGGCCAGTAGATCAGCGCCCAGCCCAAGATGATCGCCATCGTCCACAGGGCGGCCACCAGTGCCAGTGCCAGGGGACCGGTCACCGCGGCGAGGCGTCCGTCGGCACGGCCGGCCAGCCGCCACAGGCCCGCCGTCAGCCACCGGCTCACCTCCCCCCGCCCCGACGGCTGCCACAGAGTCCGGAACACATCCCGCAGTACGGCCACAACGAGCCCCGCCCCGGCCAGCGAGACGAGCCAGCCCACACCCCCGCTCACCTCTGGACCTCCGGATTGGGCACACCAGGGACCGGCACGCCGCCGCGCCGACCGACGGCCAGGCCCACGCTGATCAGCTTGCGCAGCGCGATGAGGGCGGCCGCGAGCAGGATGCCGTCCCAGGACAGGTCGCCGGCGAGACGGACGAGACCGGCGGCGACCAGGAAGTCGAGCAGTACCGCCACAGCCGAACCGGCGCTGCGTACCATTCGGTAGGCCGCCACGGCGGAGAGGACTCCGCCCGCGGTGATCAGCACGGCGGCCGGCTCGAGCCATCCGTTCATGTCTGCTCCCCTCCGCCGTGCCGCGACTGCGGCCGGGTCTGCTCCGGGGACGATCCGGCGTTCTTCAGTTCGGCGTTCTCCTGCGCGATCTCCCGGCCGAGGAAGTAGTTCAACGCTGTACGGATGGCCGCGATGGCCGCCAGCTGGCCGATCTCGGTGAAGCTCGGCGCCACCGCCGTGCGCAGCACATCACCGGCCAGCTGGAACTCCAGCCCGAGAACCAGGAAGCGCCCCAGCCGCAACCGGATCCGGTTGAACTCGGCCCCCTGGCCCCGACCGCGCACCCCGGAGGACACGAACTGCCAGAACGCCCAGACGGCCCCCGCAAAGATGACCACAGCGCCGGCCGACTCGATCAGACGTACAAGGAAGCCGATCACATCACGCAGCGCGGACTCCGGCAGCAACTCCAACGACAAGGGCATGACCCCGCCAGTACCCGCACACAGCTGCTCAATACCGGCTGGCCTATGAGGCAGGAGGCCTGCGCCGTCGGCGCGCAGACCGGGAGGGCGTATGGACAATCAGTCCTCTTGGGGTGAACCGGCACTGGAGGTTGTCCCGTAACTGCCGGCCAGAGGTGAGATGATCTTGACGTGGCTGGTGTGGTCACGGCGTCGGAGCCCTCGTGCATAGGCCCGTTCACCGGGCTGAGCCCTCGGCAGTTCAACAAGCTGGTCACCACGTGGAGCGCGAGGGAGCCGATCCGGTCCGCAAGGGCCGGCCGTGGTCGCTGCCGCTTCAGGACCGGGTGCTGCTGGTGACCGCGTACTGGCGCACCAACCTCACCAGTGGTGGTCCCCGGCGCGGGCGGCCCGGCCCGGCCGTCCCGCCGGTCACCCAGCTGCAGCCCGCCCCGCGCGCCCGTGGGTCGGCTCGTGCCAGAACAGCGCCCCCCCACGACGCCGTGAAAGCCGTCTTCCAGGGCGCAGCGGACCAGCTCACCGACCAGATACCCGATGAGCGCGTCGACGAGCGGGCCGGTGCGCATCGTCCCCCGGATCCAGTCGAGCCGTATCCGCCACCGCGCTTCTCGGAGACAGCGCCCCCGACGGGCTTCTCGAGGTCTTGCCTGGTCTTCACATCAACCCCTGGTCTCCACTGGCTCATACCGCTCTTCCCCGGGCCGTATGAGCCAGCTGATGGCACCGAGAACGAGGCAGTACTGGTCAGCTGACCCGAAGACCGACCGCCAGCGTCAGTTCAAGGACCCGGTGCGGCGATGCGAGATCCGGAAACAGCTCCCGCAGCTGCGACATCCGGTACCGGACTGTCTGGGGATGGACGAACAACGCCGCCGCCACCTCGTCCCGCCTGCCCTGGTGCAGCAGCCACGCCCGCAACGTCTCCTCCAGCCGCCGTGCGGTCGCGACAGGCAAGGTCCGCAACGGTGCGAGGGCTCGGGCACGCAGGTCTGCGAACGCGTCCCCGTCGGCGCTCAGCACCAGCTCGGGCAGGTGGTCCTCGGTGTCGCGAATATCGGAGGAGAGGGAGCGCGCGCGTACGGCTCGTGCGTACGAGGCGGACGCACGAGTCCAGGGCCGGGCCGGGCCGACCACGGCGGTGCGGTCGGTCAACTGCCGCAGGAGATGTGATCGGTCCGCATCGGGGACGAGCAGCACACCGGTGGCGTCCGGCAGATCGTCGAGGACGAGGGTGCTCGGGTCGAGCGCGCGGTAGGCAGGCCGGGCCTGGGCGGCGGGCAGCAGGACCGCGGTCAGCGAAACCGGAGGCTGCCACCCGGCCCGTTGGACAGAGGCCAGCAGCACGTCCGGGCTCGCGCCGGCGAGGAGGTCGCGGGCCAGGTGTTCCAGGTGGCGCTCGTGGGCCCTGCCCCGGGCGGCCAGTTCGTCGGCGTGGCCCGCGGCGCTCGCGGCGGAGAGCTCGTCGATGTAGGCGAAGGTCAGCTCGGCGAACTTGGCGATTTCGGCGGCGGGCAGACCCGCGGGTACGGCACCCGCCGCCAGGCATCGCCAGGCCACGCGGGCGCCGACGCGGTAGGCGCTGAGTAGGGCGTCCATCGAACGGCCGTCGCGGACCTCGCCGCGGCCCAGCTCGTAGGCTGCGTCACCGGCGTCGCCGCCTGTGGCGTTCCCGCTCGCGAGGTCCAGGTAGTGCCCCAGAGCGGTACGGACGGCTCGGCGGATGGTGGCGCCCATGTGGCCCGAAAGGGCGTTGGCGTAGGGAGGGACCTCGTCGATGATCGCCTGGACGACCTCGTCGGCGGTGGTCTTCAGCGCGGCCCGAAGTGCGGTGACCGTCGTCTCATCCAGGGCCAGTTCGCTGGCCCTTTGGATTGCATGGTTCACGTTTTGTTCCCTGCGAACAATTCTGTCGACCAGATTTACGTCCTGCGGTCAGGACTTTACGCCCTGAGGCGCAGCAAGCTGGAGTCATGACGAGTGCAGCCCTGCGAAGCAGGGCGTGGAAACTGCTGGAGATGGTCACGACGCCGCTGCTGCCGTCGGACTACCTCGACCTGGTCAGCCCGCTGCGTGCGGGCGCTGACCTGCGGGGGCGCATCGAGGCCGTGCACCCCGAGACGAGTGACGCCGCGACCGTCGTGATCAGGCCGGGACGGGGCTGGCGCGGCCACACAGCCGGTCAGTACGTGCGGATCGGGGTCGACGTCGACGGGGTGCGCCTGTGGCGTGCCTACTCCATCACCTCGCCGACAAACCGCCGGGACGGCCGCGTCACGATCACCGTGAAGGCGATCCCGGACGGCAAGGTCAGCAACCACCTGGTCCGCAGGGCGAAACCGGGCACGCTGATCCAGCTCGACCAGGCGACCGGTGACTTCGTGCTGCCGCAGGCCAAGCCCGCCAAGGTGCTCTACCTGACGGCCGGCAGCGGCATCACGCCCGTGATGGGCATGCTGCGCGACATCGAGTTCGACGACGTCGTCATGGTCCACTGCGCGCCACAGCCGCAAGACGTGATCTTCCGCGACGAAATACACGACCTGGTCGCGGACAAGAAGCTGCGGCTCACCGAGGTGCACACCGACGCAGACGGCATGCTCGACATCGCCCGTCTCGACGAACTCGTGCCCGACTGGGCCGAGCGCGAGACCTGGGCTTGCGGGCCCGCGGGCCTGCTGGACGCCGCCGAAGAGCACTGGGCCGGGCACGGCGTACGAGAGCGCCTGCACACCGAACGCTTCCGCCCCAGCATCGTCGTCGCCGGCGACGGCGGCGAGGTCACGTTCAGCGCCACCGGCAAGACCGTCGACGCGGACGGCGCCACGCCGTTGCTGGACATCGGCGAGGAGGCCGGCGTGCTCATGCCCTCCGGGTGCCGCATGGGTATCTGCTTCGGCTGCATCACGCCGCTCAAGGCGGGCGCCGTCCGCGACCTGCGCACCGGCGAGATCACCGAGGCCGAGCCGGGCGTCCTCATCCAGACCTGCGTGTCCGCCGCGGCGGGCCCCTGCGACATCGAACGGTAGGAGTACCTTGACCGCCATCGACCCCACCGCCCACCTGACCGCGGAGCAGATCGAGGAGCTTGGCCGCGAGCTGGACGCGATCCGCGACGAGGTGATCGCCAGCCGCGGCGAGAAAGACGCCGCCTACATCCGCAAGGTCATCTCGGCGCAGCGCAAGCTCGAGCTGGTCAGCAGGGGCGTGCTGCTGTTCTCGATCTTCCCGCCCGCGTGGCTGCTCGGCACCGCCGGTCTGTCCGTGGCGAAGATCATGGACAACATGGAGATCGGCCACAACGTCCTGCACGGCCAGTGGGACTGGATGCGGGACCCGAAGATTCACTCCACCACCTGGGAGTGGGATCACGTCTCGCCGTCCGAGCAGTGGAAGCACTCGCACAACGAGCTGCACCACACGTACACCAACGTGATCGGCAAGGACAACGACCTCGGCTACGGCATCATGCGCGTCGACGAGGACCAGAAGTGGCACCCGTTCCACCTCGGCCAGCCGCTGTGGAACTTCATCAACGCCTGCTTCTTCGAGTACGGCATCGCAGCGTACGACCTGGAGCTCGGCAAGAACCTGCACAAGCGCCGCCGCAAGGACCCGGAGTTCCGCGCGCGGGCCAAGGCCGTGGGCCGCAAGATCCGCAAGCAGGTACTCAAGGACTACGTGATCCACCCGCTGCTGTCGGGCCCGTCGTTCCTCACCACGCTCGCCGCCACGTTCACCGCGAACCTGGTCCGCAACATCTGGTCCCACTCGGTGATCATGTGCGGACACTTCCCCGAGGGCGTGCAGGTCTTCGAGCGCCGGTCGATCAAGGGCGAGACGCGCGGCCAGTGGTACCTGCGCCAGATGATGGGCTCGGCGAACATCAGCGGCAGCAGGGCCATGCACTTCATGACCGGCAACCTGTCGCACCAGATCGAGCACCACCTGTTCCCGGACCTGCCGAGCAACCGGTACGCCGAGGTCGCGGTGAAGGTGCGCGCGCTGTTCGAGAAGTACGAGCTGGAGTACGTCACCGGGCCGCTGCCCAAGCAGGTGCTCTCCGCGTGGCGCAAGGTCTTCCGGCTCTCGCTGCCGAACAAGAAGCCCAAGGTCAAGACGCCAGACCGCGAGCAGGAGCTCGTCGCGGCCTGATTCCCGGGGTCGGGGTCGTGGCCGGGCCGACCACGCTGGACAAGGGGGCCGGGTCTGACCCTTGCGGCCCGATTCATCCCATCCGGACGGAGGAGAGAGTTCTCCGTCCTCTGTCCACAGGCTGACGGGCCGACCCCGCTGGGACATCGCCGTGGTCGGCACGGCGACCGTACGTCAGGAGCTGCCGGTCTCCCCCATCGCTACCTCGCTGCCCCCGCACCCGGTCCGGCTCGGCTTCGACACAACGGACACCTCGACAGCTGCATCGGTCTTCGAAACAGCCCCGAGCACGCCCGCCGATCAAGCCGGCGCACCGGGAAACTCCGAGATCCCCGGCAGAGTCAAGCTAAGCGATCTCCCAGTCCTGGCGTGCCAGGTCGGTGTCGAGCAGGGCATCGAGGGGGTCGGTCGCCCGTAGCCGGGTGCCTGGCAGCGCGGCCAGTGAGCGCCCTGTTGCAGGGTCCGCGACTTCGTGAGCGCTGTCTCCTGCAGAACCATGGAGATCCGTGCACGGTGAGCAGTGGCGGCATCGGTGGATGTTGAGCGATGACTGGTCCTCCGCGACTCGGTTGGTAACGGTGAGTTGCAGTAGGTATCAGTGGGTGCGTGAGCAGCGGCCGATGTGCATCACTGCTGCTTGCGCGTCATATGCCGTCGCGTCGCGGGGGGCGTGGCGGCAGTCCGCAGCCGGTCGAGCCGGGCGACGACCGGACCTGCTGTGACGCCATGCAGCACCACCGAGGCGAGCACGGTGAACGTCACTACCGCCCATAGCTCCCGCGCCGGCACCGGGAAGTCGTGTTGTCCCAGACCGTAGGCGAGGTAGTACAGCGAACCGATGCCTCGGATGCCGTAGCCCGCGACAACCCAACGTTCCTTGGCGCGCATGGGGCTCCCGAGCAGCCCGGCCCACCCGGACAACGGCCGGATCACCAGCAGGAGCACCAGCGCGGTGACAGCGCCCTGCCAGGTCAGAGAGGCAAGGCCGCCCAGCGCGATGAAGGCGCCCAGCAGAAACAGCAACGTCGCGGTGAACAGGCGCTCAATCTGTTCCACGAAGTCGTGGAGGATGTTGTGGAAGCCGTGGGCGCGTTCGGCCGCCCGGATCGCGCAAGCGGTGGTGAACACGGCGAGAAAGCCGTAACCCCCTATCAGCTCGGTCACCCCGTAGGACAGGAAGGTGGCACCCAGCGCGACGAAACCGTCCCGGTGTTCGGACATGCGCAACACCGGCGAGCGGGCCCGGAAGAACAACCAGCCGAGCAGCCGGCCGACGAGCAACCCGCTCAGGACACCCACGGTGCACTTGAAGGCGACGTCCTCCACCGCCCAGGCGCCGACCCAGGCGACCGACCAGCCGCTTCCCGCGGCAGCGGCCAGCGCGACAGCCGCGTACGTCAGGGGGAAGGCAAGCCCGTCGTTGAGGCCCGCCTCGCTGGTGAGGGCGAAGCGCACCTCGTCCTCGTCGTGCTCGTCCTCGGTGGGCTCACCGACCCGCACCTCCGAAGCGAGCACCGGATCAGTCGGGGCGAGGACGGCGGCCAGCAGCAGGGCGGCGGCCGGCGGCCAGTCCAGCAGCCACCACGCCACAAGGGCGGTGCCCACGACGGTCAACACCATCGTGACGCCCAGCAGCCGCCAGGTCGTGCCCCACCGACGCCGGCCGACGGGTCGGTTGAGCGCCAGCCCGGCGCCCATCAGCGCGATGATCACGCCGATCTCGGTGATGTGTTCAGTCAGCTGCCGGTCTTCCACCGGATCGATCACAGGCAGCGGCAGGGGCAGCAGGTACACGCCGACGCCAGCCACCAAGAACATCAGGGGCATCGAGAGCGGACGTCCGGCCACCACTCTGGGGAGCACTGCCGCAAGCAGCGCTCCGGCTCCCAACCACGCGAACACCGCATCGGCGATTGTCACTGCGCTGCGCTTGTCCTTCCTTCGCACCACCCTGTGGCCCCGCGCTCATGCCGCACGGAACCGCGGCCAACTGTCTCCGAAGATCACATGCCCGCAGGAAACCGGCGCGATCTTGATCCCAGCCCGCATACCCACTATTTCAGCGGCACAGCACTACGCGACGGACGCCGCCTGCCGGCAAACCCACGAAGCGGCGCCAACACCTGGTTCCAGAAGGGAAACGCGGCTATCCGCCGGACTACTCGGAACACCCGATCGGCGGCAGACGTATGGGTGCCGGCATCGGCGACGACCAAGGGATGCCGCCGACGTGCTCTCCGCCTCGGCGGGCCGGTAGTGGGGCCAAACCGGGCGGGTGGAAGGACCACGGCCACACGATGATCCCCTCGATGGCCCATGGCCGACGTCAGCCGTGCTCCATGACAGGCGCTCGGCCAGTACAGGGCGAGGAAGAATCCCGCGGTCCCGACGGCACCCCACGGTCTCCGGCGGACCGACACGGTGACGGATCGTGGGCGGCCCGTTGAGGCAGGCGCAGCGGAAGGGGATGCTGCTCCGCTCGGCGGGCTGGGCGGGCTCGGCGCCTCCGTGCGCGCCGCGCCACGGCGCTTTCTCACCGGGCGGATCACCGAGTTGGCCGGACGGTACCCGGCGGTGGGTGTCGGCCTGCGTATCGACTGGGGAGCGCATCCGGCGACGAACTTGACGGAGCTGTCCAGGAAGGCGGACCTGCTCGTCGTCGGATCACGGGGCCGAGCGCGACTGCGCAGGCTGCTTCCCGGCTCGGTCAGCAACGATGTCCCGCACACGGCCCTGTGCCTCGTTGCCGTCGCTCCGGGACCAGCGAAGCAAGGATGGGCGCACCTGGGCAGCCCGGGGGCATCCGCCGCCGAGCCGCCGACGACCCGCCGGCACGGCTGGTATCCCTCGGGGCGAGTGGTGGCGCACGATCCGCCCCGTTCGCCGGTCGGCGCGGCGTCGGTCACCACCCACCCAGGAGTCGTGCGGGCGCTCAGCCGTGTCGGCTGCCGCCCCTGCGAAACCGCAGCGCAGTATAGGCGAGTGCGCAGACGAAGACCACCACGCCGATCACGAGCAGGTACAGCAACCCCTCGATCACGGCACCGGCGATACCCAGGACCACTGCCACGAGGATCAGGAACAGCAACAAAGCCATCATGACCGCCTTCCGTGATACCGTCGTGCCTGATTTGTGGCTTTGATGCCGACTTCCCTCTTTCTCTCGGTTGATGCCACCCCTCGTGCTGCTCATCCGGGTCGTCGTCGGCCCAGCTCCGGACGCACGCTGATACAGCCGGCCAGCGCGTTCCTGGTGGTTCCGCTTTTCGCGGTGGCTGACGCGGGGGCCGACCTACGCGGCGGCGCGCCCGGCGACGCCTTTGGCCGACCGGTGGCCTGGGCGATCACCACCGGTCCCCTCCTCGGTAAAGGTCGCCGGCGTCGATGGGGTCGCCCATCCGGCGCGTCGGCTGGGCTGGGGAACTCTGCCCACGGACATGCACCGCCGCGAGACCCTCGGCGCCGCCGTACTGGGCGGTATCGGGTTTACGGTGTTGCTGTTCATCACCGACCTCGCCTTCACCGACGCCGCCCTGATCGGCCAGGACAAGGTCGGTATCCTCACCGCCCCGGCCGACACCGCCACCACCTCGCCGCCGAACGAGGACCGACCCGGAAACCGATTGGAGGACCGGTGCTGGACATCAGCGCACTCACCTGGGCCGTCACCATCGCCCTGATCCTGGGGCTGCTCGCCGTCGACCTGATCCTGGCCGCCGCGCGCCCCCACCGGGTCGGCTTCGGCGAGGCCACCGCCTGGTCGGTGTTCTACATCCTGGTCGCGGTGGGCTTCGGCGTCTGGTTCGCCGTGCGATACGGCGGAGAATCCGGCACCGAGTACTTCGCCGGCTACATCGTCGAGAAGAGCCTGTCGGTCGACAACCTGTTCGTCTTCGTCATCATCATGACCACCTTCGCCGTGCCGGAGGAGCACCAGCACAAGGTGCTCACCTTCGGCATCGTGCTCGCCCTGGCCATGCGCGCGGTCTTCATCCTGCTCGGCGCCGCCCTGCTGGCGCTGTTCTCGCTCATGTTCCTGCTGTTCGGCCTGCTGCTGATCTACACGGCCGTGCAGCTGTTCCGGCACCGCGACGAGGACCCCGACATCGACGACAACGTCATGGTCAAAGCCGCCCGCCGGCTCCTGCCGGTCACCGGCGACTACGTCGGCGGCAAACTCACCACCCGCATCGACGGACGCCGGATGGTCACCCCGCTGTTCATCGTCCTGCTCGCCATCGGCAGCATCGACCTGCTCTTCGCGCTCGACTCCATCCCCGCCGTGTTCGGGGTCACCCAAGAGCCCTACATCGTCTTCACCGCCAACGCCTTCGCCCTGCTCGGCCTGCGCGCCCTGTTCTTCCTCGTCAAGGGACTGCTGGACCGGCTGGTGTATCTGTCCGCCGGACTGTCGCTGATCCTCGCGTTCATCGGCGCCAAGCTCATCCTGCACTGGGCGCACGTCGACCTGCACGAGGGAGTCCCCGAGATCTCCACCCCCCTCAGCCTCACCGTGATCGCCCTCGTCCTCGCAGTCGTCACCGTGGCGAGCCTGATCAAGACCAGGCACGACCCGACCGCCAAGGCCCACCCCGGCTCACTGCGCGCACATCCCCCCAAATCCGCGGACTCCGACCAGGACGCCGCACGATGAACCGCACCCGTCCGGGGCTCGGGCCAGCTGGACCCTGTCGGCGTACACGTGAACGTGAACGTGGCCAGTGAGGTACAGCGATACGTCCCCACCCTGAAGGTAGCCGTGTGCAGGTCAGAGAGCCGGGGCCACCTGTTTCCCAGGGTGCGGGACACGACGGTCAGTCAAGGGCGCCCTACGGGCGTCGTCACGGGATGGGGCTGCGCCGCCCCGTACCGCCCGCCGGGTCCCGAGGCTGTCAGAGAGGGGTTCGCCACCGCCCAGCAGATGGATCTGTCCGTCACGAGCCTGCGGTGGAGCGAAACCGACCGGCTCGTGATGCTGGAGTCGACGGGCGACCTCCCGCCGCTGACCATCACCTGGACCACCAGGTGCGCACCCACCTGCAGTCCCGGCAGCACCACGTTGTGGACCAAGCAGCCGATCAGCGTGGGACAGCGGCTGGAGAAGACGTACACGATCTCCGACACACCCACGACAACGTACGACTACCTCGACGTGACCTACGAGCTCGACATCGACGCCCCCAACGCCGATCAGCTCACACCCCCGATCAGCTGGGACTCCGAAGCACGCCGCGACGACAAGCTCTCCATGGAAGAAAGCGGATCACCGGCGCCGGCAGCGGCTCCGTGCCGGACAGCAGGACCGGCGGCGCCCATGAACAGGACGGCAGCGGGTAAGCGAAATCACGCGATAACGACGCCTTGCGATGAAAAGACAAGGAACAACCCACGGGAAGATTTTATGGTCATCCAGCTTAAAAATCGGGCACCGGATGAGCAGGGGTCTGCAGCACCCCTGCGATACAGCGCCGCCTGGGACACCGCAGACGCACCGATCGCTGAAGCCCGAGCGGCCGTACGCACGCTGCTGGCCCAGGCCGGCCACGACCCCGGCCGCAGGCCGAGCCAGGACGCCCAGCTCATCGTCAGTGAGCTGGTCACCAATGCGCTGCGTCACGCCCCCGGTCCGGGCAGCCTGGCGTTGGAAGTGGCACCCGACGCCGCCCTGCTGCGCATCACCGTGAGTGACAGTTCCCCTCATCCGCCCGAGCTGCGAGCACACGACGCCCGCCGCGTCGACAAACACGGTCTGCACCTGGTCACCCAGCTGTGCGACCAGGTGCACACCATCGCCCGGGAAACCGGCAAGCAGGTGGTCGCCCACTTCCACCTGCGCAGACTTGCCGACTAGCCGGCGGCTGCGGCAGCAGCGCAGGCCCGAAGATCCGGGAAGCCGCCGGCCCACCGGCGGACGGCTGCGTCCCCGCCGTACTCGGGCGCCCTCTCAGCGACTGGTGAGCAGACCTTCCCGCAGCCGGACGAGCGTACGCGACAGCAGCCGGGAGACATGCATCTGGGAGACGCCCAGGCGCTCGCCGATCTGGGCCTGAGTGAGTTCTTCCACGAACCGCATGTGGATGATCTGCCGGTCCCGCTCATCGAGTTCTGCGATCAGCGGGGCCAGGGCGTGGAAGTCCTCCACCAGTTCCAGAGCCTGGTCCTGGACGCCGATGAAGTCCTGCAGCGCGGCTTCGCCGCCCTGGCCGGCGCCGATGGTGGCGTCCAGGGAGGAGGAACTGTAGCCGTTCGCGGCGAGGCGGGCCTCCCGTACCTCTTCCTCGGGAAGGCTCATCAGCTCCGACAGTTCCTTCACCGTCGGGGTACGGCCCAGGCGGCTGCGGAGCTCCTCGGTGGCGCGCGCGAGCTGGACGCGGGCTTCCTGGAGCCGGCGCGGAACGTGGACGGCCCAGGTGGTGTCGCGGAAGAACCGCTTGATCTCGCCGACGATGTAGGGGATGGCGAAGGAGGTGAACTCCGCCTCCCGGGACAGGTCGAACCGGTCGATCGCCTTGATCAGACCGATCATGCCGACCTGGACGATGTCCTCCATCTCCTGCGGCCCGCGGCTGCGGAAGCGGCCGGCCGCGAAGCGGACCAGGGACATGTTCATCTCGATCAGCGTGCCGCGCGCGCGGCTGTACTCCGGCGTGCCCTCCTCAAGCACCGCCAGCCGGTCGAAGAACAGCCGGGACAGCTCGCGGGCATCCCGGGGCGCCACCTGAGCGGGGTCGGCAACCTCCGGCAACTGGTGCGCCTGCGTGTTCGCTGCCGTCACCTTCATGAGCGCCATGACATACCCCTCCCGGCGTCGAAGCCCACCGTGCAGTCGGCCGAACGCAGCCGACGCCGCCTCGCGGATACCCCCTCCTGTTGCATCCATGCCTGCGCTCGCACGGACGAAGCAAGAACCACACGTGCCGAGCGGTCCGGCGCCCGAGGTGGCCGGTCCAGTGGCACCCCGGGCATATCGCACGACAGAACGGCATCACGGCCGCTGGATTCACAGGGCGGGACCGGGCGCGCCGCGCTTCTCACCCCTGCCCTGTGCGGCGCCGAGCCGGACCTCGCCGGTGGATCCGGAGTGGTCTGCCGGGCGACCCGGCCGGCGTCGACGAGGTGCCCGGCTCCCGAGGCGGTCCCGGTCGGGCAGGCACGCTGGAGACCGGCAGCGCCCATCGGCCGGCAGGCGGGGGTGCGCAGGCCGTCGTCATGCGCGAAGGTCCCGGCAAGACGGCCGGACCTCTCCCAGCCGGTGGCGCCCGCGGACATCAGAGTCAGAGGGCCGGGCCCCCGCGCGGTCTGGCCACAGCGGCGCAGCGGCACTCCGTGCCGGACGGCCGCGTCCGGCACGACGGCGCCGTCAAGGACACGGGGGCAAAGCGGTGGCGTACGGCGGGTGCGGCCCTCACCGCGGGCCCGATCCGGTGCCGGCCGGTCTGCGACGTCCGCCGTGCCAGTCCAGTATCAGGACCGTGGCGTCGTCCTTGAGACTGCCGTGGCAGGCATCAAAGACCGCGGCGGTCAGGCTCCGGACGGCTTCCCTTGGATGCAGGGCGCGGGTGTCGTGAACGACCGAGGCCAGGTCGACGGCTGCGGCACCGCGCTCCTGCATTCCGTCGGTGAGCAGGATCAGGCGGTCTCCGGGCTGCAGGCGCAGTTCCTGCAGCCGGTAGGAGGTGGGTGCCGCCACACCGAATGGCAGGTTGACGGCGAGTCCGACCTCTTCGACGGTGCCCTCACGCAGCCGCAGCGGCCAGGGATGGCCGGCATTGACCAGTTCGCACAGACCCGTTTCGAGGTCTATGCACAGCAACTGTCCGGTGGCCAGGCCGCAGTTGTGGCTCAGCAGGGCCTGATGGGCGTGGTGGGCCTGCTCAAGGGCGTCGCAGCCGCTGCGGCGTGCCCGCCGCAGCGCGCCGACCAGCAAGGTGGCCAGCAGAGCGGAGTTCGTGTCGTGGCCCATGGCGTCGGTGATGGACAGGTGCAGGGTGTCGCGGTCGAGGGTGTAGTCGTAGGTGTCGCCACCGATGTCGTCGGCAGGGATCAGCCCGGCGGCGAGGGTGAACTGGGCCGCCTCGCAGCAGGGGGCCGAGGGAAGCAACTGGTGCTGGATCTCCGCGGCCAGGCTGGTCTCGGTGGTACGCCGGCCCAAGTGGTACAGATCGGTGAAACGACGGTCCGTGACGATGATGTAGGCCAGCGCGTGTGCCGCCTCGCGCACTTGCCGGAGCACGGTGTCGTCGGCGGACTGCAGGCTCACCTCCAGAACACCGATGCAGTCGCCACGATTGGTGACCGGTGTGATGACCCGGCGTCCGCCCTGGCCGTCCGCTTCCACATGCTGACGCTGGCTCCGCAGAACACGGTCGTAGACGCTGTCCAGCAGATCGATCGGCCCACCGCGGTCCGCGGCATCATCACCGGCCGCGGCGAGCCGTACCAGCCGCTGACCGACGAGGTCGACGAACAGAAAAGACACACGCTCCGCACCGAGCCGCTTCTGCAGGTCGTGCGCCACCACATCCACTGACTCACCGGGCGGCGCCGCCTCCGCGGCGGCCAGCAACTCGCCCAGCTCCAGATCTCCACCCACCACGACAACCTCCCGTCGGCTGCCACAACTTTTTCCCCAACTTTCCGCGACATCACCCCACGCGCCCGCCCCACCCGACCAGGGCAGCGAGCCGAACCAGCGCAGACAGGTCCCGGATCCACCCGGTGGCCCCCCACGACCGGGCTGCCGGTGCACCGGCAGCCGAAGGACAGGAACACGCAGGAGACAGCACACCGGCACACGCCAGGCAAGCCAAAAAGGCCCAAGCAGACCGGGTACACCAGGGCTGGCGGACCACCCCCGGCTGCCACCGCGGCCCTCACTCCCCCAAAACCCCCGGCACACCACTCGCCCCCGCCTGCCCCGGCCCGTTGTCCAGGCCGGCACCGGCAGCAGGCCCCACGCCAACGCCCCCTCGGCATCGCCCATGTCCGAGTCGTAGCGCCGTATCCGGCCGGGCCGGTCCCCCACGTTCCCGAACCGGCGGGCCGGGCAGCCGCGCCCCCGGGTGACCCGGCCGGACTCCCCGGCCACCACCACGCAACACTTCGGCACCAGGGCCACGTGCCGTTCTTCGACCGCTTCTTCCCGAACGCCGACCACCAGGCGTTGTCCCGGCAGATCCGTCACGCGGCCCGCTCGCTCATCACCTCACCGGCACTCGCCGCTTCACCGGTGAGGAAGCGGCAGCCGGATTCAGGGGCGTCGAGGCGGGCGCCGGTTTCGCCTCACGAAGTGCCCTCGCGGTGCCGCGCCGGGGGTATCCCAGCTCTTCGTGGGTACCTGCGTGCGGTGGCGCGTCGACCACGGCTCGCCAGGGGCATTCGCACCTCGATGCAGCAGGGGAGAGAGAATGAGGCTTCGTGAGTCGGCCCGGGCCACGGCTTCCCGGTGTTCAGCCGAGGTACTGAGCGGCCGGTACCGCCTGGACGGTCTCCTTGGTTCGGGCGCTGCCGCGAATGTCCATCGAGGTTTCGATCTGCGATTGAGACGACCGGTGGCCGTCAAGCTCTTCCGGTCCGACACCGGCATCGGCACTGAGGAGAGCTCGCACAGCGAAGCAGTGATCCTGGCCCGGTTGCACCACCCCGGACTTGTCACCGCCTACGACGCCGGACAGCACAACGGACGTGTCTTCCTGGTCATGCAACTGATCGAAGGCACCACACTGAGGAACCGCATCGCCAAGGGCCCGCTGCCCCCCGAGGCGACCGCCGCACTCGGCGCCGACCTGGCCCACGCACTGGCTCACGCACACGACGCAGGAATCGTCCACCGGGACGTCAAACCGTCCAACATCCTCCTGGACGCTTCTCACCGCCCCTACCTGAGCGACTTCGGCATCTCCCGACTGCTGGAGGACGCCACCACCCGCACCGCCACCGGCACGCTCATCGGCACCGCCGCCTACCTCTCCCCCGAGCAAGTCCTCGGCCAGCCCGTCGGCCGACCCGCCGACGTGTACGCCCTCGGCCTGGTGCTCCTCGAGTGCCTCACGGGCAGGCTCGAGTACGACGGCGGCCCCCTTGAAGCCGCGATCGCACGACTGCACCGCCAACCCGTCCTGCCCCGCTGGCTGCCGGAAGACCTGGCCCTCCTGTTGCGGGACATGACAGCCCTGAACGAGGAGAACCGCCCGTCAGCCAGCGACTGCGCCCGCACACTGGCCGCACTGGCCGAGACAGCACGGCTCGAAGCCCGCCCGCCGGCACACGCCACGAGCCTCATCGCCGGCCGCGGACCAACGCAGACGGCCGACCGCACGCACACCAATCCGCTGCCCGGCAAGGACCGCCGGGCTGCTCCCCGCACCACGCCCGCGCGTGGGCGCACCCTCGCGGCCGGCGCGACCGTCGCACTCGCCGCGGTCATGGCAACCGCCTTCGCCGTCACCGACGACTCCGCCCCACCGGGCGATGACCGAAGCGCGACCAGGGCCACGAGCACCCCCACGGGAAAGCCGGATCCTCCTGAGAGCACAGGGCGGAAAGAGGCAGCCACGCCGTCCACGGAGGCGCCCTCCGACCACAGCGCATCCGCCGACACACCCCCCGACGACATACCCGGGCAAAGCGCCGGCCCCGCTTCCCCCGGCCCGAACCGCAGATCCGCCACCGACGCAGCCACACACACCTCTGCGGCCAAGACCGCACAAGCCGCACCGAGCCACACGGACACCCCCCCGGAAACACCGCAGGGCGGCGCGGCGACCGGGCCCCCTCACCAACCCCCCGGCCAGGCAAAGGAAGCAGGGAACGCCAAGAGCAAGGCACAGCAGAAGGCCGCCAGGAAGGCCGCCACAAAACGCTGACGGTGCGAGCAGGACACCGACCGGCTCCGCCGTACAAGAAGGCCTCGCGGGGCCGTGATCCGCTGGATCTGGTGGACGGCCACGACTGTCAGCTTCTTTCCTGCGCTCTACGCCGCTTGGGCGTTGTCCCGCTCCAGTGCCGCGCGCAGCCAGTCGTCCGCGGATCCCGGGGTCGGCTCCGGCCGGCCATCCGGCAAAGTGAGCACCACGGCCGTCAGCTCCCAGTAGCGGTCCAGGCGCGGTCCGGTCGCGAGCCGCGCGGCCAGCAGGCGCCGGAACTCCCGGGTGTCCCGGCTGCCGTATGCGCTCGCGTACGCCGCCACGTAGGCGTCCAGCGCCTCACCCGGGTACGGATTTCGTGCCCGGCGCAGCTGCGGGCCCGCGATCTCGTACGCCTCGGCGAGACCCGCGTACAACGCGGCCGCTCCGCGGGCCCCGGCCACCCGGTGCACCTCCGGCTGGGGCTGCCGGCCGTCCGGGCAGGGAGCCGTCGTCATCGCGTGCAGCCCGGCGAAAGCGAGCACCTGCGCCGGGGCCGGCTCGTCGGGCGGCTGCGGGACGGCCACTTCCAAGAACGCCGCCGTCGCCCGGGCCGGCATCCGCGGCGGCAGCCAGGCACGCCAGAACCGGGCCAGCGATGCCGTGCTCGGCGGGGTACTCACCGCGCCGAGCAGCCGCAGTCGGCCGGCCCGCTCCGCGGCCGGGCACTCCTGCACCAGCCGCAGCGCCGCCTCCCGCCAGCGCAGCGTCTTCAGCTCACTGCCCAGCTCGCGCAGGCGGCTCGCGACGGCCTCCTCCAGCACACGGCCCGCCGCGTCCTCGTCATCGAGGACGCGGCGCACCTCGGGCAGCGACAGGTCGAGGGCGCGCAGGGAGCGGATCAGCCTCAGTCGCTCCAGCGCCTCGGGGCCGTACCGGCGGTGTCCGCCGCCGCTGCGGGAGGCCTCGGGCAGCAGACCCCGGTCGGAGTAGAAGCGGACGCTCTTCACAGTTGCCCCCGCGCGCTCGGCGAACTCGCCGATGCTCCACAAAACCTCGTGTGATGCGGACAGTTGAACCTCCCTCTGGGGGAGCTCCTACGGTATCGGCACGCACGGGCCGGGGGTACGCCCCGGTCCGCGGACCACGGCGTGCGCGACCGGCGCGATGTCGTGTGACGAACCCGAGGAGAGATCCATGACCGTGTTCATCATGGTGGCGGGCGTGTTCACCGGCGCCCATGTGTGGCAGGAGACGACCGCGCAGCTGGCCGCGGCGGGCAGCGAGGCGTACGCGGTCCCGCTCACCGGAGTCGACGCAGGCCGCCCCGCCGCGTCAGCCCGCATCGGTCTGGAGACACACATCGCGGACGTGGTCGCGGCGATCGACGCGGCGCTCGACCGGGAGATCGTGCTCGTCGGTCACGACTACGGCATCCATCCGGTGCTCGGTGCCGCCGACCGGCGGCCGCAGCGCGTCGCCCGCGTCGTGTACCTGGACTGCGGGATGCCGCAGAACGGTGTCCCGGCCCTGGCCACCGTACCGGACCAGGCCCTGCGCGCACAGCTGGCCGAGCGGGGCCAACGCGGTGATTGTGAAGGTGAGTTGGCGCCTCCGGCCCGTGACGAGTGGCAGCGCTGGGGCAGTACCGCCGGCGTCTCCGAAGCGGCACTGGACCGGCTCACCGCCCTCGCCGCACCGCAGCCGCTGGGCACCTTGCTCCAGCCGCTGCGGCTGACCGGATCGGCGGTCGCGGTGCCCACCACCGGAGTGCTGTGCACCCGTAACGGTGTCAGCGTCGACCTGGTGCAACGGCTCGTCGACTTCGGCGACCCCACGCTGGCGGCTCTGACCGGCCCTCAGGCCACCTTCTTCGAACTGCCCACCGGGCACTGGCCGATGCTGTCCTGCCCCGCCGGGCTGGCGGATGCCCTGCTGCGGGCCGCGGCCGGCGAGGGGCACCGTCTGCGGCCGACCGGCTCCCAGCCCGCCCATCTGCGCCCGTTCCCGATGGATGTACCAGAGCTGCCCCGGGAGCGCAGAGGACCTACCGACCTGTACGTCCCCGACGCCGAGGGTCCGCGACCGGCCGTGGTCTTCGTGCACGGCGGTCCGGTGCCGGCCGGGTCCCGGCCGGCACCACGTGACTGGCCGACCCTGGTGGGCTACGCCCGTCTGGCGGCCGCCGAGGGCATGATCGGCGTGACCCTCGACCACCGGCTGCACGACATCGCCGACTACGAGCGCGCCGCCGCGGACGTCACCGCCGCGGTGGAACTGGTACGGGCCGACCCCCGGGTGGATGCCGACCGGGTGGCCCTGTGGTTCTTCTCCGGTAGCGGCCTGCTCACCGCGGACTGGCTGACAAAGCCTCCCCTCTGGCTGCGCTGCCTGGCCGCCTCCTACCCGATCCTGGCGCCGCTGCCCAACTGGGGGCTGACCGGCAGCCGGTTTCACCCGGCCCGTGCGATCACGCACGCGGGCACACTGCCCATCGTCCTCCTGCGTGCGGGACGAGAGGCACCCCAGATCGCCGTCACCGTGGAGGCGTTCACGACCGCCGCCGAGAACTGCGGGGCGGACCTGGAACTGATCGACGTCCCGAACGGCCACCACGGCTTCGAGACCCTCGATGCGCCCGAGGAGACCCGACCGGCCCTCCACCACGCGATACGCTCGGTAGCGACCCACCTGACCAGCTGACCCCCGGACCGCGTACCACGGGCCTCGCCCCGGGCAAAAAGCCCCGAAGTCACCGGCACCGCGGTGACAGACCTACACCTCCGGCCGGTCACCGACGTCACGCGGTCAGCCCGCCCACCCAGCAACAACAGATCACCCGACGCGGGAAAGGCATCGCTCTTCCAGAGTGGTGAGCAGCCCCGCACCCACCGGACACGACCGGCACAACGAGAAGCGGAGCGCGGCCGTGGTCGGGGGGAAGCCGTCGCGCGATGGTGGTGAAGCCGTAGCCGCCCATGTGCAGAAGGCGGCAGGTTGACGCTCCATCAGGCGGAGAACCCTTGCGGATCCTGGCTCCGGACCCGAAGACGCCATGGTGCGCCACCCCGGGCATGCACGGGCCGTCACCCGAAAGCGGGTAGCGGTTGCTTCGCGTTGCAGCCTACCCGCATGTGAAGGAGCCCTGATCCTGCCACGGCACAGGAACAGGGCTCCTCATGGAGCGCTGGGCAGGCCTCGCACCTGCATTTCCCCGCAGGAAGCGGGGCGTCTTTCCTTGGACGACCAACGCACAGACTGCAGAACCGCCGAAACGGCCCGCGCCTTCTGGAGAAGACTTTAGCGCAGGCCCGCCAGCAGCACACACCAGGCCCCACACCCGCGCAGCCACCCCGCCGGGGCGGGGCAACAACTCCAGCCGCAGAGCCGGACACACGCCGAGCCGCCTTGCGCACCGACCCGGAGATGCCGCCCCTCCCCCGCCCCCTGTGGTTTCCGTACCGGTCCGCACCGTGCGCTGCGCCACCGGAGTGACCCCGCGGACAAGCCTGCCCGGTCGGCTACGTGTGCATCTACCGGTAGGCCGACTTCGGCGGCTTCGCTTCAGGCCTCAGGCGGGTGGTCCGGACCGACTGACGGCTGGTCAGGCATGTGCGTGTCGTGGTGCAGTCGCCTTCCGTGGCGCGGCATGGTGTGCAGGAGTGCCCGAACCCGCGGCCTCGAGACGCCGCAGCCACAGGGAGGCTGCGAGCAGGAGGCCCGTGAAGACGGCCAGAAGGAGGGCGGACACCCACATCTGCCGGCTCCCGGGGAACTGCCAGCCCGTCCAGGCGGTCGATGCCGCCCACAGCAGGATGCCTGCCAGGTAGAAGGCGCGGACCCGGCGCAGTTGCCGCACGGCCCGCAGGGACATGACGCGATCAGTCTTGGATGCCATGCCGGCCCGTATACCCCCGTGCGCGATGTTCAGTGGTGCGGGTTCGGCCCTGCTGTTCCACTGGTTCGGTCACCTCGGCTCCTGCTGCTGGGTGCGTCCTTCGAAGTTGCTTCGTACTGCCGCGCCCTGGTCTTCGATGAGTCCTGCATCGTCGGGGAGGTCCAGTACGGCACCGCAGTGCCTGCACAGTTTCCCGTCTTCGGCCGGTGTACCGCACGCCTTGCAGAACCGGTTGCCCTTCTCGTTCTCGGTCTTCTGTGTCATGGCTCTCCGGGGCAGGGGGGATGGTGAGGGATGCGGAGTACCCATGACGTCGGTGTTGATGCGCTGAGGGTTCGCCGATCATCAACATGTTGCTTCCCGTCGCGGAGCTCGTTGGCGTGGTGTGCGCGTCCCGGACGAGACCGGCGGGCAACTCGCCGCGAGGGCTGCAGTGTTGTTTCCGCATCCGGACGAGCGGCAGGGCGACTGCTTACGGCTGCCGAGGGCTGAGGGCCGGGAGCTGGGGCACGGCGGTGTCAGGGCAGTCGCACGTGCGGTCGCGGTGAGTGGGACGACGCTCCGCAAAGGTGAGTTCGAGCTGGAGGCCGCCTTCAGCGCCGCCGGCCTGCCGACCGCCTGGACTGGGGTCGAAGTGCCTGAGATCAGGATCTGCGCGGCCGCACGCCGCCCCGGATGCCCGACCCTGGCTTCCCGCCGTCAGGTCGGCGCCTCCTCGTAGGCGACCTGCTCGACGGTGGTGCGCAGGCGGTGGGCGGCGGACGTGCTGTCGGTCATGGCATCTTCCAGTGCTGCCGTCGGCCGGGAGCACGGCTGTACGGCCGGGGCGGGGGCCACCGGTCGTGCGGTGCGGGGTCGTGAGCGGCTGTCCCATACGCCGAGGTGGACGCGGCCGGAGGCGTCGATCACTGGCCGGTCACCCGGCGGGCCTCGTCGCTCGTCACGAGCGACACCACGTCGGCGATGTCCGCGGGGGTGCCGAGCCGGCCGAAGACAAAGACGTCCGCATACCTCTGGCGGATCTCCGGGAGGCAGCGAAACGGACGACTGACTCCGTCGGCAGACCGTCACGAAGGATCGAGGTCAACGCTCCAGGCGTAGCTGAGCGTTCCGTCAGACGTGCAGGTCACCGACCGACACCGGAAATCAGGATCAATCTCACGCGCCCGGGACGAGGGGAGAAACCACACCGGTCAGGGCGGGGAAGCGTGGGCGCGCAGGGCCGGGGTGGGTGTGTGCCGGCCTGCTCGACCCGCCTACTTCCGCCGCAGTAGCCGCCGACTCCCCGCG
Organism: Streptomyces sp. NEAU-W12; assembly: GCF_026242095.1. Taxonomy (NCBI): domain Bacteria; kingdom Bacillati; phylum Actinomycetota; class Actinomycetes; order Kitasatosporales; family Streptomycetaceae; genus Streptomyces; species Streptomyces sp. NEAU-W12. The sequence continues at coordinate 107,394 of NZ_JAPJDM010000018.1, forward strand.
TCGGACGTCCGGACCTCTCCCCTTCCTTAGCGTCGTAGACATGACCGGGGCGAGAGAGCCCACCAGACGCTTCGGTGGCAAGACCGCCGTCGGCGGCTGTTCTGCGCCCGTCCGGCCCTGCCCTGTGAGCAGCCTCCTCGGCCCAGAACGGCGTCGACGAATTCAGCCCCATGCGCACGGTCCTCGGCCTGGACGCCCTCACGTCGAGCGCTGTGGCCGGCCAGCCGTACCGGGAGCTGCGCGCCCTCGGCGCGTGACCACCCGTACGATCCATGAATCGAGGAACCCCCATGACTCCCCTGCACAAGCCCCACACCCGCGCAGCCCTCGTCACCACCGTCCTCATGCTCATGACGGGCGCGGCCCAGGATGCCGCCGCTCCTTCAGAACCGGACCAGCACGGGTCCGACGCCGACGTCGTCGACGAAAGGCGCGTCGCGCCCCGCATCGTCGACCTGACCGTCGACTCCCCCGCCATGGGTGGCGAGGCCAAGGTGCGGCTGCTGACCCCGGACGGCTGGGAGAGGGGCGAGTCCGGCAAGAAGTGGCCCGTGCTGTACCTGCTGGCGGGCGGCGACGGCGACTACGAGACCTGGACGGAAGAGGAGAGCTACGCGGTGCAGGAGGTGGCGGAACTGAGGGACGTGCTCGTGGTGATGCCGCAGATGCCGATGTTCGGTTTCTACACCGACTGGCACAACGGTGGGGAGAACGGGCCGCCCGCCGTCGAGAGCTTCCACCTCAAGGAGGTCCTTCCGATCCTCGAACGCGACTACGGTGCGGGCTCGACGCGCGCGGCCGCCGGTGAGTCCCAGGGCGGCTTCGGCGCCCTTTCGTACGCCGCGCGCAACGAGTGGATGTTTGAGGCCGTGGCCAGCTACAGCGGATACGTGCACCCCTTGCAGCACACCCACGCGATCGAGACCGCGGTCGACCACCTGAACAAGGCCGACCTCATGGACACCGACTGGAAGGACATCTGGGGCGACCCGGAGACCAACCGGGAGAACTGGAAGCGGCACGACCCGTACTACCTGGCCGACAAGCTGCGCTCCGTCCCGGTCTACCTCTCCAGCGGCGACGGCACCGCGGGCGTCCTCGACCCTCCGGGCTTCGAGGACGAGTACGTCCCCGGGCTCGAGGACCCCGATGAGCCCTTCGCCGAGGACGTGGTCTCCCCGACGGAGACGCTGATGGACCGCGAGTCGAAGGCGGTGGCCCAGCAGCTGCAGAGGACCGGTGCGGACGTGACCACGCACTTCTACAAGGGAACGCACTCACCCCAGTACTGGAAGCGCGAGTTCCAGCGCTCGCTCCCGATACTGCTGTACGCCCTCGGTACCCGGCCGGCAGGCCGCTGACCGCCACACGCCGACCCCGGTGCGTCATGTGCCCCACGGTGAACCGTTTCTCCCGCCAGACGCGGGACTGGGTTGACCGGGCCCGTCCCGGATCGGAGCCTTCGCTGCTCACATGAGTGGGCCGGGGCGGGGCATCCGTATGTCCGTCCACCAGCAGAGGGAGCCGATCATGGTAGTCGCCGTCATCGCCGTGTGTGGTCCTGGCCTTTCTCGTCACCCGTCTCTCCCGCCGTCCCGAACGCGGCACGCCACGCACGCTCGGTACCGGGGCGCGGACCGGTGGCAAGGCGCCCGGCATCCTGGCCCGGCTCTTCAGCAAACCCTTCCACGCCAGTCCGCGTGCGGTGGGCCGCAGTGGTTCGGCAGGTCGCCGCTCCCGCGGTCGTATGCCCTTCTGGCCACCTGTGCGCACTGAGCGAACTGAGCGGAGAACCCGGTGACGAACGCCGAAGACGCGGACAAGCTGCTGGACGGGCTGACTGTGGATGCCCGTCGGCGGGAGCAGCCGATCGTGCTGGACACGGACGGGCGTCCCATCCGGACGTGGCGGGAGAACCATCCGTACGACCGCAAGGTGGGCCGCAGGGAGTACGAGCGGACCAAGCGCATCCTGCAGATCGAGCTGCTCAAGCTCCAGCGGTGGGTCAAGGACACCGGCACACGCCTGGTCGTCGTGTGCGAGGGGCGTGACGCGGCGGGCAAGGGCGGCACGATCCAGCGGCTCACCGAGCGGCTCAACCCGCGTGGCGCACGCGTGGTCGCCCTGGACAAGCCCTCCGAACGCGAGGCGGGCCAGTGGTACTTCCAGCGGCACATCGCGCATCTGCCGACTGCCGGTGAGATCGTCTTCTTCGACCGCTCCTGGTACAACCGGGCCGGCGTGGAGCGCGTGATGGGATATTGCTCCAAGGACGAGTACAAACTGTTCCTCGACCAGTGCCCCGCCTTCGAGCGGATGCTGGTCGACGACGGCATCCTGCTGGTGAAGTTCTGGTTCTCCGTGTCCCGCTCCGAGCAGCGCACGCGCTTCGCGATCCGACAGGTCGACCCGGTGCGCCAGTGGAAGCTCTCGCCCACCGACCTGGCGTCACTGGACCTCTGGGACGACTACACCGAGGCGAAGGTCGACATGTTCCGCGCCACGGACACCGCCCACGCCCCCTGGACCGTCGTCAAGAGCAACGACAAAAGGCGCGCCCGACTGGAGACCATGCGCAGTCTGCTGTCGCGCATCGACTACGCCAGCAAGGACGGCGAGGCGGTCGGCACGCCCGACCCCCTCATCGTCGGCGCCGCCGACACACTTCTGGAGCCCGGCGAGGAAGACACCGCCCTGTCACCCACTCCGTTGTCCCCCGGCGCCGAGGGGCCCGGCAAGCACCCCGGGACGAACTGACGCCCATGAGCCCTTCACGAGAGGGGCCGGACCTGCGTCATCGCTGCGCGGGGGCGCGCCTTTCCATGCGATGGTCTCGTACTACTCCACGCGGTCACCGCCACCACGGCAGCCGGACCGACCGCGCACCGGGGAGGGGACGAAGAGACGAAGGGTGTGGGCGTCGGCGAAGCTGGAGAAAACAGTGCCGGAGGTGCGTTCCGGGCCGCTGATAAGCTGTGTCCGCGCTTCATCGCACCGGGGTCCGTACCGTTCGGTACGGACCCCGGTGCGTTCCGGGCGCCAGATCAGGAAGGTGCCTCATGAACGCGAAGCCGTCGGCCTCCGGACTCTCCAGGGGTGACACGTTCCCGCGAGTGACAGCGTCGCCGGAGGTGACCCGGGCCGCGTCCTTCGACGCGTTCGGGCTGCCGCCGGACCTGGTGGAGACAATGGGACGGCTCGGGGTGACGAAACCGTTCCCCATTCAGGCGGCGACGCTGCCCGTCGCGCTGGCCGGCCGGGACGTCCTCGGACGGGCACGGACGGGATCCGGCAAGACGCTGGCCTTCGGTCTCGCTCTGCTCGTCCGGACGGCGGGCCGGCGGGCGGAGGCGAAGCGGCCGCTCGCGCTGGTCCTGGTGCCGACCCGGGAGCTCGCCCAGCAGGTGAGCGACGCCCTGGTGCCGTACGCGCGGACGCTGAACGTACGGCTGGCGACGGTGGTCGGCGGGCTGTCCATCAACCGGCAGGTGGCGGAGCTGCGGAGCGGCGCCGATGTGGTCGTCGCGACGCCGGGGCGACTGGCCGACCTCGTCTCGCGCCGGGACTGCCATCTGAACCACGTTCGGATCACGGTGCTGGACGAGGCGGATCAGATGTGCGACCTGGGGTTTCTGCCGCAGGTCTCGGACATTCTGGAACAGGTCCCCTCCGACGGGCAGCGGCTTCTGTTCTCGGCCACGCTCGACCGTCACGTCGAGCAGTTGGTGCGGAGTCATCTGAACGACCCGGTCCACGCGTCGGTCGACCCCGGGGCGGGCTCGGTGAGCACCATGGACCATCACGTCCTGACCGTTCATCTCGCCGACAAGTACGCCACGGCGACCGAGATCGCCGCTCGGGACGGCCGGGTGCTGATGTTCCTGGACACCAAGGCGGGCGTCGACCAGTTCACACGTCATCTGCGGGCCGGCGGTGTGCGGGCCGGCGCCCTGCACAGCGGCAAGTCGCAGCCGCAGCGCACACACACGCTTGCCCGGTTCGCGGACGGTGACATCACCGTGCTGGTGGCTACCAACGTCGCGGCGCGGGGCATTCACATCGACGCGCTCGACCTCGTCGTCAACGTCGATCCGCCGACCGACCCCAAGGACTACCTGCACCGCGGCGGGCGCACAGCGCGGGCCGGACAGTCCGGGACCGTGGTCACCCTGGTCACTGCCGCCCAGCGGCGTGAGGTGAACCGGATGATGTCCGATGCCGGTATCCGGCCGACCGTCACCCCGGTCCGCTCCGGCGAGGCGACGCTGACCGCCATCACCGGTGCGAAGCGACCGCCGGCTGGGACGAAGGCCAACAGCGGCAATGTGCCCTTCCGCGGCCTCGGCAGCCGTCCGGGCCGTCCCGTCAAGGAGTCCCGCAAGGCCGCCGAGGCCCGCAAGGCGGCGGAGGCCCGGGCGGCGGCCCGAGTGCGCAGGGGTCACTGACCCCGGACAAACCCCACCTGCCGATCGTTACCGCGAGCGTCATCGACTCCCGGCTGGTCACCGCGGCCGGGAGGCAGGACGCGATCGCCGGCCGGACCCTCATCGAACGGGTCGCCGCCGAGCAACCCACCGTCCGCGAGACCTGGGTCGACGGCGGTTACCGCAGGCACCTCGTCGAGCACGCCGCCGCCCTGGGCATCGACATGCGTGCCGTCCGCCGCGATCCCACAACCAGGGGGTTCACTGTTCTGCCCCACCGTTGGGACGTCGAGCGGACTCCGGGGCGGCTCATGAACCACCGGCACCTGGCCCGCGCCTACGAAGCCCACCCGCACCGGCCCGAAACCATGATCCGGGTCTCGACGATCAGCCTCATGCCCCGCAGGCTCGCCACTGAACCTCCCGACACGGCGCGGCGCATGAACCATGAGCGACCCGGCGGTCCAGGAGGAGAGAACGGGAGGAAACGCCCTTCAGGGCTTGCCGCTGGCACACCGCGCGCACGTGGCGACGGCTGTGAGCCGCTACCCCGCCACCAGCTTGCGTACGTTCTCCACGCTGCCGCAGTCGGTCTCCAGGTACCTTGCGCGCGCTTCACGGAACGCCGTCCCGAGCTGAGCACGGCGATCGTCGGCCACGTTTTCGCGGGCGTCGTTGAGGACGGTCCGCTCTTCCTCGTCCATGTGGTGGTTGACCGCCGTGACAAGCTCTTCGAGCTTGTCCTCCCATTCCTGCGAAGCGGTGTCTTCCACTTCCAGCAGAGCAAGCAGTGCCTCGTTTCCCTCCTGGTGTTCGTGCACACCGTGGTCGACTTCGTCGCCGTCCACGTTCTTGTAGCGTCGTAGGGCCGGGTAGACCTTGTCCTCCTCGGCCGAGGCGTGCGCGACGAGCAGGTCCGCGAACTCCGCGAGGGCGGTGGCGCGGTCGGCCTCCACGTTGCGCATGGTGCGGAAGAGGTCTTCCATGCGGCGGTGGTCCCGCAGGATGAGTTCGACGACATCATGGGACGACACAGTGGCTCCTCACCTGTGAGCGTTGGTGTTCGGGTCTCCCGGCTACCCCCTTTCCCCCTGGTGAGACATTTCCTGTTCCGTCTGCCGCTCGTGACCGGGCTCAGCTCTCAGGCGTGTCGAGGCCGTGAACGGTGGTCAGGTCGGCAAGCCCTGAAATGTTCAGGACCGGGGCCAGCAGGGGGGTGGCGATGAGCTCGATGCGGTCGGTGTGAGTGAACAGCACGCTCAGGCCGGCGCTGTCGAGGTACTCGACGGCCGTGAGGTCGATGACGAGAGGGCCGTCGGTCGTCTCGATGGCCGCGGCCAGGGCATCGGTGTTGCTCATGTCGATTTCACCGACGACCGTCAGCAGGGTTGCACCATCGGAACGCCGACTGGGGGTGAGAGTGAGCGGGGTGGTCATCAGGCGATCCTCGTATGCATGTCGACGGTGGTCCCGGCCGCGCCGGAGGTGATGGTGACCTGCTGCATCAGAGCGCGCATCAGGGCCACGCCTCGCCCACGGTGGGTGTTGAGGTCAGGCCGGGGTGTCTTCCACCGGCCCGTGTCGGCGACGGTCAGGCGAAGATCGTCGACGAGGGCTTCCGCGCGTAGCCGGATCGTGTCTCCGGGGGCGTCGCGGTGCCCGTGCTCGATGGCGTTGGCGCAGGCTTCTCCCGCCGCCACCAGGATGTTCTGGGCGGTATGAGGTGGAAGCTCACACTGGTCGAGCCAGCTGCGCAGGGCCTTGCGGACCGGCGCAAGCTGTGACGACTCCGCCGGGAAAGCCACGTCCAGCGGTGCCGGGTGCCGGTAAAGCAGAAGAGCCACGTCGTCGTCGTAGCCGTCGGTGGGTGCAAGCCGTGTCATGACCTGGGTGGCGAGGTCGTCGACGGCTGCGTTGCGGCCGTCCTTGATGGCCTGGCCGGCCTGGCCGATGCCGACGGTCAGCGGGCGGCGCCGACGTTCCACGAGGCCGTCGGTATACAGCAGGAGGGTGGCGCGTGCGGGCACGGTGCAAGCGCCTTCGGGACGGTGCTTGCCCGGGCGTACGGCCAGAGGGATGGACCGTCCTTCGTCCAGGAACAGGGTGGTGCCGTCGGGGTGGGTGAGGATGCCCGGCGGGTGCCCGGCGCTGGAGTAGGCGAGGTGGCCGGTCTCGGGGTCGAGGACCGCGCAGAAGACGGTGGTGCACATCGCGCCGGGGACGCCTGCGGCGAAACGGTCCAGGGCCATGAGGGTCCGGGCGGGGTTGGCGTCCTGGAGGAGCAGGGCGCGGCAGGCGCTGCGCAGTTGGCCCATGACGGTGGCGGCTTCGAGACCGCGTCCGACGCAGTCGCCGACGACGATGCCGATGCGTCCGTCCTGGAGCCGGACGATGTCGTACCAGTCGCCTCCGACTTCCAGGGGCCGGGTGGCGGGCTCGTAACGGACGGCGAAGCCGTCGGGCAGGTTGGACGGGCCGAGGATGGCTCGTTGCAGGGCGATGGCCGTCTCGCGCTGCTGGTCGATCTGATGGGCGCGGGCCAGCCCCTGGGCGAGCTGGCCGGCCAGCAGGGAGAGCAGCAGTTGGTCCTCATCGGTGAAGGGGCGATGGTCCCCGAGGTCGATCCACACCACCATGGCCCCTTCGGGGTGGTTGACGGTGATGGCTGCACCCGTGTCGTCGTCAACCTGAGTGAGCGGGGGCTGGTCGAGCCAGGCGGTGAGTTTGTCCCGGCGGTCGGCAGGCAGGTCCTGCCAGCGCAGATCGGCATCGGTCGCGGTCACGGACGCTTCCTGACCGGTTGCGGCGACGACCGCCAGTACGCGTTGGGCACGCCACAGGTGCTTCAGCTCGGCCAGGACTCCTGTCAGCGCTTCCGGCAGGCTGGTCGCCTGGGTGAGCCGCATGCTCAGGGCGGCCTGGGCGCTCTTGCGCTGGATTGCGTAGTGCTCGGCGGTGACGTCGCGGAAGGTGCCGACGGTGACCTGGCGTCCGGTGTCGGGGTCGTGGGCCTGGTTGAAGTTGGCGGTCACCCACAACCGGTGCCCGTCGCGATGGCTGACCGGGATGGTGTAGGAGCCCTTGGGATTGCCCAGCAGTTGAGCGAAGGCTTCGGAGACCTGGTGGTGCGCTTCGGGGTCGGTGTCGGCGTCCGGCCACCAGGGGTGCACCGGCGAGTAGGGCAGGCCCTCGGATCCGTAGCCGAGGATGTCGGTGAAGGCCGCGTTGATCTCGACGACGGCACCTTCCTCGTCGCAGACGAAGAAAGCCTCCTGAAGGGAGTCGATCAGCGCGGTGCGCCAGCGCGCCTGGTGATTGCGCAGCCGCGCCAGCTCGACGTTGGCCCGCACCCGTGCGAGGAGTTCGGCCGCGGCGAACGGCTTGACGAGATAGTCGTCGGCTCCCGCCTGGAGCCCCTCGATGGACGCCTCCTGCCCGGCCCTGGCGGACAGCAGCAGCACCGGCACGGAGGAAGTCCGAGGGTCGGTGCGCAACGTCGTCACCAGTGTGAGGCCGTCGAGGCCGGGCATCATGACGTCGCTGATCACCAGATCGGGAGCGTCCGCTCGGACGGCCTGCAGGGCCGCCAGGCCGTCGTTGACGGTGTCGACCCGGTATCCGCCGCCGTGCAGGAGGCGGGTGAGGTACTCGCGCATGTCGGCGTTGTCGTCGGCGACCAGAACCCGCGCCGACGCAACCGGACCAGAGGTGTGTCCCTGCGCTCCGGCGTCAGCCACTGTGGCAGCTGTCTGCTCGTCGGCGCCGGCCGCCTCGTCCGGCAGCCAGCGCAGCACTTCCAGCAGATAGGGGTCGGCGGCAGACGCCACACGGCTGACCTCGGCCGGCACGAGAGCTTCGGAGGGGAGGTGAGCCGCGCCGAGCGGCACGCGGATGGTGAAGCAGGTGCCCTCGCCTTCGGCACTGTCGGCGGTGATCGTACCGCCGTGCAGGGCGACCAGTTCCTTGACCAGGGCCAGTCCGATGCCACTGCCCTCGGTGGAGCGGGAGCGGGCGGTCTCGATCCGGTGGAATCGTTCGAACAGCCGGGGCATCTCCTCCGCGGGCACACCGATGCCCGTGTCGGCGACCTCGACGACCGCGTGGGTGTCCTCGGTGTGGACGGTGACGCGGATCGAGCCGGTGAAGGTGAACTTCAGTGCGTTGCTGAGCAGGTTGAGGATCACCTTTTCCCACATGCCGCGGTCGATGTACACCTCTTCCGCCGACGGAGAGCATGCGATGTCGAATTCCAGACCGGCCTTGTCGATGGCGGATCGGAACACGCTGGCCAGCTCCGCTGTGACCTCGGCCAAGTCGACCGGTTCGTAGCGCGCCTGCATCCGGCCGGCCTCGATACGGGAGAAGTCCAGCAGCGAGTTGACGAGCTTGCCCAGCCGCAGCGCGTTGCGGTGGATTGCGTCCAGTTCCTCTCGCACCGGCGCCCCGGCGTCTGCCAGGCGGGCGCGCAGTTCCTCCACCGGTCCCGTGATCAGGGTGAGCGGGGTGCGGAACTCGTGGCTGATGTTGGAGAAGAAGGTGGTCTTGGCCCGGTCCAGTTCGGCCAGGTCCTCCGCCCGCCGCTGCTGCTCCTCATAGCTGCGGGCGCTGGCGATACCGGCCGAGAGGTGACCGGCGACCAGCTCGATGAATCCGCGGTAGCCCTCGTCCAGCACGCGGTACCGGTTCAGTCCGGTCACCAGAAATCCGTACGGTGCGCTGCCCGACTGCTGCAACGGCACCACCAGCGCCTGTGCGGGCGGCTCGGACCAGCCTCCTGCCGGCAGGCCGAGGAACGGGGCGCCATCGAGCGACACGAGCACGGATTCCCCACGAGCCGGCTCCTCCACCGGCCAGACGTCGCCGGAACCGGAAACGGGCAGGGTGACGGGGGCGATCGTGTGTCCGCTGGGCATCCCGGTCGTGCCCGCGAGCTTCGCGGAGCCGTCGGGCTGGAACAGGTAGGTCAGCGTGAACGGAAGATCCTGCAGGTTGCGGCCCAGTTGCTGGTCCACGAAGGTCAGCATTTCCTGTTCGGTGCGAACCACGCTGGGATCGGATCCCAGGTCGCGCAGCGTCGCCATCCGCCGCTCACCGATGACCCGCTCGGTCTCCTCGCTGACCACGCAGAGCATGCCGACCACCGCGCCGTCGTCGTCGCGCAGCGGACTGTACGAGAAGGTGTGGTAGCTCTCCTCCGTGTAACCGGACCGCTCCAGGAACAGGAGCAGGCCTTCGTCCCAGGTCGCCCGTCCCGTGGTCATCACGGTATCGATCCGGGGGCCGATGTCGTCCCAGATCTCCGCCCACACCTCACTCGCCGGCCGGCCCAGCGCCCAGGGGTACTTGCGGCCCAGCGTGTCCCGTCGGTAGGCCGCGTTGCAGAAGAACGTCAGTTCCGGGCCCCATGCCATCCACATGGAGAACCGCGTCGACAGCAAGATGCTGACCGCCGTCTGCAGACTCTGCGGCCACTGGGCAGGAGGACCCAGCGGGGTCGACGCCCAGTCCACCGCGGCGAGGTCCCGGCCGACCTCCGCCTCGGCGGTGAACACGCCGGAACCGGCCGTGACCACCGGCTCGTGTTCAGCGTCTTGCGAACGCTCCACCGGACACCCTTCCCCTCACACCCTCACCACACCGCCGCACCGGTTGCCGCGCCTCATGACGGACAGCACTGGCGTCACCTCGGAATACAGCACGTACGGACACAGCCGGACGACCTTGTTCCACGGGGTCGCCGCTGCCGGACTTGCCCGCGGGTGCTGCCAGCTTCGTAGGATAGGCCAGGCTGCCGCAGGCCCTCGCCGCAGGCAGTATCACGACGGACGCACGACAGGGAGCGGTAAGGGTGGCGGCAAGTCCTTTGCAGGTCCCCCTGCCACGGGCGTCCGACGAGGGAAGTCGCCTCGACGCGGTCCGGCGCTACCAGATCCTGGACACGCCGCCGGACGGCGCGTTCGACAGGATCGCGGGCCTCGCTGCCCGGATATTCGACGCGCCCATGGCCACGGTGGCGATCGTGGACACCGACCGGGTGTGGTTCAAGGCCGCCTACGGACTGACCGGCGTCACGCAGATACGCCGCGATCCGGGCCTGTGTTCCTCCGCCATCCTCCACGGCGAACCCTATGTGGTCACCGACGCCGCGACCGATGCCCGCGCGCTCGCCGACCCCCTCGTTAAGGGCGACATCGGCGTCCGCTTCTACGCCGCCGCTCCCATCACCACGGCCGACGGACAGCGTCTGGGCACGGTCGACGTCCTCGACACCCGACCGCGCAAGCCGACCGATGTCCAACTCGACGCCCTGCAGGACCTGGCCGCGCTGGTCATGGACGAACTCGAGCTGCGTCTGTCGGCCATCCGCACGGTCGCCGCCGAACGCGACCGGCGCACTGAAGCCGAACGCCTCGCCCGGACCCTGCAGCGCACCCTGCTGCCCCCGGCCCTGCCGACGGTCCCCGGCCTGCAGACGGCAGCCGCCTACCACACGGCCTCCCCGCACGAGGTCGGCGGCGACTTCTACGACCTGTTCCCCCTCGACGACGGCCGCTGGGCCTTCTTCCTCGGGGACGTGTGCGGCAAGGGCGCCGAGGCAGCCGCACTGACCTCTCTGACCCGTTACACCTTGCGCGCCGCCGCCATCTACGACCCTGACCCGTGCGCCGCGCTGTCCAACCTCGACAGCGTCCTCAAGGGCGAGTACCAAGGCAGCGACCCCCGCTACTGCACGGCGGTCTTCGGCGTGCTGCAGCCTCTTGCCGACGGTTCCTTCACCGTCACTCTCGCCGGCGGCGGGCACCCCTCGGCCCTCGCGGTACGCGTCGACGGAAGGGTGGAGCCGATCTCCACCGCCGGCGGCCAACTCGTGGGCATGCTGCCCGACCCCCAGTTCGTACAGAACACCACGCGGTTGTCACCGGGTGAGAGCCTCCTGCTCTATACGGACGGTCTCACCGAGGCACGCACCCCGGATGGCACCATGCTCGACGAGGACGGACTCACCCAGCACCTGCTCTCCACGTGCGTCCACGCCGAGGACCGCTGCGCCGACGGATTGCTGGGCTCCGTCGAAGCACTCCTGCACCGCCTGGGCGACGGCGTCAGCGACGACACCGCGCTGCTCGCCCTGTCCGTACCCGCACAGCCCGAACCCCGCACTCTGGAGAAATGGTGACCGAGCCCGAACACCTGCTGACCGTCACCCCGCGACACACTCCCGCCGGTCCCTTCGTACTGGAGGTGACGGGTGAATTGGACCACCACAGTGCCCGGCTCCTGACCCAGGCCGTCAAGGAAGCCCCCTTCGACAGCCATGGTGTGATCCTCGACCTGTCCGGGCTGACCTACTGCGACTCCACTGGAATCACGGTGCTCCTCACCGCCCACCAGCGGTCACAGACAGCCGGCTCACCCCTCAGCCTCGCCGGCGTCAACCCGGACCAGATGCGCGTCTTCCAGGTGGTCGGACTCGACCAGGTGTTCACCTTCCACGCCACCACCCAGGAGGCCGTCTCCGCCCTGCGACGCTGACCCCGCGCCCCGCTTGTCCGCACGCTCGGTCTCCGGACGCCCACCGACCGCCGTGTCGCCGTGCCACGGCAGTGGTTACAGTGGCCGGTACACGGTTGTCCGGCCATGACGGAACACGGGCACGGGAATGCCCTGAGCAGGCAGGATCGACAGGGGAGGGGTGGAGGCCGGGGTGATCACGTACGAGGGTACGGACCGCCGGGTCCAGGACATGGACCATGGTGATCACTTGTGTCTGGCGTTCACCGACGATGCCGAGCAGCGCCGAGTGGTGACGGCGTACCTGACGTCCGGCCTGCACCGTGGTGAACGGATCATGTACTTCGCCGACCAGCTCACTCCTCAAGAGGTCCTCGGCTGGCTGGCCGTGTCCGGCACCGATCCCCGCCCGGCTCTGGAGAAGGGCCAGCTCGTGGTGACGACAGCGGACGACAGCTACCTGGCGGCAGGCTCGTTCGACGCCGACGGCATGGTGGCTGCCCTGCGGCAGGAAGTCAGGGAGTCCCTGAGGGCCGGTTATGCCGGTTTGCGCGTAAGCGGCGAGATGGGCTGGGTGCTTCGCCAGGTCCCGGGGGCCGACCGGCTCGCCGATTACGAGACCAAGGTCAACCAGGTGTTCGCCGGCCAGCGGGCCTCCGCCGTCTGCCAGTACGACGCCCGCCGCTTCAGCCCCGACCAGCTGGACCACCTGCACGGCTGTCATCCGGGGGCGGTCGAGCCCGAGCCGCTCTACCACGACAGCACGCTGCGGCTCGTGCCCTCCTTCCGGGGAGGACGCCGCAGCCTGCGCGTGGTGGGCAGCGTGGACCACCGCACCGCGGACGCCCTCGCCGATGCCCTGGAAACAGCCCTGGCCTGGCCGGGCGACATCCAGGTGGACATGCGGGCGCTGGAGTTCATCGACCTGAGCGGCGTACGGGTGTTGGCCCGTGCCGCCGCGCGGTTGGAGGACGGCCGACGACTGCACGTCGTGGAGCTCGCGCCCTTGCTCTGCCAAGTGATCAGCATGGTCGGCTTCGACGAGACCCCCGCCCTGGTCGTCACCGCCCAGGAGGTCCTCGCGTGACCGGCCGCCTCACCGCACCGCCCCGGCCGCGCCGAGGCGGTGGCCTGACCCACCAAGGACTCATCTACAGCAGCAGCCAGGAATTCCTGGCCACCGCGGTGCCCTTCTGCCTCGAGGGCCTCGAGCAGCGGGACGCCGTGCTGGCGGTGACCACCCCCGCCAACATCGACCTGCTGCGACAAGCACTCGGGGACGCGTCCGGGCAGGTCGAGCTCATCGACGCCGACGAGTGGTACCGGGCGCCCGGACGCACCCTCGGCGCCTACCACCGGTACGTCGGCCAGCGCACCGGCACGGGGCGGCACCAGCGGGTACGCGTCATCGGCGAGCCGGTCTGGCACGGCAGGGACACGCTGGAGACGACGGAGTGGACCCGCTACGAATCCGCGATCAACGTCGCCTTCGCCCACTGCCCGGCCTGGATCATCTGCCCGTACGACACCCGGGTCCTGCCCGAGAGCATCGTGGCCGACGCCCGGCGTACCCACCCGCACCTGGCCGTGGCGGCATCCGCCCGCCCCAGCGACAGCTATGCGGACCCCGCCACCGACAACAGCTGGCATCGGCCGCTCGCGCCCGTGGCCGGGGAAGGAGAGGAAGCCTTCATGCACTTCGGAGCCGACCTTTCAGCAGTGCGTTCCACAGTCGCCGAAACCGCTGCCGAGATGGGCCTGTCCGCCGACGGTACCCAGCGTCTCGTGTTCGCGGTCAACGAGGTCGCCACCAACGCCGTCCAGCACGGCGGAGGCACGGGGCACATAACGGTCCACCGCGCGGGCCGGCGCATCGTGTGCGACGTCACCAGCACCGGCCGCAACAAGACGGACTGGTACCTGGGCTACCTCCCGCCCGACCCACAGCAGCAACGCGGGCACGGCATGTGGGTGGTGCGTCAACTGTGCGACCTGCTCGAAGTCCACACCGGACAGGACAGTACGACGGTACGCCTGCACGTCAGCCTCGCCTGAACGGCGCGTACCGGCCCCCGCACCGCACCGCCTACCGTGGCATCGGCCGCTCACCGGGCTGGACCATCTGACACCCCGCGCGGACCGAATCGTCCAGTGGGATACGCGCGGTAATACGCTTGCCGGTCGGTTCTCGCTGGACATCGAGGTCCCGGCTCAGCGCCGCGACAATCTCCAGACCGTGCTGGCCGACCCGGCGCGGGTCGGCAGGCTGGCGCCTCGGCAGCGTCGTTTCACCGTCCCGAACAGTGACGGACAACGTGTCCTCAGCAAGAACCAACGACAACTCCACTGGCCCGGAACCGTACTTGATCGCGTTGGTGACCAGCTCGCTCACCACCAGCTGCGTCGCCTCCACCACGCGCACGGACAGCGCCGGTTCCCTGCCATTCTGCGAACCGGCGAGGAACCGGAGCGCGGAGTCACGCGCCTCGGCGGCGTGGAACATCTGCCGCTCGAACGTTACGGAAAGCGTCCTCGGACCGTTGCCAGCAGGTGCCTGCCAGAATCGTGAATCATTCAGTTCGAACTCACCATCCCGCACAACCGTCGCGTGACTCCCCCGTGGAGCACGGAACATCGACCCGTCCCTCATGGCCAGAAGACCTGGCAACCCGATGATAGTTCCCGCGTGCACTCGGCCGCCGTCAGCCCAATCGTCGCAGAACCGGCCGGACGGTTCAGTGGCTGCTGAGCATGCCTTCCCGCAGGCGGGCCAGCAGACGCGAGATCAGCCGGGACACATGCATCTGGGAGATGCCGAGGCGCTCGCCGATGTCCTTCTGGGTGAGTTCCTCGACGAACCGCCAGTGGATGATCTGCCGGTCGCGTTCGTCCAGCTCGGCGATCATCGGAGCCAGGGCGTGGAAGTCGTCCACGAGCGCCAGAGCGGCGTCGTCCGTACCGATGAAGTCCGCCAGCGCCGACTCGCCGTCCTCGCTGCCGCTGATGGTCGCGTCCAGGGAGGCGGAGGTGTAGCCGTTGGCCGCCAGCCGGGCCTCGACGACCTCGTCCTCCGGAAGGCTCATCAGCTCGGACAGCTCCCTGGTGGTGGGGTTACGGCCCAGACGGCTGCACAGCTCCTCGGTGGCCCGGGCCAGCTGGACACGGGCCTCCTGAAGCCGCCGGGGCACGTGCACGGCCCACGAGGTGTCACGGAAGAACCGCTTGATCTCGCCGACGATGTACGGCACGGCGAAGGAGGTGAACTCGACCTCACGGGTCAGTTCGAACCGGTCGATGGCCTTGATCAGGCCGATCACGCCGACCTGGACGATGTCCTCCATCTCCTGCGGCCCTCGGCTGCGGAAGCGGCCGGCCGCGAAGCGGACCAGGGAGATGTTCATCTCGATCAGCGTATTGCGCGCGTACTGGTACTCGGGCGTCCCCTCTTCGAGCGTCGTCAGCTGCTCGAAGAACAGCCTCGACAACTCCCGCGCGTCCTTGGGCGCCACCCTCGACGGGTCCGCAATCTCCGGCATCGCCGTGGTGGTGTGCTCGGTGGTCTGTGCGGTCGCCGTCACCATGATGTGCCCTCCCAGTCGATCGGCCTTGCCTCTGCCCGTCTCATCGGCCGACGATCGAGCGACTACCCCGAACAACGGAGCGCATGCCTCGGTCTTGCCCGGCGGACCGTCGAACCCAACGGGTCTGTGTGCAGCACGTCCTGATCCTCGTCCGCTCCACGGGGCGCGCCGCCCCGGGACGCAACGGCGTTCCGACATCCCGGTGATGCGCCGGCCGGCCCACTCGTCCACGGCGTGGGGCTGCGATCCCGCACGCAGGTCGGTCTGGGCCCTGCGGTGGGCGCGACGACTGGGCACCTCCACCTGTGTGCTCCGTGTACGTCACGGCGGGCGGGCGACGCGGCGGAGGCCGTGGACCTGGGTGGCGAGGAACCGGCGCCGGGTAGGGCCGGAGCGAGGAGGGGAAGGCGCAGGCACCTCCTGGGGGCTGTGGGATCTCCCCTGCGGTGGAGGGGGCGATCGAGTGGCCGAGGCGGGTGAGCCCGCCCGGTGTGCGGCGGTCGTCCCAGATGCTGTTCTCGCGTGCCAGACGCAGGATGAGCTGCTTGGCGGTGGGCACAGCCGAAGACCGTCCCGGGAGGCGGCGCCCGGTGAGTGTCCGCTTCCGAGAGACCAGGCGCCGATGCCACGCCGGCGGGACCGCCCGCCAGGCCCCGAGGACGGCGCCCGCCTCCCGCCGTGCCGCATCGTCACACGAGTCATGCGCCTGCGGGCATCCCGCGGTGATCTTTCCTCACGCCAGCGGGCTGTCGGCCAGGGACGCGAGCAGTTGGGCGGGGCCGTCGTAGACCGCTCGCGCGCCCGCCTCCTCCAGGTCGGCGCGCGGGATACCGCCGCACAGCACGCCGACGCAGTGCACCCCGGCCCTGCTGCCCGCCTTCATGTCCCACACGGTGTCACCGACGAACACCGCGCGCTCGGCGGGCACCCCTGCCAGCTCCAGGGCGTGTTCGACGGGTTCGGCGGCCGGTTTGCCCTGCTCCACGTCGTCGGCGCTGGCTGTGGCCTTGATCGCGTCGTCCGCGTCGATCGCCCGGCGCAGCGCGGACAGCTCCGCGCCCCCGGCGGAGGTGGCGAGCACCACAGTCCAGCCGTCCTGGTCGAGGCGGCGCAGCAGCCGGCCGGCATCCCGCAGCGCGGGCAGCCGGTCGAAGTACTGCCCGTAGAGGGCCTTGTGGGCGGCGCTCAGCTCCTCGTCCAGGTCCTTGTCCCGGTCGTCCCCGAGCAGGTGGGCGACGAGGTCGTCGGAGCCGAGCCCGACGGCCCGGTGGATCGCGTGCATCGGCACCTGATGGCCCGCCTGCCGGAACGCCTCCCACCAGGTGGTCACATGGAGGTGGTTGGTGTCGACGAGGGTTCCGTCGACGTCGAACAGGGCAGCCCGTTCCATGCGCCGGTCCCTTCCTCTCTGTCGTCGTGTGCCACGGACGTAGGTCGTCCTGTTGTCGCGGACGTCCGCGACGGTACGGGTTCCACGTCAGGGGCTTGTCACTCCGGCCGGAGCTCAACGGGGGCGCGGCGGACGGCTGCTCACCGTCGGTGCACGGTCCCTGTCCACAGGCCCGCGCCCCGAGCATCGCTCGTGAGGCCGCCGCGCTCAGCGAACGGCTCGTACGCAAGGAGCCGTCATGTCCGACATCACCGCGCTGCTCGCTCCGACGGCCCCGGACGCGGCCCCCAGCGCCTTCGACTGCCTCCGGACCGTGCGGGCCGACGACGTCGGAGCCGAGCGGATCGCCGTCCCGATCACCGTGCTGCCGAGCCCGGACGCGCACGAGCCGTGCGAGGGCGCCTTCACCCTGGAAGCCCTGGGGCGGCTTCGTGACCTTCCTGCGGAACTGTGCGCAGGCGGGGCCGGACACGGCGGAGGCTCTCGCCCGCGCGGTCATCGACCTCGTCGTGCGGCTCCTCACCGAGGACCACGAGAACGTCGCCGATGTCCTCCGCCCACTGGAGGCCGTCGGTGTGACCAGGCCCTCGATCGCATCCCGCGCCGGCGGCGGAGGGTCCGGCCACCGGGCCGAGATGATCTCCGGGTACGGAGATCTTGCCGGAGCCACGTAAATATGTACGCCGCCGACCCCACCCCTCGCCTGTGCCGGCGACCGGACGTGAGGGGCCTCCCGGCTCCGGGCAACAACCGGGGTGTTCCTGCCCCAGGTCCCCTTCACCCTGAACGGGCAGGACTGCTCCCCCACGCTTCGGGCGCTGCCCAGCAGCGAGTCCCGCGCCGTGGGGGGGCGGCCTTGCCGTATTCGCCGTGCTCGAGGGGAAGGTCCGCATGATGCCGCAGGTCCCGGAACGCCCCCTCACCGAAGCGGGTTCTGGCGCGCCTCGGCGGTGAACAGGCTGCCGCAGGTGTGCCGCCGGACGGGCCCTGACGGCACGGAGACCACCACCGTCACCGACGGGGCGCGCGTTCCCTTCACCCACTCCGTACGTGCGGCCTCCTCACCCGAGGGAGAGGGCCTGCCGGCGTTTCACGGTCTTCACGGGATGAAAGGGGTGGCGGAGCGGGCCCGCTCCCACATGCCGGGCAGTTGTTCCTCGGGACGTTGCTGCTCACCGTGCAGGGCGTTGAGGATCACCAGACATCCGGTCAGGGCCGGTACCGCCCACTGCGCGTAGCCCAGCTGCCGCCGGGCCTTGTCGATGTCGATGGGATGCTGCTCCGCCTTGTCGACGTCCTGCGGGTCGGACGAGGAGGCCAGCTCGACCTTCTTGCCCAGGATGCGGGCGTAAGCAGTGGCGGCCAGGGCCCCGGCGGTGACGAGGGTCTTGGCCGTAGTGGAGGCGGCCACACCCTTCTGCGCGGCGATCCGGTGGGTGTTCACCGCGAGCAACCCGCCGCCGCCGAACAGGTGCGCACCGATGGCGGCGGCGTTGACCGGCGTCCACTTCGCCCAGCCCGACGAAGCGATCAGCGCCTTGGCCTGGTCCGTGCCGCCTTCCTCCTTTGCCGCACCGTTCAGACCAACCGCACCCATGAGTGAGCCGCCGAACCAGGCTGCCAGGCCCAAATCGTGCAGACTGCGGATCCAGGTATTGCGTTCGGACACGAGAGCGCTCCTTCGAAGGGCTGTGAGCTGACAGGAACATCGAGCACTCCTTCACCCTCACCCGGCCATGTTCTCGCCGCCATCACTGCTGACCCGGGCGGGTGATCCGCTTGCGTGGGGCGGCGCCTCAGGCGAAGCCGTGTCCAGGCTCAGATCCAGACGGTTCCTCCGCTGCGGTGGGGCGATCGCCCGGACGGAGAGTGAGCCTGACAAGGCCAACGGCATGGCACAGGCCACCGGGGTGGGGCCACCTCGGCAGGAAGCCGCAGGGAACGGCATCACCTGTGTTCGCCGGGCTGCACCACGGTCGCCCGGCCCCCTCTTGGGTAGGTCAGTTTCGCCACCAGGACCTGCGGGCCGTTCTCCTCGGTGACTGCCGTCCCAGCACCGCCGGGGCCGCGAGGGGCGCTGCCCGTGAGGTGGGGATCCATCATCGGAAACGGGCGGCCGGGACATCGCGCAGTTCACCCACGGCGGTGTACGCGATGGCGGCCGGCGGAGCTCGCTCGGTACAGCTCCTCCACCCGCAGGTGTACGAGCCCAGGGCGGTGTACCAAGGCGGCCGACCCTGCTATGAGGGGTACTGCCATGAGGGCATGAGGGGTAGACGACCCGCTCACCGCCTGAGTGGCGGGTGGTTCCCGGCCGGGAGGCCGTCCGTGCCTTCGGGACAGGGCACGGACTCGTGGTGCCTGAGCCGTATCGGCCCTCGAGTGGCGCCCGGTTCGTCGTCCGGGCCGCCGGAGCGGGACGGCCACCGATGGCTGAACCACCGGGCGACCGGGGCGATGACGAGCAGAAACGTCATCCGGGCAAGGCCGTCCCTTCGAGGCTCTGTCAGGCGGGGGCGTCCTGAGGGGGCTGGGGACGGGGCGATCCCTGTTCCTCCTCCTTTTCCCTTTCCTCCTGGGGGAGCCATGGCAGCCAGGTGAAGGGGTCGTCGGTGGCGAGCGGGGCGGGAAGCGCGTCACGGTGCCTCGCGTACGGGCCACGCACCGGCTCGCACTGCCGATGCGCAGCCACCGGGAGCGAGCTGCAGTGGCATGGCGTCCGGCGCCGGGAGTTCCCGGTGACACAGCGTGCCGCCCTCGGAGCCGGCAGTGAGCCGTTCGGCCGCCGTTCGGTTCGTGAACTGCAAAGGCGGGTCATAGAGAGCACGGTGGTGATGGAATCACTCATTTCCTTCTCCTGACACAGGATCGACGGCACGAAATTTCGGAGACCGGTGCCAGACCGTTTAATCCACACAAGTCGCGGAGTGAGCTTTCACCGCTTCTCCGCATGTTGTTCAATTCCCGCGCAGCATCGGTCGGCGGGTCCACTCCGAAAGGGCAAACGAAAGACTAAGTCAACCCCAAGTACGGCACAAGGGCTCACCCACGCATCGCGAATGCCCGCGAACGGTCACGCGCCGCCGCCCGCGAACGGGCCCCCTCCTGTGGCGTCGGCAGGAAAAAGAGCAGGACAGTGCTGTCGCAGCCAAAACGATGACTTTGTCACCACGTGAAGAACACATATGCGGCAGTGCCCGTATACCCTTGTTCGGGGACCGGTTCGCGCCCGCTTCGCCTGCTCGCCGGACGGAGCAGTGGGTGGCGGTATCGGTCGGCTGCGCGCCGGACCGGTGGGGCCGTGCATCCAGCGGTCCGTCCGGGCGAGCGGTGTGCGGACGGCTGGCTGTCATGTCCAGCTTGGTGGGGGCTTGGGCGGCGGCGCGGACGCCGCACTGGTGACCGCGTGCGTGTCCGCGTCCGCCGGGTGGGCCCGTGCCCGCCTGTGCGCCCTTCCGGAAACCTCCACGTACCGGAGCCGCGTGCAGCGGGCCGGAGTCGGCAGCCCTGCACGGCTTCCCGAGTCGCCCTGCCCTCCGCCTCGCCTCCGGAGGGCTCACGCGCCGCCGTTCATCCGCAGGCGGCCGGGGGCGCGGACGTCCGCGACACTGCGCGAGGGGGCCGCGGACGGATTCCCGGCCGCCTCCGCCATCGTGCCTGCGGCGGCGTCGCATCCTGCACGGCCTCGCCCTCGCCCTCGGGTGTCAGGAGCCGCGGCGTCACCGGGGGGCGGGCAGCACGTCCGCCGAAGACCGGTCGACCGGAGCCAGTCGGCAGTCGACACTCTGCGCCGCCCGGATGGTGACGCCCGTCTCCAGCGGCACTTCCTCGGCCACCCCGGTGAAGTGGTAGCGCTGCAGGAGCACCGCCACGGTGAGCTTCATCTGCAGCATCGCGAAGTGGTTGCCGATGCAGGAGCGCGGGCCGCCGCCGAGCGGGAACCACGCGTACCGCGGCCGGCCGCTCTCCCGCTCGGGCCGGAAGCGCTCGGGGTCGAAGCGCTCGGGGCTCGACCAGTAGGAGGGATGGCGGTGCGTCACCCAGGGGGACACGTAGACATGGGCGCCCGCCGGTATGGCGTGCCCCTCGACGACGGTCGACCGCACCGCCCTGCGGATGAGGACCGGCGCGGCCGGATAGAGGCGCATGGCCTCCTTCAGTACCCGCTCAAGACCGGGCAGCGCGTCCAGGTCGGCGGGGGTGGGCCGACGTCCGCCGAGCACGGACCGCACCTCGGCCCGCGTGGCGTCCTGGACGTCCCGGTGCTGCGCCAGGAGGTACATGGCGAAGGTCAGCGATGTCGCCGTCGTGTCCGAGCCGGCCAGCAGGAATACCAGCACCTGGTCGCGCAGTTCGCGATCGGTGAGTGGGGTGTCCTCGTCACTGCGGGCGTTGATGAGCAGGGTCAGCAGATCGTCCGCCCCCTGCTTTCCGACGGGGCCGCGGCTCGTGCGGCGCTGCTCGATGAGCCGGTCGCACAGTGCGTGCAGTTCCGCCTGCGCCGCCCGCGCCCGGCGGTTGGCGGGGGTGGGGAGGGACCGGGGCAGTTTCACCGGCATCAGGCCCCGCCTCAGGGTGTACGTGCTGAGTGCGGGCATGCAGCGCCGCACCACTTCAGCCGCTTCCTCGGCGTCCGAACCGAACAGAATGCGGGTGATCATCCGTACGGTCAGCCGACTCATGTCCTCGTTGAGGTCGGCCCCTGCGCCTCCGTCTGCCTCCCACTGGCCGCACAGGGCGTCGGCCTCGTCGCACACGGCGCGGGCGTAGTCCGCCACCTTCTTCTTGGTGAAGAGCGGGGAAAGCAGGCGGCGCTGCCGCAGATGGTCGTCGTCCAGGCTGCTCAGCAGACCGTTGCCGAAGGTCTCCCTCATTTCCAGTGAGAACGCGTCGTCCTTGCGGAAGTTGGCGGACTGGGAGGCGAGGACCTGCTGGGCTCCGTCGGCGGAGAACACGAAGTAGATCTTCGTGCGCAGCCCCGGGAGCCCGGCCACCACCCGTACCAGGTCGCCGTTCTCCTTCCGGGCTCGTTCGTAGGTCCCCAGCGGGTCGCGCCGCAGGTCCAGCATGGAGCCGAGGAGCGGCAGTCCGCTTGCGGTGGGCACCTCGATCGGATTCGTCTGCATTGCCTGCATCCCTCTCAGTGACTCGACGGGGCGGCCTTCCCCGCGGAGTTCGGGGGCGCGGGCCTGCCGTTCTCACCTCCATTCCACTTCGGTGCGGCTGCGTCCGGTAGGGCTGCCGGACAAGTGCTTGCCGTGCGCGACTCACGCTTGTGCACTTGTGTGTCACGCGGTGGGCAGGCCGGGGTCACGGAGGTGCCGGCTCCGGTTCGGCACCGGGGACGCGAGGTCACAGCGCAAGGCTCGCCGGAGGATTCTGGTAGGCGGCGTAGCCGTCCAGGCGGTCGATGGCCGAACGCACCGATGGCCTCCTCGCGTGAGGCAGCAGCCTGGTACGCAGGCCGCGCAGCCTGCCGGCGGTGCGGGGGCAGCGGATGCGGCCGTAGTCGTCGAGCAGGCGGTCCGTGACCCCGCACACCCTGTCCACCCGGCCGTCCAGCAGGAGGACCTCGCCGAGCTGGGCGAGCGTCAGTGCGCGAGCGCGATGCGCGCGGCCGGGCCGGTGCCGCAGTGAGGCGGCGAGCGCGTTGGCCGCTTTGTCGTAGTCCCCGAGGCTCTGGTAGACGTGACCGCGCTGGTAGTGCAGCGCCGCCACGGGGTAGCCGCTGAAGGGAGTGGTGGGATGTTCGTCCCGCCCCCCGTGCAGCTCCATGGCGTCGCAGAGAGCCGTGAGTGACTGGCGCCCCAGGCCGGCCGTCGCGTACGCCACGGCGAGATGGCTCTTCAGGAAGGCTTTGATGGGCGACGGCGCGTCCTCGGGCGCGGCCGACCAGGCGGAGACCGCGAGAGCCGTGCCCCGGTGGCCCAGCTGGCACAGCTGCGCGCTCATGGCCCGGAGGGTGACGGCGTACAGGGTGCGGTCCCTCGCCTCGATCGCCAGCTGCGCGGCGACGTTGAAGTACTGCTGGGCCGCGCCGCTCTGACCGCAGTCCGCGCACATGCGGGCCAGCAGATGGGTCAGCCGGGACAGCTTGCCGAGAAGCTGTGCGTGGGTCTGCGGGTCGGTCCGGGCGGCAAGAAAGGCAGCGCCGTCGGTGGCGAGATAGGCGGCCAGCGCGGTCCGCCCGTGCGCGCCCCCGTAGGTGTCGATGGTCTCCGCGTAGTACGTGATGCTGTGGGCCAGGGCGGCCAGGTCGCCCGCGCCGAGCCGCCAGTCGCCCTGTGTCGGTTTCGGCTCGGCCTCGGTCCAGGCCGGAGGGGTGTTGGCAAGCCGGAAAGGGAGCGCGCGAAAGGCTCTCCGGGTGGTGGTCCCGGTGTCGGCCGCGGTCAGCGTGGCCAGCGCCGCCCGGCCGCTGCCACCGGTGGTGCGCAGCGCGTCGGCCGGTTCGTCGGGGACGAGCGCAAGGCCCGTCTCCGGGATGCTGACATGCCGGCCGATACGCCGGGTGAGCGTCTCGGCCACCAGTGCGGGAACCGGGGCCGGAGGCCGGGAGCCTGCCAGCCAGCCGGCCACGGACTTGCGGTTGTAGTGGAGGGTTCTGTGGTTCTCGGCGGCGGCGAGGTTGATGGACCGGGCGAGCGCTTCGCCGGACAGCCCGGCTTCCGCTAAGAGCCGTTTCAGCTTGTGATTCGGGTGGCTGCGCGCCATGGCGACTCCTTGGAGTTCGAATGGTGGAGGCGGGAAGAGAAACCCCGGTGACGGCTCTGCACCGATGGGTCCGTCGCAGCGGTGGGGCGGGCCCGGCAAACCTGCCCCATGATCAGAAAGCATTTATACGGTTAACCTGACTCCGGGACACAAAACCGATAGTTTTCAGCCTCATCACGGTCCGGGCTCCATCGCTCTGCAGCCGGAGACCGCACCGCGAATCACACGTTCACAAGAACGCGACCCGTCGGACATCACCACCCTCAATAGCCCCTTGGCCGCCGACACGGCAGGTGTTTGACTACCGGTGTCACCAGATCCGTGAATTCACCATCCCAACACATGGGCGACACATGGGCGCACGGAGGCGAGTACGGCTTTCCAGGGCGCCATGAATCCTGAGGCGAAATGCATGTACGCAAAGGATCGCCCTCTGCCTGTGGCGACATCCCGGAAGCGCCGGAGAAGCAAGGACGGCACGACGCGGGTGCGGCGTGTCCGGAGCTCCCGCCGCAGGCGGGCGCCGCACCCGTCAGGAACCGACGACTGTGGGAGTGGGAGAGCATCCATGAGTGAGGGAAAGGTCCTCAGCGTCACCGCTGCGGATGTCGTCAAGGAGGTGCTGGCCGAGTGCCGCGCGGCCACTCTTCCCGCACTGCGTAGGGCGGTCGAGGACCTCCACCCCCGGCTGGCCCGTATCAGCGCCTACCACCTGGGCTGGTGCGAACCCGACGGCGGGCCCACCGGCGTCCATGCGGGCAAAATGCTGCGCGCCGCCCTGACCGTGCTCGCGGCGCGGGCGTTCGGCGCGAGCACGAAGACCGCTGTGCCCGGTGCGGTCGCCACGGAACTCGTGCACAACTTCTCCTTGCTGCACGACGATCTGATGGACGCCGACGAACTGCGGCGGGGCCGGCCTACGGCCTGGGTGGTCTTCGGGACCGGCCCGACCGTACTGGCGGGCGACGCACTACTGAGCCGGGCACTGCACATCACCACCGGGCTGAAGGGCACACCGGAGCATCCGGTCGGCAAGGCCCTGACGGAAGCGGTGAGCGCGATCATCCGGGGACAGGCGGCCGACCTGGGGCTGGACGGCTTTCCGGTGGACCGGGTCGGCGTCGACGACTATCTGGCGGCCTGTGCCAAGACCAGTGGGCTGCTCGGCGGCTGCGTCGAAGTGGGCGCCTCCCTGGCGGGCGCCCCCACGACAGGGGTGCGCACGCTCCGCACGGCGGCCTGGGATCTGGGAGTGGCATGGCAGATGGCCGACGACATCGAGAGCATCTGGGGCGATCCCGCCGCCAGCGGCAAGCCCGCCTTCGGCGACCTGCGGCGCAACAAGCGGACGTACCCGGTGATCGCCGCGTTGCGCTCCGGTACCGCGGCGAGTTCCCGGCTGGCCGCACGGCTGGATTCCACCGAAGTCCGCGGGGAGGGCGAACTGGCCGAGCTCGCCCGCCTCGTCGAGGAGGCAGGCGGGCGCGCGGAGGCCGAGCGGGCCGCACTCCAGCACCTCGACCGTGCGTTGCACCTGCTCGGGGAGGCGGGCGGTGACAGCGTCGCCGTGGACGACCTCGCCGCTCTGTTCCGTCACGTACTGGACCGACACGGCAAGCGGACCGCGGCGGCCCCGACTGGTCCCGCCACGAGGGGGGCGGCGCGGTGAGGACGGCAGGCGGAAGGGGTACGAAGACCGCGACAGAAGCGGGCACGGCCGCGGTGCCCGCCGGCGGCGCCGGGCCCGAGACCTGGCTGCGCCACGCCAGGGACGTGACCGATCCGGTGCTGCGCGAAGCGGTTCTCGGCCTTCACCCGCAGGCACGCGTCGTCGTCGGCTACCACCTGGGCTGGTGGGACGCGAAGGGCCGGCCCGTCTCGGCCGGCTGGGGCAAGGCGGTACGCCCGGCACTCACTCTGCTCGCCGCACGGGCCGTCGGAGCCCGCCCCGGCACGGGGGGCAGCTCCGCCGCGGCGGTCCAGCTCGCGCACGACTCCTCCCTGTTGCACGACGACATCATCGACCAGGACGGCACACGACGGCACCGGCCCACCGCATGGCGGGTCTTCGGCATCGCCGGCGCACTTCTGGCGGGCGACGCCATGCTCGCCCTGGCGGTCTCCCTCGTCCAGGCGGACGGCCGCGGCACACCGGCCGGCGCGGCGCTGAACGAGGCCGTGCAGCAGTTCATCGGCGGACAGTTCGAGGACATCGGTTTCGAGGAGCGCGTCGAGGTCTCCCTCACCGAGTGCACCACCATGGCCGCACGCAAGACCGGCGCCCTGATGGGTGCCGCGTGCCGGCTCGGTGCGCTGGCCGGCGACGCCGACGAGCCCCGGGCGGCAGGTCTGGACGCCTTCGGCCGGTCCCTGGGCCTGGCCTTCCAGCACGTGGACGACCTGCTCGGCATCTGGGGAGACCCCGAGACGACCGGCAAGCCGGCCGGAGCCGACCTCCACGCCCGCAAGAAGAGCCTGCCAGTGGTGGCCGCCCTGGGCTCCGGCACCCCCGAGGGTGCGGAACTGGCCGCGCTCTACGCCCGCGATCCCTCCCTGGACGAGACGGAAACCCTCCAGCACGCCGCCGACCTGGTCGAGCGCGCGGGCGGGCGGCGGCGGTCCGCCGGCCTCGCGCGCCGGCACCTGTCCGAAGCATTGGACCACCTGAACGGCACCGGTCTCCCGGCATCCGACACACGGCCTCTGCGCACACTCGCCGAGTGGCTGGCCGGCCGCGACCACTGATACCGCCCACCCCTCGGACGGGTGCTGCGAAGCAGCCTCCCCCGCGACTGCCGGGCCCTCTCCCGCGTGTCCGCGGCGGTCTCCTGCCGGCCCCGCCCCACCTGTCCTCCCGTGTCTCCCCCTTGTCCCTACCCATGCCCATGCCCAGTCCCGGCCGGCGTTCGCCTCGCCGGCGGGAGCGAAAGGAGAACTACCGTGCACAGCCCCGTCTCCGATCCGGTGCTCGAAACCGTCCTGCCCCGATGGCCCTTCCCCGCCGCCCCCTCACGGGACCCCGACGACATCGCGGCCGTCGAGAGCGGCGGCGAGGAATGGGCCCGGCAGTTCGGTCTGATCGACTCCGGCGACGCCCGGCACCCGCTGCGCCGCCTGTGCGCAGGTGAACTGGTCAGCCACGGCTATCCGCGGGCGGACACCGGCATACGCGTGCTGATCACTCAGTGGACGATGTGGTACTTCAACCTGGACGACCATTTCGAGGACGGGCCCGCGGGCACCAGTGCCCGTGCCGCGGAGAAGGCAGCCGCACCACTGCGCCGCATGGTGGACGCGGCCAGGCACCGCGAACCGCTGCCCGCCGCCGGGGACTCCCTGCAACACGCGCTGTCCGATCTGCTGAGCCGTACCGCGCAGTTCATGGCGCCGGTCCAGTTCCACGAGTTCCTCGCGCATCTGGACGACTACTTCACCTCCCTGGTGGTGGAGTCGGACTACCGGGCACGCGGCAACCTGCCGGACGTCGACGCCTACATCGCGCTGCGCCGGGACACCGGTCCGGTGCTTCCGCTGCTGGACTTCGTGGAGCAGGCGGAGTCGGTACGGCTCCCGGCGCGTTTCTACGGCACGCCCGAGTACACCGAGATGATCGGCTGCGCGGCCGACATCGCCTCCTGGATCAACGACCTGTGCTCGGTGTCGAAGGAGCTGAACCGGCCGGACGCCTACAACCTGGTGGTCCTGCTGCACCGCCTGGAGCACAAGACGCTGCAGGAAGCCGCGACCGAGACGCTGGAGCGGATCGAGCAGCGGGTGCAGTCGCTGAAGAAGGCCCTGGAGCGGGTCAGCGGCCCCTCCGGTCCGTACAACGGCAGCGAGACCGCGGCCATCCGGGCCTGGGCCGACGGCCTGCTCTGCTTCCAGAACCACGTCGAGTGGTATCTGCGGCACGCCCGGTACGACCGCGACGAGCCGCGCCCGGAGGTGCCCGCATGAGCGGCCCGGTCCCCGCGGTGGGCCCGCGACCGGCCGCGGAGCCGGGCGGACGGCCCCACGTCATCGTGGTCGGCGCGGGCATCGCGGGGCTCACCAGTGCCTTCCTCCTGCAGCGGCGCGGCTGCCGCGTCACCGTGCTCGAAAGCGCGGGGCCGGAGAACGTGGGCGGCCGGATGGGGTCGGTGCGGCGTGGTGGCTTCTTCGTCGACACCGGCGCCTCGTTGCTGTCCCGCCGATACCACGCGATGCTGCAACTGGCCGAGATGGCGGGGATCGGCGACCGCATCCTGCCTTCCTCCGACGTGGTCGGCCTCATGCGCGACCGCCGGGTGCACCACATGCGGGTGGGATCCCTGCCGCGCATGGCGGCCGGACTGCTGCGCTTCGCGCCGTTCCCGTCCGACCTGCCCAAGCTGATGCTGGACCACATCCGGATACGGCGGACGCTGGACTGGTACGACATGTCGGCGGCAGCCCGCCACGACGGGGAGTCCGTAGCGGGTTACGCGGTCCGCCGCGGGCTGCGGCCGGGCACCGTCGACCACCTGCTGGACCCGCTGTGCATGCTCGCTTCGCTGCAGGACGTCGAGCGCACCTCGTCCATCGCACCGTTCATGCTGCTCAACTCCCTGCTCGGCGGCGGCGGGCTGTTCACCTTCCGCGACGGCGTGGGGTTGCTGCCACGGGCCCTCGCGGCGCAACTGTCCGTGACCCATCACGCCGAGGTGCGCCAGGTCGAGGAGGACTCGGCCGGGGTCTCGGTCACCTGGCAGGCAGGCGACGGCACGAGCGAGCGCACCGAGCGTGCCGACGCCTGCGTGCTGGCGGTGCCCGCCGCACGGGCACCGGACCTCTACGGCCAGATGGACGAGCCGTTCGCCGAGTTCTTCCGGCGCGTGGAGTACACCGGCAGCGTCCACGTGGCCTTCGGCCTGGACCGGCCCACGGCGGAGCGGGCCGTGATGGTCAACGTCCCACGGGCGGAGCATCCCGCGCTGGTGGGCGTGATCCTTCCGCACAACACCGCTCCCGGCCGGGTGCCCCAAGGGCGGGGGCTGGTGATGGCGCACTTCCGCGGCTCGTGGTCGGACCGGCATCGCGACCTGCCCGAGGAACAGCTCGTCGACCACGCCCGTGCCGCGCTGCGAGCGCTGCGGCTGGTGCCCGAGACCGAGCGTCACACCACGATGACGCACGTCCTGCGCCCCGGGCAGTGCGTGGTCTTCCGGCGTCCGGGCGACTACCGCGAACTGGCCCGGCTCAGCAAAGCGTGGCCGAGTTCCTCCCGCGTCCGGCTCGCCGGGGGCGACTTCTTCACCCAGTCCAGTACGCACCACAGCATCTGCTCGGCCGTGCAGGCGGCCCGTCAGCTTTCGGGCCGCCTGGAGCCGGCACACCTGCCGGACCGGTCGAGTGAGCTCATCCCCGCCTCCGCTCGGACGAAAGGACAACCGTGAACGCCACGGGCACCAAGGAACCGATCATCGTCATCGGCGCCGGCATCGCCGGCATGACCGCCGCCTTCCGCCTTCAGCAGGCCGGGCATCCGGTCCGGGTCCTGGAGGCCGAGGAACGGGCCGGCGGCCGGATGCGCACGGTGGAACGCCGGGGCTACCACATGGACCTGGCCGCGATCCTGCTGATCGAGAACTACACGCAGATGCGGGCCCTGGTCCGCGACCTCGGCATCGAGGGAACCACCCTGCGCACCAACAACGTCGTCGGCATCCGCCGCAGCGGGCGTGTTCACCGCATGCGAGCGAACCGGCCCGCCGACCTCAAGCGCTCGGGCCTGCTGCCCTGGTCCTCGCTGCCGGCCATGCTCCGGCTGCAGGCGGACCTGAAGAAGTACGGGAGCCGGCTGCGCTGGGACAGCGACATGGGCGAGGCCGCGGCGCTGGACACCGAGACCGCCGCGGCCTATGCCGACCGCCGCCTCGACGCGGAGTTCCGCGAGTGGGTGGTGGACCCGATGAGCGCGATGTTCTTCAACTCGCCTCCCGACCTGTCGGTGGTCAACTTCCTGTTCTCGATGCCGGCGGTCAATTCCGAGTGGTTCAACTTCCAGGACCGGGTGGACACCCTCACCACGGCGCTCGCCGCCCGGCTGCCCGTGGAGACCCGCGCCGAGGTCACGCAGGTGGAGGAGACCGCGGGCGGGGTCCGGGTGCACTGGCAGCGGGAGGGCGAGCCCGAACACACGGAGGAAGCCGCCGCCGCGGTGGTCGCCCTGCCCGGCCCGGTCGCCGCCCGCCTGTGCCCCGGCCTGGCTCCCACGACGCTGGCCTATCTGGAGAACGTGCCCTATGTGCCGGACATCCACGTGTACTTCGGCGTGGACCGCCGGCCGAGCGAGACAGCCACCTGCGTGCTCTTCCCTCAGCGGGAACACCCCGACCTGGGCGTGGTGACCTTCAACCACAACTTCGCCCCCGGTCGCGCTCCCCGGGATCATGCGCTGCTGACCAGTTACTACCGCTACCCGTGGGCGATGCGGCACTGGGACGCCGACGACGACAAGGTCGTGGCGCTGACCCACGAGGTGCACCGGCAGGCGTGGCCGGAGCTGGCCCGGCACATCGAGGCCCACCAGGACATGGCGTACGTCCAGCGGTGGAAGAACGCTGTCATCCTGCGCAAGCCCGGTGACTACGTCCGGCTGCGCGAGTTCAACCGCGGCCTGGACCCCCGCTGCCGCATCCAGCTCGCCGGGGACTACCTGGCCTTCAGTGCCACCAACTCCAGTCTTGTCACGGGCGAACGCGCGGCCGAGCGGGTGCGTGACGTCGTCACCACCGGTGTGGTGTCCGCAGGCCGCGGCTAGTGCTGTGACCGGAGGGGCGCACCGGCGCGAGGCGCCGGGCACGGCACTTCGCCTCGCCGGGGGCCCCGAGGACCTCTCCTGCACGGCCGACGCTCCACCCCGGACGCACCGCACCGAACGCCCGAGCCTCCCGGCCGCAGCACCGGATTACGGCCACTGCGCCCGACCGGGCTCTCTGCCCGGCGGGCACCGGCGGGCACCGGCGGGCACCGGCGGGCAGAGCGGGGCCGGCCTCGACGGGGCCCCACACCACCCATTCCCGATGAGAAGGGAACCCGGATCATGTCCACGCACTCCGCGTCCGCGACCGAGGCGCGACGCGTCGCGACGGGAGGGGCGCACGGCAAGGCCATCCTGCTCGGCGAGCACGCGGTGGTCTACGGCGCCCCGGCGCTGGCCCTCCCGCTGCCGGCCTTGAGTTGCCGAGCTGCCGTGCGCCGTTCGAAGCAGGCCCGACCAGGACCGCTTCGCCTGCGCCGCGTCGTTCCCGTCCCCCAGGGACTCGCCGACGAGACGGAGGAGGAGGTCCCCGAGGAGTTCCGACTGCTCCTGGACGCCTTCGCACGGCGGGCCGGCCTCCGCGAAACGCCCCCCCTGGAGATACTGCTCGACAGCCGCATCCCGCCGGCCCGTGGCCTGGGCTCCAGCGCGGCGAACGCCCGCGCGCTGGTCCATGCTCTGGACCGTCTTTTCGACACCGGCCTGAGCGAGCGGGACGCCTTCGAGCTGGTGCAGGTGTCCGAACGGTCGGCGCACGGCCTGGCCAGCGGCATCGACGCACTGGCCACCGGCAGCACACGGCCGGTGCTGCTGGCGGAGGGCCGGCACAGCACGCCGCCGGTGGGCACCGCGTTCCAGATCGTGGTGGCGGACAGCGGCAGCGGCAGCGGTACCAGGAAGGCCGTCGCCATGCTGCGGGACGCCTTCGCGCGGGACCCCGGCCACGGTGCGCGGTTCGTGGACCGTTCGGCCGAACTGACCCGGGCCGCGCTCGGCGACCTGACGGACGGACGGCTCGCCTCGCTGGGCCGACGGCTCACCGCCTGCCACGACCTCCTCGCCGGTCTCGGCCTGACGACGGAACGCACCGACGCCCTGGCCGGCACCGCGCTCGACGCGGGTGCGCTGGGGGCCAAGATGAGCGGCGGCGGGCTCGGAGGCTGCGTCCTGGCACTGACCGCGACCCCGAAGGAGGCCGAGGCGGTGGCCGGGGCGCTCAGCCGCGAGCACGACGCGCGCACATGGACCGCCCCGGTGACGGAGGGGGCCGGCCATGACGGTTCCTGAGTCGGCGCTGGCGGTCGCGCATCCGAACATCGCGTTGGTCAAGTACTGGGGCAAACGCGACGAGCACCTGGTGCTGCCCTTCGCGGACAGTCTGTCGATGACCCTCGACGTGTTTCCCACCACGACGGCTGTCCGGCTCGATCCGGCCGTCGAAGCCGACCACGTCGTCATGGACGGCGTCGCCGCCGGCGGCGAGGTGCTGCGCCGCACGGTCCGCTTCCTGGATCTGGTGCGCGAGCGGGCCGGGCGCGGGGAGCGGGCCGTGGTGGACACCCGCAACACCGTGCCGGTGGGAGCCGGGCTCGCCTCGTCCGCCAGTGGTTTCGCCGCGCTGGCCCTGGCCGCGGCCCACGCCTACGGCCTGCCCTGCGACCCCCGGGCGCTGTCCCGTCTGGCCCGTCGGGGGTCCGGCTCCGCCGCACGGTCGGTCTTCGGCGGCTTCGTGGTCTGGCATGCCGGCGCCCCGGACGACCCCGACCCCGACCGGAGCTCCTACGCGGAGCCGCTCACGGACGCCCGCCTGGAGGCTGCGCTGGTCGCCGTCGTCCTGGAGGCGGGTCCCAAGCCCGTTTCCAGCCGGGAGGCCATGCGGCACACGGTCGCCACCTCCGCGCTGTACCAGGAGTGGCTGGCGGACAGCCGTGCGGCCCTGGTCCGGATGCGTGAGGCACTGCGCAGGGGCGACCTGACGGCCGTGGGCGAGATCGCCGAGCACAACGCTCTCGGCATGCACGCCGCGATGGAAGCGGCACAGCCGGCCGTCCGCTACCGCACCGCCGCATCGGACGCGGTGCTCGGCCACGTCCGCGCGCTGCGCGAGGAAGGCGTGGGCGCCTGGGCGACGATGGACGCCGGGCCCAACGTCAAGGTGCTGTGCGCCGACGCCGACGCGGAGCGGGTCGCCCACCGGATGCGCGCGGTCACCGGCGCCCGTGTGGTCGTGGCCCGCAGTGGTCCCGGTGCCAGTCTCCGGACGGAGGACGGGTGATGGCGGGCCGGGCCGTCACGCGCAGGGCGCCGGGCAAGCTCCTGGTGGCCGGTGAGTACGCCGTCCTGCAACCGGGGCAGCCGGCCGTGGTCGTGGCGGTGAACCGGTACGTCACCGTCACCGCCTGCGCGGCCGAGGGCGCCGAGATCGTCATCGACTCCGATCTGCTGGACCACGAGGTGCGCTTGTGCCGGAGCGGCGAGGGACTGCGGACCGTGTCCCTCCACGACCCCGGCCTCGTTCGCGGCGTGCTGGCGCACCTGGTCTCCGTCGTGGAGACCGTCGAAGGGCTGCGGACCGAGCAGGGGCTCGGTCTCGCGCCCCTGCGGCTCACGGTGCGCAGCGACCTGCACCACAACGGCATCAAGATCGGGCTGGGGTCGAGCGCAGCGGTCACCGTCGCCGCCACGCAGGCCGTGGCGGACCACTACGGCATGCGGCTGTCCCCGCAGGACCACTTCCGGCTCGCCCTGCTGGCGAGCATCCGGGTCGACGCGGGTCCCTCGGGCGCCGACCTCGCGGCCGCGGCCTGGCGCGGTTGGGTCGTCTACCGGGCACCCGACCGGCACGCCCTGCGGCACAGCCTGCACCTGAACGGGGTCGCGCGGACCCTGCGCACCCACTGGCCGGACTTCGCGGTCCGGGCGCTGCCGCCGCCGCCCGGTCTCGTCCTGCACGCCGGCTGGAGCGGCAGCCCGGCGTCCACCTCGGCCCTGGTCGCCGGCCTTGCCGCGAAGCAGTGGTGGCGCGGCACCGCCCGGGACGGTTTCCTCGCCGACAGCGAGCGGTGCGCGACGGCCGTGGCGCGCGCTCTCCAACGAGGTGAGCCGCAGGCACTGCTCGATGCGGTGCGCAGCGCCCGCCACCTCCTGGCGCGGCTGGACACGGAAGCCGCCCTCGGCATCTTCACCCCGTCGCTGCGGCTGCTGTGCGAGGTGGCCGAGTCCTGCGGCGGAGCTGCCAAACCCTCCGGCGCGGGCGGCGGCGACTGCGGCATAGCCCTGCTCCCGGACCACCGCTCCCCCACACTCCTGCGGCAGCGCTGGAGCGCGGCCGGCATCACCCCGCTGCCGCTCGAGGTGACCGCCGACGCCGCACCGGACGCCGGACAGCACGACGCCGGGCCCGCCGCCGGGCCAAGTTCCGTCTCCACATCTCTGCGAGGACACGCCTGATGACCGCACACCGGAAGGACGAGCACGTACGGCTCGCCCGCGCCCAGTACTCACCGGAAGGCCGCGCGGCACCCCCTGGCGTGCCGCAGTCCGCCAGCCGGTTCGACGAGGTGAACTTCGTGCACCACGCCCTCGTCGGCACCGACCGCGAGAAGGTCTCCCTGGACACCCGGTTCGCCGGACTGCACTGGCCGGCCCCGCTCTACATCAACGCCATGACCGGCGGCAGTACGAAAACCGGCGAGATCAACCGCGACCTGGCCATCGCCGCCCGCGAGACCGGACTGCCCATCGCCACCGGCTCCATGAGCCCCTACCTCAAGGATCCCACCACCGCGCCCACCTTCACGCCCGTCCGCCGCGAACACCCCGACGGCTTCGTCCTGGCCAACCTCAACGCCACCGCCACCCCCGAGCAGGCCCGACGCGCCGTCGGCCTGCTGCGGGCCGACGCCCTGCAGATCCATCTCAACACCGTCCAGGAAACCGTCATGCCGGAAGGCGACCGCTCCTTCGGTCACTGGGCCCACGGCATCGAGCGGATCGTCACCGCCGTCGAGGTACCGGTGATCGTCAAGGAGGTCGGCTTCGGGCTGAGCGGCCGGACGGTCAGGGAGCTGGCCTCCCTCGGCGTCCGGATCGCCGACGTGGCCGGCAGCGGCGGCACCGACTTCGCCCGCATCGAGAACAGCCGCCGCCGGCACCCCGACTACGCCTACCTGGAGGGCTGGGGTCTGAGCACTCCGGCCGCGCTGCTCGACGCCCGCGACTGCGGCCTGCCCCTGCTCGCCTCCGGCGGCATACGCCATCCCCTGGATGTGGCCCGCGCCCTCGCTCTGGGTGCCCGGGCCGTCGGCGCCTCCGGTCCCTTCCTGACCACTCTTCTCGACGGCGGTGTGGAGGCCCTGGTACAGCACATCACCACCTGGCTGGACCAGCTCACCGCCCTGATGACCCTGCTCGGTGCACACAGCCCGGCGGCACTCGCCGAATGCGACGTACTGCTGTCCGGCTCCCTGCGCGAATTCTGTCTGGACCGCGACCTGACGACGGCCGCGGCGAAAGGAGTCACGTCATGACCGTCACGGCCGAGCCACTGACCGGCACCATGACAGCGGGCGTTCCCCTGCGCTGGGCAGGTCCGCTGCGGATCTCGGGGAATGTCGCCACCACCGAGGCAGAGGTCCCTCTGGCCACCTACGAATCCCCGCTGTGGCCCTCCGTCGGCCGCGGTGCGAAGATCTCCCGGCTGGTCGACGAAGGCATCCGCACCACCCTGGTCGACGAACGCATGACACGTTCCGTCCTGGTCGAAGCGGACGACGCCGCCCGCGCCCACACCGCCGCCCTCGCCGTCCACGACCAATTGCCGCAGCTGCGGGAGATCACCCGCCGCAACAGCCGCTACGCCCAGTTGCTGGACCTGCGCCACGAAATCACCGGCCCCCTGCTCTTCCTCCGCTTCGAATTCGCCACCGGTGACGCATCCGGCCACAACATGGCCACCCTGGCCGCCGACGCCCTCCTGGCCCATCTGCTGGCCACCGTCCCCGGCATCCGCTACGGCTCCATATCCGCCAACTACTGCACCGACAAGAAAGCCACCGCCATCAACGGCATCCTCGGCCGCGGCAAGAACGTCGTCGCCGAGATCCTCGTCCCCCGGCACATCGTGGCCGAACGTCTGCGCACCACCGCGGCCCGCGTCACCGCGCTCAACACCAACAAGAACCTCGTCGGCACCCTCCTGGCCGGCGGCATCCGCTCGGCCAACGCCCACTACGCGAACATGCTCCTCGCCTTCTACCTGGCCACCGGCCAGGACGCGGCGAACATCGTGGAGGGCTCGCAGGGGGTCACCTACGTCCAGGACCGCGAGGGCGACCTGTACTTCTCCTGCACCCTGCCCAACCTCGTCCTCGGCACCGTGGGCAACGGCAAGGGCCTCGGTTTCGTCGAGGACAACCTCGCCCGCCTGGGCTGCCGCGAGGACCGTCCCGCCGGCGAGAACGCCCGCCGCCTCGCCGTCCTGGCCGCCGCCACCGTCCTGTGCGGCGAACTCTCCCTGCTCGCCGCACAGACCAACCCCGGCGAACTGATGCAAGCCCACACCCGTCTCGAGCGCGCCAACGGAGACACCCATGCCCAGTGACCTCGCCATCGGTATCCACGACCTGTCCTTCCGCACCACCAGCCTCGTCCTCAGCCACACCGAACTCGCCCGCCGCAACGGCACCGACATCGCCAAGTACCACAAGGGCATCGGGCAGCGCGCGATGAGCCTGCCCACCGCCGACGAGGACATCGTCACCATGGCCTCGGCTGC
Source organism: Streptomyces sp. NEAU-W12 (assembly GCF_026242095.1). Lineage (NCBI taxonomy): Bacteria > Bacillati > Actinomycetota > Actinomycetes > Kitasatosporales > Streptomycetaceae > Streptomyces > Streptomyces sp. NEAU-W12. The sequence continues at coordinate 143,569 of NZ_JAPJDM010000018.1, forward strand.
CGCCGCGCCCCTGGTCCAGCGCCACGGCACCGACCGCGTCCGCACTGTCGTCCTCGCCACCGAGAGCTCCATCGACCAGTCCAAAGCAGCGGGCATCTACGTCCACTCACTGCTCGGGATGCCGCCGAACGTCCGCGTGGTCGAGGTCAAGCAGGCCTGCTACGGTGCCACCGCCGCGCTCCAGTTCGCGGCCGGACTGGTGCACCGGGACCCGCAGCAGCAGGTCCTCGTCATCGCGAGCGACATCTCCCGCTACGACCTCGGCAGTCCCGGGGAGGCCACTCAGGGGGCGGCGGCAGCGGCCATGCTGGTCTCCGCCGAGCCCGCACTGCTCGAACTCACCGGCCCTTCGGGCCTTTTCACCTCCGACGTGATGGACTTCTGGCGTCCCAACTACCGCACCACCGCCCTGGTCAACGGCAAGGAATCGGTCGCGGCCTACCTCGAGGCGGTCCAGGGCGCCTGGCGGGACTACCACGTCCGGGGCGGCCTGCCGCTGGAGGAGTTCCGCGCCTTCTGCTATCACCAGCCCTACACCCGGCTGGCCTTCAAAGCCCACCGCCAGCTGCTGGAGACCTGCGGCGCGCAGGCGGACGAGGAGGCGCTCGACCACGCCGTCGCCGCCACGACCGGCTACAACGAAACGGTGGGCAACAGCTACACCGCGTCGATGTACCTGGCCCTCACCGCACTCCTCGACAGCCCGGACGATCTGACCGGCCGGACGCTGGGCCTGTTCAGCTACGGTTCGGGCAGTGTCGCCGAGTTCTTCGCCGGCCGGGTCCGCGCCGGCTACAAGGCGCACCTGCGGGGCGCAGCCCACCAGGAAGCGGTCGGCAAGCGACGGGCCATCGGCTACGAGGCCTATCGGGAACTGCGCGAGCGGACCCTGCCCACCGACGGCGGCTGGTACGAGCTCCCGCACCAGACCCAGGGCCCCTACCGGCTGGCAGCCCTGCGCGACCACCAGCGCATCTACGAGGCCGCCTGACCGGTCGCCGCCCTTCTGCCTCGGGCACCGTCCCGGCTCCCCCGGCGCACCGGGCCGGGCACCGCCCCGGCGGCCGTGCCGTCGACACGGGCACCACCGGAACGGGTTGCGGCGGCCGCGCTCCGGGGGAGCCACGGCAGTTCCATCGACCGCCACCGGGAACGGCCCCGTCACCCGTTCCTCCCCGGGCGCCGGGCGCGTCCCCTGAACGCCGGGCCCCACCCCAGGGCTTTCTCCGCGCGGGGTCGTCACAGGGAGGACCGGGCAGCGCGACAGCGCGTTGGGGGGGGGGCCCGGCGCCGGGGGGGCGGGCGCGGGGGGGGCGGGCGGG
>NZ_JAPJDM010000018.1:144900-191743 GCF_026242095.1 Streptomyces sp. NEAU-W12
CTCCGCGCGGGGTGGTCACAGGGAGGACCGGGCAGCGCGCCCGCGCGTTTCCCCCCCCCCCCCCCGGTCCACGCACCGGGCCGCCGCAGCCGCCGTGCGCCACACGACGCGGGCCCCGGGCCCCTGTACGCCCGGCACCGACACGAAACGAGGGATCATGACCAGTCGTGCAGCTGCGTCCTCCGCCAAGGACGCGGTCGGAGTACTCGGCACCGGCTCCTGCCTGCCCGGCAACGTCGTCACCAACGAGGAGGTGGGAGCACCAGCCGGGGTCACGAACGAGTGGATCGTCCAGCGGACCGGTATCCGGGAACGCCGCTGGGCCAAGCCCGACGAGGTGACCTCCAGCCTTGCCTCGACGGCCGCCCGCAGTGCGCTGGCCGATGCCGCCGTCTGCGCCGAGGACATCTCACTGATCATCGTGGCGACCTCCACCCCGGACTCCCCGCAACCCCCCACCGCCACCGCCGTCGCCCTGGAACTGGGCGTCCCGGCGGGCACACCCTGCTTCGACATGAACGCGGTGTGCAGCGGTTTCGTCTTCGCCCTGGCCACCGCGGAGCGGATGCTGCACGGCACCACGGGACACGCCCTCGTCATCGGAGCCGATGTCTACTCCCGTACCCTGAGGCCCACCGACCGCCGCACCGTGGTGCTCTTCGGTGACGGCGCGGGCGCGGTCGTCCTCGGGCCCGCTCGGGGGCGGGGCGTGTTCGCCACCCGCCTGGCGACCTTCCCCGACAAACGGGACCTGATCCGGGTCCCGGCCGGCGGCTCCCGCATCCCCGCTTCGCCGGAGTCCCTCGCCGAGGGGCTGCACTACTTCACGATGGACGGCCGGGCCGTACGCGCGTTCGTCGAAAGCCGGATCGGGCCGATGATCCGCGACTTCCTGGACGAACACCGTCCCCCTGCCTCCGGCACCGGGCCGCGCACGCACCTCGTCCCGCACCAAGCCAACGGCCGCATGATCGACGCGCTCGCGGCAGGCCTCGGATTCCCGCCCGCGCTCACCCATTCGACCGTACGGGAGTACGGAAACACCGGAGCGGCTTCGGTCCCCCTGACCCTCGACCACGCCACCGCCAGCCTCACTCCCGGCGACCTCGTGCTCCTCGCCGGCTTCGGTGGAGGCATGGCCGCTGGACTCGCCCTCCTCGAGTGGGAGCCCTCTCCCCCACGGCACCGGGCTTGACCGGGGGTCCGTCGGGGGGACGCTGCCGCACCGTTCGGGTCCGTGCCACGGCTGTCGGCGCTGCGGGCCGACTCGCGGGCTTGAAGAGCCGGTGGTCGCCGGGGCACGGCGAACATGCCGCCGATCTGGCGGCGGGCGCAGTAAACGCCGGATGCGTCGCAGGAGACGACACCTCGCACAAGGGCGCGATGCCGGTGAGCCGTTCATGGATTTCGGCCCCGCCCTTCCCTGGCTCACCGCGCTCCGGCGCGACCGTGTCCACTGCCCTCGCCCTCGACCGGGTCGCGGCCACCCGGCCCCGCCCTTTCCCCGGCATCCCGGACCTCAGGAACGCGGGCCTGCACGAACTCAGGGGCTCCCTGGGCACGGGATCGCGCGCCACTCCACCGACCACGGGCACGGCCGTCTCGTTCGTGGTCGCGTACACCTCGATCGCCCGGCGCTGAAGTTCGTGGCCAAACACCCCTTCAACGCGTTCGTGCCCTGACGGATCACGGTCGGACCACTGCTGGGCGCCCGGGGCTCAGACCGGCCGGGGAGCGGGGGCCGACTGCTCGTTCTTGACAGCCGGCCCCCGTTGTCCGCAGGATCACTTCCGTGAACCTGTCAGACAGCCAGACAGGTGACTCGGTGCCGCGGCGCGTCAGCGCGATGGAAGCGGTGCTCGGTCATCTGCGGCGTGCCATCGAGCGCGGTGACTACGCCGTGGGGGACAAACTGCCCTCCGAGGCGGAACTCTGCCGCCGCCTCGAAGTCAGCCGGCCCGTACTGCGGGAGGCTCTGCGAGCCCTGCAGACGATGGGGTTGACCGTCTCCCGGACGGGCAAGGGCACGTTCGTCGTCTCGAACGGGCCGGTCGAGGACCCCACCTTCGGCGACTACACGGCCAGTGACCTGCTGGAGGTCCGGCGGCACGTCGAGATCCCCGTCGCGGGCTACGCCGCCGAGCGCCGCACGCCCGAAGACCTCGACCACCTGGCCCACCTCCTCGACCGGATGGAACGGGAGACCGACACCACAGCGTGGGTGGCCATGGACACGCTCTTCCACCTCGCCGTCGCGCAGTCCGCCCAGAACCCGGTCTTCCGCCGGGTGATCGAGGAGATCCGGGACGCGCTGGCCCGGCAGTCGGCGTTCCTCAACGAACTCGGCGGCCGCCGCGAGCAGTCCAACCGTGAACACCGCGCCATCGTCGAGGCGCTCGTCGACGGCAGCGAGCGCGACGCGACCGAGGCCATGGCCCACCACCTCGACCGCGTCGAGACGACCCTCAGCGCGATCGTCCGCCCCGAACGCACCGACGGCGCGGACACCCCCACGGAAGGCGGAGGACCCCAGGCGTGAGCGAGCAGTCCCTCGAAGAGCAGATACGCCGTACCGGTCCTGACGCACGCCGACGGGGAGCGGGGCGTACGGAAGTCCGATGTGGAGGCATGAGCATCAACACACATACCGCGTACAACAGTCCACTCGCCGAGGCACCCTCCGTCCGAGAACCGCAGCACGCGCCCGTCGCCCATCTCATACGCGGCGACGTCATCGAGGGGGTCCACTACGGCTCGGTCGTCGTGCTCGCCGCGGACGGGAGTGTGGAGCTGCAGATCGGTGACGTGGAGGCGGCCTTCTACCCGCGCTCGGCGCTCAAGCCCGTGCAGGCCGTGGCGCTGCTGCGGGCCGGGCTGCCGCTCGACGGGGACCTGCTCGCGCTGGCCGCCGCCAGCCACTCCGGCGAGGAACGGCATCTCTCCGGCACCCGGCGGATCCTGGAGCTCGCCGGGCTCGCCGAGAACGATCTGCGCAACGTCACGGACCTGCCGTTCGACCCGGTGGTCCGCGAGGACTGGATCCGTGCGGGCCGACTGCCGTCGAGGCTCGCGCAGAACTGCTCGGGCAAACACGCCGCGATGCTCTACACAGCGCGGCTCAACGGCTGGTCGCTCGACGACTACCTCGACCCCGCGCACCCTCTCCAGCAGGCGATCGCGGAGGTCGTCGAGGACCTGACCGGTCAGAGCGTCGCCCGGGTCACGGTCGACGGCTGCGGCGCTCCACTCTTCTCCGTCTCGCTGCACGGGCTCGCACGCGCCGCCGCCCGGATCACCACGGCCCCGCCCGGCACCCCCGAAGCCCGAGTGGCCGACGCGATGCGCGAGCACGCCGAAATGGTGTCGGGCTCCGGCCGCGATGTCGCCGCGCTGATGCGGGCCGTGCCGGGACTCCTCGCCAAGGACGGCTTCGAAGGGGTCCAGATCGCGGCGCTCCCGGACGGCCGGGCCGTCGCCGTGAAGATCGCGGACGGCGCGGACCGGGCGCGCGTACCGGTGGCCGCGGCGGCTCTCGCACGCTGCGGCGTCGACCCGGCCGCACTCGCCGAGTTCGCCGGTGCACCGCTGCTCGGAGGCGGTGCGGTGGTCGGAAGCATCCGTCCGGCGCGGGCGCTCGAGCCTCCGACGACGCCCTCGTCGCCCTGGGGAACGCACACCTGATTCACCACCGCCCGCCCTCCCCCGGCTCACCCACTCCGGAAGGAGGACCCGCACCGACATGACCGTCCGCAGTGAGCACGACCTCCTCGGCCACCGCGACGTCCCCGCCGAGGTGATCGGCAACGACGTCACGACCACCATGGCGGCCGAGGCCGGCCAGCCCCAGGTGAAAGCCTTCCGACCGATCATCCTGCACTCCCTCTTCGAGAGCATCACCCACCTGCGCGCCACCTGGCTGACGCTCGCCGAGCGGTGCGTCGCCGGGATCACGGCCAGCACGGACGTGCTGCGCACGGCCGTCGGGAACTCCATCGGCCTCGTCACCGCGTTCAACCCCCACATCGGCTGCTCGGCGGCCACCGACATCGCCAAGGAAGCCCTCGCCACGGGACGCGGCGTCGCCGAACCCGTCCTGGAGAAGGGCTTGCTGCCGGCCGACGCGCTGGCCGCGTTGCTCCGTCCGGAGGTTTCGGCGGGGTCCCGGACCGGCTGAGCACAGGCGGGTGCGGGCCGGTGAGGGCTTGTCGCACGGTTTTCCCGCGCCCCTCGAAAGCCTGGGGCCGGTTCGTACGCTGCGGCCGGCCACGAACCACCCGCACCCGCCCACCCGGCTCAGCTCGGCTCCACCCCATGGCACACCCCGGAGGGCCCGACGGCACAATGGCGGTCATGACCTCGTCCCCCACCTTTCAGCCCCTTCTGCACCGTATCGCCGCCGAGATCGAGAGCATGCCCGAACGCGGTCGGCCCGCCGACTACATCCCGGCGCTCGCGGCATGCGACCCGCACCGGTTCGGCATGGCCGTCGCGGAGCTGGACGGCACGGTGTACGGAGTCGGGGACTGGCGGCAGCCGTTCTCCACGCAGTCCGTCTCCAAGGTCTTCACCCTCGCCCTCGACCTGGCCCGCGAGGGCGACACGCTGTGGGCGCACGTGGGCCGTGAGCCCTCCGGCAACCCCTTCAACTCGCTGGTGCAGCTGGAGTACGAGAACGGCATCCCGCGCAATCCGTTCATCAACGCCGGCGCACTCGTCGTCACCGACCGCCTCCACACCCAGACCGGCGACGCGGCGGGCACCCTCCTGGAGTTCCTGCGCGCGGAGAGCGACAACGCGGAGCTCGCCATCGACGAAGGTGTCGCCGCCTCCGAGTCCGCCCATGGCGACCGCAACGCCGCGCTCGGCCACTTCATGGCCTCGTACGGGAACATGGGGAACCCGGTTCCGGTCCTCCTCGACCAGTACTTCCGCCAGTGCTCCATCGAGGCCTCCTGCGCCGACCTCGCCCTGGCCACCGGTTTCCTCGCCCGGCACGGCATCCGCGCCGACGGCACCCGTCTGCTGACCCGGAGTCAGGCCAAACAGGTCAACGCGGTCATGCTCACCTGCGGAACGTACGACGCCGCGGGCGACTTCGCCTACCGCGTGGGCCTGCCCGGCAAGAGCGGCGTCGGCGGCGGCATCATCGCCGTCGTCCCCGGCCGCTGCACGCTCTGCGTGTGGGGGCCCGGTCTGGACGAGCGGGGCAACTCGGTGGCGGGAGTGGCGGCCCTGGACCGCTTCACGACGCTCACGGGACTGTCGGTGTTCTAGCGCCGTCCCACTGGACCGTACGGACCCGGTCCAGTGGGACGGCAGGCATACCGTGGCTGCCGCTCAGGGACGAGTGCGCTTTCGGCCCGGAGGTCGTCCGGGGTGAGCGCCAGCAGTTCGCCGGTCGACCGGTTCCATGCGTCAGCCGCCTGCTCCACCGCGGACCGGAAGCCTCTCCGCACCGGGCGCCCGGCCACCGTCAGGGCGACAGCGGCGACCGGCCGCAACAGCCACCGTCCACGCACGGTGGGTGCGACGTCCACCTGCCCCCGGCCGCCGTCCGCCCGCCGCGGGCGCAGACGCAGACGGACCTTGCCCAGCCGGTGCTTCAGCCGTGCCGTCGCCGGAGCACGCGCCGCCGGCGGGGCCCCGGGCGCGAAGTCGGTCGCCGCCCACCATGCGGCCAGGTCGAGCCGTGCCTTTCCCGGCCCCCGACGCAGCGCCCCCGATCCTTCGGGACCCGCACCCGTCCTTCGACGCTCAGCGCGCCGGTGGTCTTTGTGGTCCCTGGCGCTGGTCGCCGCTGTGCCGGCGGAGCCGGTCGGTGTGGCGGGTGACGTCCTCGACGCGCGCCGCGAGGTCGGGGTGGGCGGACACCAGATGCGGGTGTGTCACCGCCAGGGGGCCGACGAGGGCACCGGCGTCGTTCTCGGCGAGGGCTGCGGTGAGTTCGGCGAGAGGGGTGCGGGCGGTGGCGGGAAGATCGGTGAGCGCGGTGATCTGACCGGCGAGCTGGCGCAGGTCCGCGGCGTTGGCGCGGGCCCAGGCGGTGACGGTGCGGGCGGCGGCACGGCGGTCGCGGGTGGCCCGCACCCGCTGTTCGCTCGTGGACCCCGGGGTTCCGGGGCGTACGCGCAGGTAGCGGCGTTCGGCGGCCTGGCGGCTGGAGACACCCAGGGGATGTGCGAGGTCGGCCCAGCTGGCGCCCGCCTCCCGGGCCTCTTCGATCAGGCCCGGTTCCCACCCTGCGAGCTGATCACGGACTTCACGGAGCAGCAGGAGAGCGGCGAGTGCCTGCTCCGAGCCGGTCCGGTCGGGCTCGGGGCGCACCTCGTCCTGCGACGTCCGGGCGGTGTGCAGGGCTTCGTGGATCGTGTTCAGGGCGGCGGCGGCGAGGAAGGACGTGGGGGTGAGACCGCGGGCGCGCGGGGTGGGCCGATCATCGCTGATCATGGAATCTCCAGCAGAAGCAGACACTGTCGTCATCTCGGCGACACTCAACTTGTCATCACTTGGATGACATGTTACAACGAAGGCAGGTGAACCGCATTGGCAGCAAAGTGCCTGACCTGAACACTGGAGGTGTTTCACCATGTTGATGCGCACCGACTCCTTCCGTGAGCTCGACCGGCTCACCCAGCAGCTCCTGAACACGGCCGGCACCTGGTCGCGGCCGTCGGCGATGCCCATGGACGCCTACCGCGAGGGCGAGGAGTACGTGATCGCCCTCGACCTGCCCGGCGTCTCCACGGACGCGATCGAGATCGACGTCGAACGGAACATGCTGACCGTCAAGGCCGAGCGGCGGCCCGTCACCAAGGCGGACGACGTCCAGATGGAGCTCGCCGAGCGGCCCCTGGGTGTCTTCTCCCGCCAGGTCGTGCTGGCCGACACCCTGGACACCGAGCACATCAAGGCGGACTACGAAGCGGGTGTGCTGACCCTGCGCATCCCGATCGCCGAACGCGCCAAGCCGCGCAGGATCGCCATCGGCGGCTCCGCCCACAAGGAGATCAGCGGCTGAGCCCCCTCCCGGCCGCGCGGCACACGGGGGTGACGGCCGCTCTGCGGCCGCCCCGTGCTCCGCGCCCGGCGCGCAGGGCAGAAGGCAGCGACGCCCCGCTCCCCCGGCCGGGCGACATCGGTGGCCGGCGAAAGGACCCCGGCCGCCGCCTCCCCCAACACCTCCCACGAGAAAGGCAACCGCGTCACCGATGACCCCCCAGCAGGAGCCGTTCCGGTCCCCCGTCAGCACGACCTACGAGCAGATGCTGGAAAGAGTGCGCTACGAAGGCGCATATCCCACCCGCGCACGGGCCGAGCAGGCCGTGCGCGCCGTGCTGGCCCTCCTCGGGGGGCAGCTGACAGGCGACGAGCGCGTGGCTCTGGCGGCCGAGCTGCCCCGCGAAGCGGCCGACATCCTCACCTCACAGACACCCGCCACCCGGCCCCTCACCGGCTGGGGCTTCGTCGAGGACCTCTCCTCCCGCACCGGCGGCACACCAGCCACCACCCGCTGGGACACCGGCACCGTCCTGCGCATCGTCGCCCAGCTCATCGACGAGAAACTCCTCGACCGTATCCTCGACCGGCTTCCCACCGGCTACGCCCTGCTGTTCGGCCGTGCCGAACTCACCCAAGCCGCCTGACACCCAAGGGCCGTGCCGCCGCGGAGCCGAGCCCCCGCCGCTCGGCGAAACGAGCGGGCTCCACCCACCGGCGCCTCCGACGGCTGACGCGACCGCGCGGCGTCCAGGCACAGCCACGCCCTGCCGCTGGCCAGGTGCACGACGGCCAGGCCGTCGGGGCCATCGGGCGTGGTGTCGGTGAGGCACGCGCAGTCGCGGCACGGGTCCGCCGGTGCCCGGCCGGAAGCGAGCCACGGCCGGGGAGGAGCCACCCTCGATGTGACGTCCCCGGAACCCTTGCCCGCCGGTCATCCGCTGCGGCGGTTCCCCGGGGTGCCGATCACGCCGCGCGCCGGAGTGTTCACCGACTTCTTCGAGGGAGGCTTCCCGGGACTTCCCGGTGCGGCAGTCGCACCGCCACGCGCGGGGCGAGCCACTCGCGCACATCGTGCCGACCGGGGACGGCGCGGGACGAGGTACCGCTCCCGGTGGTCAGCGTGCCCGCGCACCGGGAGCACCCGGGTAGCCACGCGCGGCCGACCTGGTGAGGTTGTTGTGTACGCGTCTGAGGTGTTTCGCCACGGCGCACGGCACACCGTCCGCGGCACACTGACGGCAGGTTTCGAGATGCCTCTCGTGCGAGACGCGCGCCTGCTCCAGAGGGTCGTGCGAGGGCTGCATGATAGTTCCTGGAAAGGAAGGGGTGCCGCGAACGATCCGCACGCGGCCCGCGGGACGGGAAGGGGCCGAGGCTGGTTGCCCGAGGCGCCCACCCCACATTTGATCTTGTTACTGAGGGTATGACAAGTTGTTCTTCGGTCCGGACAACTCCATTACCGATGGAGCCAGTTGTCCCCGGCTGCCCCTCTCCTCCAACCAGCCTGGCCCGGCACCCGGCATGGCCCCTCCTCCCCCGAACCGCGCGGCGCCGGGCCGGGCCGCCGATCCGGTGGGCGCCCCGCCCGCACCCCGAAACCCCGTCCCGGACCGGGAGACGACGGCGTCGGTCTTCCAGGCGGAGTGCTGTTCAGGGACGAGGCCCACACCCTGCTGTCCGGCGGCAGGGGCCCGGGCACCGCCTTCCGGCCAGGAGACCATCGACACGCTCGTCGAACTGTTCGAGGACCATCGCGACGAGGCGGTGGTCATCGTCGCCGGCTGTTCCAGGAGGACGCGGACGAGGACGAGTCGGCCCGCGCCGACCTGGCCGGGCGCTCCACCGGGTACACCGCGCGCCTGTGCGGTCCGCCGACACCAGCGGCACCTTCACCCTGCTGGAGCACTCCGGCGAGTGCGGCTGCATGTCGCCTCTGCACCCGCACGGGACCGACGAGGAGACCTTCCTGATCCTGGACGGCACCCTGCTAATCGAGGTGGGCAGCGAGGTCCGCAGCGTCGGCCCGGGGGGCCTGGCCCCGCCGTTCCCCCTGTGTCCCGTGCTCCTTGCGGGCTCACAGCCCCTGCCGGGTGAGGTCAATGGGCCGCGTCGTGAATCACGAGTTTGAATTCGGCCAGCGTCACCAGCCGGGGAGCCGCGTCGTTGTGCGTGACGCGCAGCGCCAGGGGTGTACCGGGGTCGACGAAGATACCGTGGTTCTTGACGTAGTACTGGCCGCCCGGTGTCGGGGTGCGGTGCTCGGTCGCCGTCGTGTCGTCGGGGTCCGTGGTCAGGCCGAGCGGGTCCCGCACGAACTGGTCGCGCAGCTCGGTGTAGCCACCGGAGGGACCGGCGGCCTCCCACTGGATCATGGCGTGCAGATGGCCCCAGCCCGCCTTGGACGGCCAGACCAGCCCGCTGCGGTCGTCCGTCGCCCAGTTGCTCACCACGTACCCGTCGGGCTGAACTGCCTGGTGCATCCCGAACCGGTCTGTCGGCTCCGCCGCACCGAACGGAAACCTCACTATTCGGTACGTGCTGCCGGGCGGGATCAGTTGGTCCGTGTCGGTCTTGAGGGAACACACCTGCACCCCGGGGGTGGCGGCCTCGTCAGCAGACATACAGCGATACTGCCCGCCGTCGGACCGGCCGAAGCCGGGACCTGCCGATCCGACGGAGGGCGCTCGGCACACGGCGGACCACGGAGTGTGCTCGTGCGCCGCCTCGCGCGCCGACGGGCTACGGCCATTGGTCCGCGGTGCGTGTCCTGTCGGCTGCCGCGCCTTCACCGGCGCGGCCGACTGCCCGCCCACAGCAGGGGGTCCGCCTCGTCCTCCCGTGCATCGCGCAGGTGCGCCGCCACTGCGGTCGCGGCCGTTGTCATCATCACGGGGAGGGCGGCGCCCGCTACGGTCGCCGGGGCGCGGTCAACGGCGGCCCGCTGAAGAGCTGACCGGCCGCCGGCACGACACACCCGGCCTCTTCGGGCCGAGCGCTCCGCGCCGCCGCGGCCGGCCCGGCTCTTCCTTCACCCCTTCACCCCTTCCGCCCCAGGAAGGCCGACAGGCCCGACAGGAGCCGGTCGACGTCCTCGCTGTCGGTGTAGGGGGCCAGTCCGATACGGAGCCCACCCGTGTCTTTGAGGCCGAGGCGGCGGGAGGCCTCCAGCGCGTAGAAACTGCCGGAGGGTGCGTGGACGCCGCGGTCGGCCAGGAAGCGGTAGGCGTCCACGGTGCTGTGGCCGTCGAGGGTGACGAGCAGGGTCGGGGTGCGCCGGGCCGCGCGGGACCGGACGGTGACCTGCTCGAAGGCCGCCAGTCCTTCCTCCAGCCGGTCGCGCATCGTGCCCTCGTGTTCCTCGATCATCTCGAACGCCGAGGCGAGCCGTTCGCGGCGGCTGCCGGTCCGGTGCCCGGCCAGTCCGGCCAGGAAGTCGACCGCCGCACGGGTGCCCGCGAGGAACTCGTAGGGCAGCGTGCCGAGCTCGAAGCGCTCGGGGACCACGTCCGTGGAGGGCAGCAGCTTGTCGGGGCGCAGCGTTTCGAGGAGTTCGGGCCGGGCTGCCAGGACGCCGTGGTGGGGGCCGAGGAACTTGTACGGGGAGCAGACGAAGAAGTCCGCGCCGAGCGCCTCGACGTCGGCGAGGGCGTGGGCGGCGTAGTGCACTCCGTCGACGTACAGCAGTGCGCCCGCCTCGTGCACGATCCGCGCGATCTCGCCGACCGGAGGGATCGTGCCGAGGAGGTTCGAGGCCCCGGTGACCGCCACCAGCCGGGTGCGTTCACTGAGCACGGCCCGGATGTCGTCGCCGGTCAGTTCACCGGTGGCCGGGTCGAAGTCCGCCCAGCGGACGGTGCAGCCGGCCCGCTCGGCCGCCTGTACCCAGGGCCGGATGTTGGCGTCGTGGTCCAGCCGCGTGACGACCACCTCGTCGCCCGGTGACCAGGTTCCGGCCAGGGTGCGGGAGAAGTCGTAGGTGAGCTGGGTGGCGCTGCGGCCGAAGACGATGCCCGCCGGGTCGGCGCCCAGGAGATCGGCCATGGCGCGGCGGGTTTCGACGACGAGGGTCTCGGCGTTGCGCTCGCCGGGCAGACCGTCGCCCCGGATCGAGAGGGGTTGGGACAGCGCGGCACTGATCGCCTCGATGACGGGCAGCGGCATCTGGGTGCCGCCGGGGCCGTCGAAGTGGGCGGTGCCGGTGGCCAGCGCGGGAACCTGGGCGCGCAGGGCGGTGAGGTCGTACGTCATGTGGGGGCTTCCTGTCGGTGCGGCCTGGGAGGGGGTGCGGTGGTCGGCGTGCCGGCGTGCCGGCGTGCCGGTCAGGGGTGCGAGCCGTCGGTCAGCGGTTCCCGCGGCGGGTCGGAGAGCTGCTCGCGCAGATAGTTCCAGACGACGGCGATCAGCGCGGCGGCCGGTACGGCGAGCAGGCTGCCGACGATGCCGACCAGACTCCCGCCCAGCGTCACCGCCAGCAGGACGACCGCCGCGTGCAGTCCGAGACCGCGGCTCTGGATCATGGGCTGGAACACGTTGCCCTCGAGCTGCTGCACCCCGACGATGAGGGCCAGCACGATCAGCGCGTCCATCAGGCCGTTGGACACGAGCGCGATCAGCACCGCCACCAGACCGGCGAACAGGGCGCCGATGATGGGCACGAAAGCCGACACGAAGGTCAGCACCGCCAGCGGGAGCACCAGCGGTACGCCCAGGATCCACAGGCCCAGGCCGATGAGCACGGCGTCGATCAGGCCGACGAGCGCCTGGGACCGGACGAACGATCCCAGGGTGTCCCAGCACCGCGTGGCCACGATCGGGACGTCGGTGTCGAGCCGGCCGGGGAGCTGCCGGCCGAGCCACGGCAGAAAGCGCGGACCGTCCTTGAGGAAGAAGAACATCAGGAAGAGCGCCAGCACGGCTGTGACCACACCGTTGAAGACGGTGCTCACTCCTGTGGCGACCGTGGAGACGATGGTTCCGGCGCTGTCCTGGACTCGGGCGGTCGCGGTGTCGAAGGCACCGGCGATCCGCTCCTCCCCGATGTTCAGCGGCGGCCCGGCGGCCCACTCGCGCAGCCGCTGAATGCCTTCCACCACTCCGTCGGCCAGTTGTCCGGACTGCGACGTCACGGGTACCGCGATCAGCGCGACGGTGGCCGTGGCCACCAGCAGGAACAACACGGTCACCAGTGCCGCGGCAAGCGCCGGGGCGAGGCCGCGCCGTCGCAGGAAGCGGGTCGGGGGCCAGGTGAGCGTGGTGAGAAGGAGACCGACTATCAGGGGCCAGACGATCGGCCACATCCGGCCCAGCACCCACAGAACCACCGCGACGGCCACCAGGACCAGCAGCAGCTCACCGGAGATGCGCGCGGACGTGCGCAGCGCGGCGCGGGTTTTCCCCGCATTCAACGTGGCAGACATGGGGGCACCTTATGGGGCCCGCCGGTCACGGCGATCACGGGCCCCGCCGCGTCGTGTCCGTCACCGGCGGTGGCGGCGCGGCGCCCGCACGCCGCCACCGGCACGGTGCGCACCGCGCAGGAACGGTCAGCTGAAGGGGTCCAGGGTGAGTCGGGCCTGGCGCGGGTTGCCGTCGTGGACGAGCGACTCGTGGTTGCCCACGTCGTCGAAGGCGAAGGCGTAGGCCTTCCCGTCGGCCATCTGTGCGTGGATGGCGCGAGCGTAGTGGTTGGTGACGGCGTCCTGGTAGAAGCCTGCCGCATTGGAGTCGGGCTGGTGGGGGTTGGTCAGGAGTGTGGAGCGGTGGAATCCGGCGCACAGGGTGCGTGAAATGGGGCCGCGCACCTGGTCGTTCGGCGCGTCGAGCCGCCTGTGGCAGCCGAAGACGGAGGAGGCGTCCGGCTTCTGGAAGCTGGTGACGACGGCGCCCGCGCTGTCGGTGAAGTTCATGACGTCACCGAGGACCCGTCCGTGGTAGGTGACGTCGGGCTGGTGGGCGAAGGGCGTGACCGTCAAGGTCGAGGCGGTGTACTTCTGCCAGACGCGGTTGACGTAGTCGTCCATGACCGATGCCGGCAGGGCGCCGGTTTCCACTCCGTACAGCGGGGACAGTGCGCGTAGCACGGTGCCGTCGGACCTGGTCTGGATCAGACCGGCCCAGCCTCCGGGCTGTCCTCTGAGTGCGTCGAAGACTGCGGTGTAGCCACCGGACCTGAGCCGGCCGGCGCTCGCCGTGCTGCCGTCGGCGCGCTGCACTCCGACCGAGTAGGGCGTGGAGAACATGTCGACCTGCGTGCTGTTGAGCCACAGGCCCGAGTCGTTGAGGGTGTACTCCGACCAGTTGAACAGGATGTCCCGGTTGGGGTCCGCGGGGTTCTGCACGGCGGGCTGCACCAGGCCACCGGTGGTCAGCCTGAACACGAGCTTCCGGCCGTACGAGAAGTAGATGCGTCCGGAGAACTTCGGCATGCGGATGGTCGTGGACTGTCCGGCGGCCGGGCCCGGTATCGACGCGTCGGGCGCGGGGGCGGGCGGGTTGCCGCCTGCGGGCCAGGGGTGGAACGTGCCGTTCGCGTCGGCCCAGCCCTGGCGGCCGGTCGACAGCTGGGTGCCGAGGTTGTAGACGTACACCTGCTCGCCACGACCCGAGTTGTTGGTGATCTGCAGGGGGATGGTGTCCGGGACGGCGGCGTGGGCGGCCGAGGGGGTTGCCGCGGCGAGCAGTGAGCCGCCGAGCAGCATGAGGATGGTCGACACCACGGTCAGGGCCCGGTGTCCGAGTGTGCGCAGCATGCTCCGTCTCCGTTCGACTGCGGTCGATGCGGGGTGGGGGGTGAGAGCGCTCTCAGCGTGCCTCTCTGGTATGGACCTGTCAACGGGTGGGGAGGGGCGGGCCCGGCCCGGGTACGCGGTGTCGTCGCGCACCCGGGCCGCCCCGGCCCGGGACCGTGTGCGCTACAGCCTCTCGGCCGGGAGGGACGCGTAGAGGTCGGCGAGGCTGGTCACAGTGGGATGATCGGCGGGGAACACGAGGCCGTCCACTCGGGTCACGGGGTGGACCCCGAGGGTGGAGTTGGTGACGAACACGGCATCGCACCCGGCCAGTTCGGGCAGGGTGAGGGGGGCGGCCGTCCCGGCCCCGGCGCGGCGCAGGAGTTCGCGGGCGGTGCCCGCGAGGGCCGGTCCCGCCGGCCAGACCACCCGGTCGTCACGGACGACGCCGATGTTCCAGGTGCTGCCCTCCAGCAGCGCCGAGTCGCCGTCCGTGAACAGCACGTCGTCGTAACCGGACCTTTGGGCCTCGCGCCGCAGCCGCAGAGCGCCGAACAGACCGACGCCCTTCACCTCGGGCAGGTCCCGCAGGTGGACGGCGGAGCGCACTCGCAGTGGCTCCGCCCTGGTGGCGGACGTGGGCCTGACGGTCACCAGAACCTGCGGGACCGCGTCCTCGGAGATGTTGGCGAGGCTGAGGAGCGGATCGAAAACGGTGATCCGCACGGTGCACCGGCCTGCCGCCGAAGCCGCACGGCGCGCCCAGGTGCGAACCCGTCCCAGGTCGAGTGGCACGTCGAAGAGGAGGCGGCAGTCACGGTCCAGCCGCTCGAGGTGCAACTCCAGTCCGCGGACCCTGCCGTCCTCGACCGCCATGGTGGTGAAGTGACCGTAGTTGGTCAGGGCCAACGCCCGCAGGACCTCCGGGCCGGCAGGTGAGCCGTTCAGTTCCGTCATCTCGGCGGAGCACGCGCCACGCCCCCGAAGCTGCGCACTCCGACCGGCGTCGGACACGTGACTCACTTGATGAAATCCTCGACGACCTTCGGCGGCCAGGTGCCGACCTTGAGCACGCCCATGGAGTAGGAGCGGGACACCAGGGCGGCGCGGTTGGGCACCTTGAGCTTACGGAGCAGACCGGACACGTGGTACTCCACTCCCTGGCGGCTGAGGTGGAGGCGGGAAGCGAGTGGCACGGTGGAGACACCCGCGGCTATGCCTTCGAGGATGCGCGCGTCGACCTCGCTGAGAAGCTTCTTGCGAGGCACCACGATCTCGGAGTCCGCGCTCTCGCCGTCCGCCGCGGGCAGCATCACCAGGATCCCGGCGACGTCCGGGATGGGGCCGCCGCGCACGGCCATCGCGGTCAGTGGAAGTGTGTGGGCGGTGTCCTGGCCCAGGGTGATGACCTCGGTGGCGAACCGGTTCCGCTTGCCCTCCAGCATGCGCGAGAACTGTCGCATCAGGGGCTGCTGGACGCTGGGGTGCACCAGATCGCAGAAGGGCCGGCCGCAGAGCTCCTCCACCGGGTTGCCGAACCGGCGGCCGAACTCCTGGTTGGCCTGCTGGATGGTCAGGGTGGGGTCCAGGCACGCCACGGAGGCATGGGGTCGGTCTGCTGCGGAGGCCGCGCCGTCCAGCGGCCCCTCGGTCCCGTCGGCGGTGTGCGGACGGTCCATGACGAGGTCGTGGGGGGAAAGCGTCAAGGAACTCAGGCCCTTCTACGTCGTACATCAAAGGGAAAAGAAGAACACGGCCGCCTTTCGGATCGACACGGAAGCCTGATCCCGCTGAAAGGCCGTGGCCGCGTTCGGTATTGATTCGGAGATTACGGAGACGACTGTCGGCGGTCAATGCGAGAACAGGGACGGCCCGCCAACACTGTGGTCGTCCCTTCGGCAGGTACGGTCCCGCACCGAAGGGGTTCGGTCCTCGGGGGTTCGGTGCGCCCGCGGCCGCCCCGGACGGGCACACCGCCCGCACCGGACGAAAAACCCTACCGCGATAACCCTGAGCCGTGGGGTCATTACAGCAGGAAACCGTTTCGGTCCGCCGGGAGCGGCCGGGCCCGCTCCAGCCGGGCGGGCGCCCCGGGAACGGTGCCACAGCCACACCCCGGACCCCGCACACGGAAACACCCGGGCACGGTCCTCGAATTCCGCGGACCGTGCCCGGGTGTCCGTGAGCGGCTCATTCCCTCGGATCGGAGGGAATTCACACGCCGGAAATCAGGGCGATCAGTTCTCGTCGGCCGGAGATCCCGAGTTTCCGGTAGGAATGGGTGAGGTGCTTCTCCACGGCCCGGGAGCTGACTCCCATGGCCTCGGCGATCTCCTGGTTCGTCAGACCCCTGCAGGCGAACGCGGCCACCCTGCGTTCGGTGCGGGTGAGCACAGCCTCCGGGTGGGCGGTGACGCCTACGGGGATCCCACTGCCGACGGCGGCCCGTTCGGCGAGCCACGGTGCGCCGCACGCGGTGGCGAGTGTCGTGGCCTCGCGGGCCAGGGCACTCGACTCCGCTCCCCCGCCCAGCCGTTCGGCGAGCGCCAGCAGGGCGCGGGCGAGTTCCAGCTGGTTGGCGGATCCGCGCAGCACGGCGACCGCCTGACGCAGCAGAGCCGTCCCCCGGCCGCCCTCCTCCAGGCGGCCCAGCAGGCGCAGCGCGCGGCCGACACCCACCGGCGCTCCCCACTGCTGAGCCCTGGCGTGTTCCTCCTCGGCCAGGGCGCGCGCCGCGCGGAGGTCTCCGAGGCGGCGATGAACACCGATGGCCCAGGGACGCCAGGGGAACAGCACCGGGTTCTGCCAGCCGGCGGCATCGAGGCGGCGCCCGCAGGAGCGCAGGGAGTCCAGTGCTCCGGTGAGATCACCCGTCGCCACGGCGCCGGCGGCCTCCAGCAGGCGCAGCATCGCGGTGACGGTCAGGCCCTGCGGGCGGATGTGTTCGGCACGTCGCAGCACGCGTCGGGCCGGGAGAGGGTCACGCGTCTCCAGCGCCACCATCGCGTGCGCGAGGGTGGCGACCGTGCCGAGGCTGTGCCGGTCGGCCTCGGTCATACCGAGGGCGGTTTCGGACTGCTCACGGGCCTGGGCGAGCCGGCCGCGGCCGATGTGGATCAGGGCCCGCTCGATGTGCACCAGCGCGTCGGCCGGCGTCGTGTGGTGTTCCCGGGCCCGGTACTCGACGGCCAGCCAGGAGTCGAGGGCTTCCACGGAGTCGGCGGCGATCATGGTGATGACCACCAGGGGAAGGGTGGACTGGACGCGGGCGGAGGTCGCCGGCTCGCGGTCGAGGACGCGTTCGGCACAGCGGACCACGTCCGCGGCCGGCAGGCTGCTGCCGAAAGCGGCGGCGACGAGCAGGGCGATCGTCAGTTCCCGCTCGCCTCCGGTCTCCAGCGGTGACTCGGGACCGAGCTGCCGCAATCGCTTGGCGGCGTCGGCGAGTTCGTAGGGGTCCTCGTAGGCGCAGTGGCGCAGCCGGGCTTCCAGGCGCAGGGCGAGGTCCCGGTCGGTTCCGGTGAGTGCGGTGGCCGGTCCGAGCCCTTCCGCGGCCTGACGCAGCAGGTCGACGACGCCGGAGGGAACGGGCCCGAGGGGGGTGGGTGCGATGCGCAGCACCGCAGCGGCCCGGTCACGGGCCTCGGGCAGCAGGGCTGTCGCCTGCGCGATGTGCCGTTCACAGGCCACGGGGTCGAAGGCACGTTCGGCACTGCCGAGTTCGACGAGCAGGCGGGCCCGGTCAAGGCCCTGGGCGGCGCTGTCGAGAAGGGCACGACGCAGGTAACGGGCCGCGGCGTCCGGGGCTCCGCGGCGCAGGGCCGTGTCGGCGGCGGACCGCAGGACGTCCACGGTCCAGGACTGGTGACGGGTGACGACGGCCATGAGCTGTGCCGCGACCTGTTCGGCGGGCCGTCCGGAGGCGTAGAGGAGGGCGGCGGCGTCGTCGTGGAGCTGTTCACGCCGGACCATGGTCAGAGTCGACTCGGCGGCGTCCCGCACCACACGGTGGACGAAGCGCGGCCCGCGGTCCGCGGCGACGAGCCCGAGGGCTACGAGGGTTCGCAGCGCGGCCGTGTAGCCGACGGGGTCGAGGCGTGCCAGGCCGGCGGCGTTGTCGGGGTCGACGTGATCGCCGAGCACCGCGATGGCGGCAGCGAGGTCACGGACCGGTTGGGCCTGGGTGCGCAGGATGCTGGCGAGCCGCTCCCGCAGCTGGGAGGGGCGCAGCGACCGTGCCTGGTCGGCGTGCTCGGCGAGCGGCCGCAAGCCGGCGTGCTCCATGCCGAGCAGGATGGACATCAGGAACAGGGGGTTTCCGACGGCGGTCTCGTGACAGGCCCGGACAAAGGTGTCGTCGCCGGGCTCGCCGAACCGTTCGTGGACCAGCTCGCGGGTGGCGTCGAGGCTGAGGGAAGCGGGCCGCAGGGACTGGGTGGCGGCCTCCCTGACTTCCCGTACCAGGGTGTGGTGGGTGCGGGGGTCTCCGTCACGCAGGGCGCACACGACGACGGCGCGCAGGCCGTGCAGCCGTTTGGCCAGGTAGGTCAGCCAGCGCAGGGAGGGGACGTCGGACCACTGGAGGTCGTCGACGAGAATGAGGAGCCTGCCGTCGGCGCTGACGTTGGCCAGGAGGGACAGCAGACCGTGCAGGACCGCCTCGCTGGCCGCGGCGGCCTGGTCCGCACCGGGCGAGTCGCTGTCGTCGGCGAAGACGTGGCGGGCGAAGGAGGCGTGGGCGTCCATCCAGCGGCCGTCGGCGTCCTCGGGCGAGGCGGACAGCAGGCCCTCGAAGAGCTGTCGCACGACTCCGAAGGCGAAGTCCTGCTCCATGGGCGCCGCGTTGGCACGCAGCACCCGGATGTCGTCGTGGCCCTCGGCCAGCGCGGGCAAGGACTGCAGGAGGGCCGATCGCCCGATGCCGAGCGGACCGGTGACCATGATCAGGGAGGATCTGCCCCGGCCGGCGGCGACCAGCGCCGCCTCGACCAGGGACGTTTCGGTAGTGCGCTCCAGCAGCATGTGGTCAGTCGTCCTCCGTACCTTGGCCAAGGATGCGCAGTCCGTCGCGTCCCCGGACGCGCAGCTTGCGGTAGACACTGCTCAGGCGCAGTTCCACGGTGCGGGTGGTCACCGACAGCGCAGCGGCTATCTCCCGGTTGGCGAGACCTCGGGCGGCGAGCGCGGCAGCGGCCTGTTCCCCCGGCGAGAGGGTCCGCCATGCGGACGGCAGGGCGCCGGTGCGGGCTCTCGTGGGCCGGGGCGACGGCAGGGGTGACGGCACCGCGACGCCGTGGGCGCCGGCGGTTCCCGTGCCGACGCCGGCCGTGTCACCTGTCCGGGGGGCGACGGCCCTCGCACGGTCGGGTTCGCCGCTCTCGGCGGAGAGCACCGCCACGGCCGCGTACGGGTGGGGGCCCGGGCCCTGGGAGCGTCCGGAAGCCTCGACAGCCGACCGGAGCTGCTGGACGCGGCCCTCATCGCTGATCATGGCGAGGCAGAGCCGGGCCGCGCCGATGGAGCCCGGCGCGCCCCAGCGCTCTGCGAGTTCGAGTTCCTCCTGCGCCAGTCTCCGGGCCTGCGCCGCGTCGCCGAGGGCGTGGGCGGCCTCGGCTGCCCGGGAGCGCCAGGGCAGGACGGCCGGGTTGGTGCAGCCGTACTGCAGGAGCCAGCGCCCGCAGGCCCGGAAGAGGGCACGGGCCCGGTGGGGGTCACCGTCGGCGTTGGCCAGCAGGCCACGTGCGAACAGCAACTGGGCACCGTTCAGGGACTCTTCGGCGGGGGGCGGTACGGGGCGGTCGGCGGCGGCACGCGCCCGGTCCAGTCGGCCGTTGGCCAGGTCGGTGATGACGCCGAGCGCCGTCCAGCACGGGTAGGACAGCGGATGTCTGCTGTCCGGTGGCAGTTCGAGGTCGGCGGCGGCCAGGTCCCGGGCGGCGGAATCGGGCCGGCCGTGCCGCAGGTGCAGTTCGGCGCGGAGGGCGAGCACCCGGCCGACCGCCACGGAGTTGCGTTCGCGGTGGGCCTCGGCCAGAAGGGCGCACAGATGGTTCTCGGCCTCTTCCCCGTCCTCGGTGAGAAGGAGCGTGCGGCAGGCCAGCAGCCGGGGCACGGTGAGCGAGGGCCGGCCGAAGGGGCCGGGGGCCAGGGCGGCGCGGGCCAGCCTGCGGGCCTCCTCGCGATCGTCTCCCCGCACGGTGGCCTCCCATGCGTGCACGCCGTTCACCGCGGGGTTCCGTGAAGCACGGGGCAGTTCCGGCACGGGCGGGACGGCGATCTCGGCGGGCGTCCGGTGGAGCGGCTGCGCCACCCGGAGCAGGGCCGCCAGCTCCTCGTGGTGCGCTGCGGCCGTCTCCGCCGCCCGGGGGTCGGCGGGCGGTGTCCCCCGCCTGTCGCCGGACCTGCTGTCGGCGAGGGCACCGGCGAGGGCGCGCCGGGCGGTGTCCGTGTCACCACTGAGGAGGAACAGGTCGCCGGCACGGGAGCGCAGGGCGGCAGCCGCCTCTCCGGGCTCCCGGAGGATGCCCGTGAGGCGGCGCCCGGCGGCAACGGGCGCGATCACCAGCTCTGTGCCGGCCAGTTGGAGCAGGACACACAGGCGGTCCTGTGCGGACAGCGGTTCGTCCAGGGCGCGGGAGAGATAGGCGGCGGCACGGTCGTGGCGGCCGGCGCGGAGAGCGGCGGCGGCGGCACGGCACAGCGTGTCCGCCGCCCACGGAGCGCCGACCGGACGGGCCGGCAGCAGCAGATCGCCGATGCCCTGGTCGTCGGCGGCCGCCCGGTGGGCCAGCTCGGCGGCACGCGCGTGCAGGTCCGCACGCTCGGCGGCGGTCATCTCCTCGATGATCCGGGCCCGCACCACCGGGCCCCGCACCCGGATCCGGCCGTCGCGCACGGCGACGAGACCGCTGTCCAGCAGGGCGGCACGCAGACGGTCCTCGGACACGGCACCCGGCCCTGCCAGGGCCAGTACCAGCGGGAAGTCGAGGAGTTCGTCACAGACCGCGAGGGCCCGCAGGACGCCGAGGGCGACGGGGTCGCGCAGACCGCCGAGCGCCGAAACGGCGTGCTCGCCGATCACGTCGGCCGCGATGGCACGGACGTGGTCCACGTGGTCCGCGTCCGGGGTGTGCCCCGCCCGGGTGAAGCGGTGCAGGGTGCCGCGTACGGCGGCAGGGTTGCCTCCGGTCGCGTCGGCGAGGGCGTCGAGGAAGGAGCGGTCGGCGAGGGTGCCGCAGACGGTCCGTACGGCGCTGTCCGTCCCGGCGCGGGTGAGGCCTGACAGAGGCAGTTCGACGGTGGTGGCCGAGCCGGTGAGCGGGCTGCCCGCGCACCAGTCGAGGCCGATGTCCGCCGTGCGGATGCTGCTGGTGATCAGGGCCAGCGGCGCGCGGGGCAGCCGACGTACCAGAGCCTCCAGCCAGCGCAGCGAGTCGGGGTCGAGCCGGTGGACGTCCTCCACCGTCAGGAGGACGGGCCGGTCACGGGCCACGGTCAGCAGACGGGTGAGCCCCGGGAACCGGCCGGGCCGGCCCTGATCGAGGAAGAGGTGGGGCAGGTGGCCGGCGAAGCTCTCGTGGCCCGCCAGGAGTTGGCTGACCGCGCCGTAGCGCAGATCCTGTTCGGCGGGGGTCGCGCGGGCAGTGAGGACACGAAGCCCCCGCTCGGCGGCGTGCTGGGCCGCCCATCGCAGCAGTTCGTTCTGTCCCGCGCCGGGTTCGCCCGTCACCGTGACCACGGCCGGCCGGCCCGCCCGTAGTTCCCCGGTCACGGCGGACAGCACGGCCTGCTCGCGGTCACGCTCCAGGAAAGGGAGCTCGGCGATCGGCATGGCGTGATCGTACGGACGCCGGCACGCTTCCCGGCGGACCTGCGGGACAACGTTTTCCTGGTGACCTTGTACCCGCATGGCTCTCACCGGGTCGCACCGGGCCGGGAGCCGGGAGCGGCCGGGGTCTCCTCGCGCAGGATGCCCGCGAGATCGGCGCGGCGGGTGATCCCGAGCTTGCGGTAGATGCTCGTGAGGTGGAGCTCCACGGTGCGTACCGTCACGAACAGGGACTCCGCGGCCTCCCGGTTGCTCACCCCCGAGGCGACCAGCGTGGCCACCGTGCGTTCCGTTCCGGTCAGCATGTCCAGTGGTGAGACCGTGACCTCCCGCATCCTTCCACCCGCCCCGACCAGTTCCTCGCGGGCCCGTCGGGCGAGGGCCACGCAGCCGCAGCGGTGGGCGATCGCGACCGCTTCCCGCAGGTGTTCGCGTGCCTCGCGCGGCGCGCCCCCGGCCAGCAGTGCCCGCCCCAGCAGCAGCAGCGCGCGGGCGTGGTCGGCGCGGGCCGGTGACGCCGCCAGCCGGTCAACAGCCTCCCGCAGCCGAGCGATTCCTTCCGGCCCGGGCGTGGCGACGCCGCGGGCAAGGGCGGCGTAGCCCAGGGCGCGAGGGGTTCCCCAGCGTTCGGCCGGCCCGGCACCGTGGTCGGCCGTCTCCCGGGCCTCGTCGATGCGGCCGGCATCGGCCAGCAGGCAGGCGGCGTCCAGCCACCAGGGAGCCAGGACCGGATTGGAGTGTCCCGCCTCGGCGAGGGAGTCTCCGCACGTGCGCAACAGGGTGAGAGCGCTCTCCCGGTCGCCGTGGGCCCACCGTGCCCGTGCCCGTGCCATGAGGTACCAGTGGTACTCCCACGCGAAGCGCTCGATGCGCGGGCGCTTGATGGTGTCGAGCACCGCCTCGGCCCTGGCCGGCTCACCGCGCTCGGTGAGGGCAAGGGCACAGGCGGTCTGCGGCATGATGGCGCCCTCGCCCCGGTCCTCGTCCTCGATCAGGTCGAGAGCCGTCTGGGCGTCTGCCGCGGCCTGCGTGATGTCACCCCGGTCCAGATGGACGAAGGCACGGGTGGAGAGCGCGAGACCGCACGTCCAGGCCCCCGCGGTCCGCCGGCTGTCGCGCAGGACGGCGTCCAGGGCGTCCAGCGCCTCGTCGGTCTCGTCGGCCAGGGACAGCACGAGAGAGGCGGGCAGCAGGGACCAGGCGCCGAGCGGTACGTCCGGGAAGCGCAGGGCACTCCGTGCCTGACGGACCGACCGGGCGGCGGAATGGCCGTCCATGGCGGTGAGCACGCTGAGCATGGCGAGTTGCTGGCGCTGGGCGGGCGTGTCGCCCGGCGGCGGGGTCAGCCGGGCCGCGAGTTCACGCACCACCGGCAGGGTGCTCTTCTCGTCCGCTCCGACGATCAGCAGGACGGATTCGACCATGGTGAGAAGTTCCCGGTCGGCGGGTTCCGCCTCGGGGCCGAGTTCGGCGCTGAGGGCGTCCAGTGCCTCGGTCAGCACGCGGGCACCCTCGGGCGACCTCTGGACGCTGAGACAGGTCAGTCCCAGCTGGACCGCTGCCCTCGCCCGGGTGCGAACGTCGTCCGTGCGGGCCAGCGCCTCGTGCAGCAGTGTCACGGAGCGGGACGGATCCGTCTCGGACAGGACTTCGGCGAGCCGTATCCGGGCCTCCGGCGCATCGGGCCGGGCCTTCATCACGCGCTCGAGATACCGTGCGGCAGCCTCGGGAGCCCCCCGCTGTTCCGCCTGTGTGGCGGCGTCGAGGAGGACGGAGATCATCCACGGCCGGTCGGCTCGCGGCAGGAGCAGCAGTTGGCCGGCGATCTGCTCGGGGGGCCGCCCGACGTCGCTGAGCAGTTGGGCGGCCCGGGTACGCAGACCGGCGAGTGCCGTGGAGCCGACCGTGGAGAGGATCGCCGCACGCACCATGTCGTGCGCCGGCTCGGTCCGGCCGGGCCGGACGAGCGCGGCCCTGCGCAGGATCTGCACGGCCTCCTCGGCCTGCACGGCGGACACACCGGCGAGGGCCGCGAGGTGTTCGGTCCGTTCCGGGCCGAGCACGGCCAGGGCGCGGGCCACCTCGCGCACGCGGTCCGGCTGGCCGTCCAGGACCTCCCGCACGGAGGAGGCGATGACCCGGCCCCCGATCTCGGTGATGCGCCGGGTGCCCGTGTCGTCGGGGGCCGCCCCGGCGGTGCGCAGTCTGTGCAGGAGTCGCTGGAGTTCAAGGGGGTTGCCACCGGTGACGGCGGTGAGCGTGTCGACGAAGGAGGGCTGCGGCAGGACACCCGGGAAGACGCGTTGGACAAGGGTCTCGACATCACGGGTCGGCAGTGCGGTCAGGCGCAGCGGCACGGGCCGGTGGTGGGCCACCAGGTCGGTCAGGGCGGGCCCGGCCGCCCGGTCGGACTCGGTGCGCCGGGCGAGCACCACGAGCAGCGGCATTCCGTCGGCGCGGCGCAGCAGGAAGTCCAGCCAGCGCAGGGATCGTTCGTCGCACCAGTGGGCGTCGTCGAGGGCCAGCACCAGGGGGCGCTCCGCCATGAGGTTGGCGGCCAGCCAGTACAGGCCGTTCAGGGCGGGAAAGGCGGCACCGGGTGTGGTGTCCGCGTCGACGAGGTCGGGGGCGAGGGCGGGCAGGGCGTGGCGGGCGCTCCCGCCGAGCAGGGACGATGCCCGGCGTCGGCGTGCGGTGAGGTTGAGCGGTCCGAACAGAGCGCGTACACCGCTGTAACCGCTTCCGGAGTCGATCGCGCGGCAGGCTCCGTACAGCGTGGTCGCGCCGTCGCAGGGTCCGCCGTCCTCGAGGGCGGCCCGCAGCAGGGAGGTCTTGCCGATTCCCGCCGGCCCGTCGAGGACCACCATGTGCGGCCGTCCGGCGCGGGCGGCGGCGGCCCTGGCGGCGAGTGTTTCCAGCTGGGCCTCGCGGCCGACCAGGGGGAGGGACGGACCGATGGCCCGTTCCCGGTTCGTCACGTGGTCCCCCTTGCTCGTGCTGAGGCCAGGGCCGGTGCTTTGTGAGCAGCCCTTGTCCCCGGCGCTGCGGAGCGCTCGGCGCGCCCCACCGTACAGGGAACGCCGGTCACCTCGGAGTGTCGCGGGGTTCTGCGTCCGGCGTCCGTCCCGGCCTGCGCCGGGAAGTCTAAGGATTTCCCGGTTACGCCCGTGAGATCAAGGTGGTGTGCGGTCGCCACCCGCCCGACTCGGGCCCCGGCCGACGGGCCGCACACGGACAACTCCGTCCTGCCCGCCCGTGCGGGCGGGCGGCGAGCCCCGGCAGTCATCTCGTGAAAGGGCCCTCATGGACTCCGCCGCACGGCCGATCCTGTTCGTCGGTCTCCCTGAGAGCGGCCTGCTCAACCCGTTGCTGGTGCTGGCCGGGGAACTGGCGCGGCGCGGTGTGCCCGACCTGTGGTTCGCCACCGACGAGCACCGCCGCGAGGACGTGGCGGCACTGGCCGCCGATTCCCCGGTGTCGTTCGCCTCACTGGGCGAGGTGGTGTCCGAACTGTCGGCGGTGACCTGGGACGACACCGTGTACCGGGAGGTCACCCAGTCCTCCCGGTTCAAGGCGCACCGCGCCGTGGTCCGGCAGTCGTACAGGCCGGCGCTCCAGGCTCGCAAGTACCGCGCTCTGGAGAAGGTGGTCGAGCGGGTGCGGCCGTCCCTGATGGTGATCGACTGTGTGAGCGGCTTCGGTGTGGACCTGGCGCTCGCGCACCGGATCCCGTACGTGCTGTCCGTGCCCTTCGTCCCGAGCAACGTGCTGACCTCGCACAACCCCTTCGGCGCGTCGTACACCCCGAAGAACTTCCCGGTGCCCAACTCCGGTCTGCCGCTGGAGATGACGCCCCGGCAACGGCTCACCAACACGCTGTTCAAGTGGCGGACGCTCTTCATGTTCCTGCATCCGTCGATGGGCAAGGTGCTCAAGGAGGACGCCGCCATCCGCAAGGAACTGGGCATCGCCCCGCCCAACGCCCTGACCCGGGTGGACGCGGCCGAGATGGTGCTGTGCTCCTCGGTCCCGGAGCTGGACTATCCCTTCGACGTGCCGGAGAAGCTGCGGCTGGTGGGCGCCCTGCTGCCGCCGCTGCCGGAGTGCCCGGACGACGAGGACCTCGGCGGCTGGCTGGACCGGCAGTCGTCGGTGGTCTACATGGGCTTCGGTACCATCACCCGGCTGACCCGTGAGGAGGTCGCGGCGCTGGTGGAGGTGGCCCGCCGGATGTCGGACCGGCACCAGTTCCTGTGGAAGCTGCCGAAGGAGCAGCAGCACCTGCTGCCGCCGGCCGCCTCGCTGCCGGACAACCTGCGGGTGGAGAGCTGGGTGCCGTCCCAGCTGGACGTGCTGGCCCATCCGAAGGTGTCGGTGTTCTTCTCGCACGGCGGTGGCAACGCCTACCACGAGGGCGTCTACTTCGGTAAGCCGCAGGTGGTGCGGCCCCTGTGGGTGGACTGCTTCGACCAGGCGGTGCGCGGCCGTGACTTCGGCTTCAGCCTGACGCTGGACCGGCCGGAGACCGTGGACCCGGACGACGTCGTCGACAAGCTCACCCGGGTCGTCGAGGACCCCTCCTTCCGCGAGCGGGCGGAGCGCCTCGGCGCGCTGCAGCGGGCGGCCGGCGGGCGCAAGGCGGCGGCCGACCTGATCCTGGGCCTGCTGCCGCGGCCATGAGGCCCGGCCGTCCGCCGGCCCGCCCCCGAAACGACCACTCTTCCCTTCCGGTTGTCGCACGCACCATCGCAGCGAGGACGCATGTCTTTCACCCAACCCGTTTCCCGGCCCACTCTGGGCGGGCGTGAACTGGAGTACGTCACCGACGCCGTCAGCGGCGGCTGGATCTCCTCGCAGGGCCCCTACGTGCGACGCTTCGAGGAGGCGTTCGCCGAGTGGAACGGCGTGGCGCACGGCGTCGCCTGCTCCTCCGGCACGGCCGCGCTGACCCTGGCGCTGCGCGCACTGGGCATCGGGCCGGGCGACGAGGTGATCGTGCCGGAGTTCACCATGGTGGCCTCCGCCTGGGCTGTCACGTACACCGGGGCGACGCCCGTCTTCGTGGACTGCGGCGACGACCTGAACATCGACGTCTCCCTGATCGAGGAGAAGATCACTCCGCGTACCAGAGCGCTGATGCCGGTGCACGTCTACGGGCGCCGCTGCGACATGGACGCGGTGATGGACCTCGCGCACCAGTACAACCTGCGGGTGGTCGAGGACTCGGCGGAGGCGCACGGGGTGCGGCCGGTCGGGGACATCGCGTGCTTCTCGCTCTTCGCCAACAAGATCATCACGGCGGGCGAGGGCGGCGTCTGCCTCACCGACGACCCGCGGCTGGCCGAGCAGCTCGCGCATCTGCGGGCCATGGCGTTCACCCGCGACCACAGTTTCCTGCACAAGAAGCTGGCCTACAACTTCCGCATGACGGCCATGCAGGCGGCCGTGGCGCTGGCGCAGGTGGAGCGGCTGGACGAGATCCTGGCCGCCCGCCGGGAGATCGAGGCCCGCTACGACGCGGGACTCGGGAACGTCCGCGGTGTGACGCTCATGCCGCCGCGGGACGTGCTGTGGATGTACGACATCCGTGCGGAGCGCCGCGAGGAACTCCGCGCCCACCTCGCCGAACGGGGCGTCGAGACACGGCTGTTCTTCAAGCCGATGAGCAGGCAGCCCGGTTACCTCGACCCGGTGTGGCCGTCCCTGAACGCGCACCGGTTCAGCGAGGACGGCCTGTACCTGCCCACCCACACCGGACTGACCGCCGCCGACCAGGAGTACATCACCGGAGCCGTCCGGGAGTTCTACTCCGCGGGCTGAACCGCCGGGACCCGGCCGCGGCTTCGCGCGGCACCCCTGGAAACCTCAGGAAGAGGAAGAAGGAACGGACATGACGACCGGCACCGACCCCACGGTGGTCGGCTTCCCCCGGCGCACGCCGGAGGAACCGCTGCCCCTGTCCCAGTACGCGAGCCACCGCGAGCAGAACGGTCTGGTGCTGTCCCACCTGCCGAACGGGGTGCCGATCTGGCTGGTGACCCGGCACGAGGACGTGCGCGCGGTGCTCACCCACCCCAAGATCAGCGCCAACCCGGACAACGAGGGCTTCCCCAACGTCGGTGAGACGATGGGTGTGCCCAAGCAGGACCAGATCCCGGGCTGGTTCGTCGGCCTGGACTCGCCCGAGCACGACCGGTTCCGCAAGGTGCTCATCCCGGAGTTCACCGTGCGACGCGTCCGGGAACTGCGCCCGGCGATCGAGCGCACCGTGGACGAGCGCATCGACGCGATGCTCTCCGCGGGCGACCACGCCGACCTCATCAGTGACTTCGCGCTGCCGGTGCCGTCCCTGGTGATCTCCTCGCTGCTGGGCGTGCCGCCGGCGGACCGTGACTTCTTCGAGTCGCGCACCCGCACCCTGGTCGCCATCCGCACCTCCACCGACGAGGAGCGGGCCACCGCCACCAGGGAGTTGCTGCGCTACATCAACCGGCTGATCGCCATCAAGGAGAAGTGGCCCGGCGACGACCTGATCAGCCGGCTGCTGGCCACCGGGCAGCTCACCGCCGTCGAACTGTCGGGGGTGCTGCTGCTCCTGCTGATCGCGGGCCACGAGACCACCGCCAACAACATCGGCCTCGGTGTGGTCACCCTGCTCGGCAACCGGCAGTGGATCGGCAACGAGCGGCTGGTGGAGGAGCTGCTGCGGCTGCACTCGGTGGCCGACATGGTGGCGCTGCGGGTCGCGGTGGAGGACGTGGAGATCGCCGGCCAGCTCATCCGCAAGGGTGAGGGCATCGTGCCGCTGCTGGCCGCAGCCAACCACGACACCGAGGTGTTCGGCTGCCCGCACGCCTTCGACCCTGAGCGTTCCGAGCGCCGCCATGTGGCGTTCGGCTACGGCGTCCACCAGTGCCTCGGCCAGAACCTGGTGCGGGTCGAGATGGAGATCGCCTACCGCAAGCTGTTCGAGCGCATCCCGACGCTGGAGCTGGCCGTCCCGATGGACGAGCTGGCCTTCAAGTACGACGGGATCCTGTTCGGACTCCACGAGCTGCCGGTGCGCTGGTAGGCCACCGGCACCCGGGTGCCGCCGGACGGTCCCGGCGGCACCCGGCACCCCCGCCGGCCCGGCCCCCCCCCCCGAAACCCACCTCCCACTCCCCAACCCACAACGAGCAACCAGCAAGCGCGTCACCCTCGACAGCGAGCGGTGCGTCGGAGCGGGCCAGTGCGCGCTGAACGCGCCGGAGGTCTTCGACCAGGACGAGGACGGGATCGTCGTCCTGCTGGTGCAGGAGCCGAAGGAGGCGGACGCGGAGGGCGTCCGGGCCGCGGGCGACCTGTGCCCGTCGGGCTCGGTCGCCGTCCACGAGGACTGACCGCCCATGAGGACCGGCCCGTCCACGAAGGCCGCCCGCGCCCGCCCGGGACGGCCGGGCGGGCGTTTCGGGGCGGTCGACGGATGGACTTCCGCGGCGGGACGGGGCGACAGCGCCGGCCGGGCCGCGGATTCCGCGGCGGGGCGTCCGGGTTCCCGAGGGTCCGGACACCCCGCCGGGGGCGCAGGGGTCCGTGGCGGTCCGGTGCGGGAGGTGCGCCCGTCCCGGACCGTCGCGGACCCGCCCGGCCGGCGGAACACCGTCGGCCGCAGCATCACCGAAGGGACTCACACCGTGACCACCGCTGACGACACCGGGGCCCTGTGGCTGCGGCGCTACCACCCGGCCGACGCCGACGCGGTACGGCTGGTCTGCTTCCCGCACGCGGGCGGTTCGGCCAGCTTCTACCACCCGGTCTCGGCTCGGTTCGCCCCGGCCGCCGAGGTCCTGTCGCTGCAGTACCCCGGCCGCCAGGACCGGCGCAAGGAACCCTGCGTGGAGGACCTCGGCCGGCTCGCCGACCTGGTCACCGAGCAGCTGCTGGCGCTGGACGACCGGCCCAGCGTGTTCTTCGGGCACAGCATGGGCGCGGCGCTGGCGTTCGAGACGGCGTGGCGGCTGGAGCAGAAGGGCGCCGGGCCGCTCACCGTCATCGCCTCCGGCCGGCGCGGCCCGTCGACCACGCGGGCCGAGGAGGTGCACCTGCGGGACGACGACGGCATCGTCGCCGAGATGAAGCGGCTGAACGGCACCGCGGCGGGCGTCCTCGGCGACGAGGAGATCCTGCGCATGGCCCTGCCGGCGCTGCGCGGCGACTACCGCGCCATCGAGACGTACTCCTGCCCGCCGGACCGGAGGGTGCGCTGCGGAGTCACCGTGCTCACCGGCGACGACGACCCGCTCACCACGGCCGAGGAGGCCGAGCGCTGGCAGGACCACACCCAAGGCCCCTTCCGGCTGCGGGTGTTCACCGGCGGCCACTTCTTCCTCACCCAGCACCTGACGGCGGTCAACGGCGAGATCGCCGACGCCCTCGACCTGGCACGGTCCGCCCCGGCGTCCTGACGTCCGCCCGGGCGGTGCCGCCGGACGGCGCCGCCCGGGCAGGCGCAGGAGTCGTGGTCGCCCCACCACCGGAGAGCCCGCACACGGCCGGACCGCCACCCGCGTCCGTCACGTTCCCCGTCACTTTCCGCTCACGCGCCTCCTGGACAAGGAAACGCTCATGCGCACACTGCTCGTCGACAACTACGACTCGTTCACCTACAACCTGTTCCACTACCTGTCCCGGGTCAACGGGCGCGAACCAGAGGTGATCCGCAACGACGACCCGGCGTGGCGGCCGGGCCTCCTCGACTCCTTCGACAACGTGGTGCTCTCCCCCGGTCCGGGCACACCGCACCGGCCCGCCGACTTCGGGCTGTGCGCGGGCGTCGCCGAGGAGGGCCGGCTGCCCGTGCTCGGGGTGTGCCTGGGCCACCAGGGCATGGCGCTGGCCCACGGGGCGTCGGTGGGCCGGGCCCCCGAGCCGCACCACGGCAGGGTCTGCGCCGTGCGGCACGACGGCGCCGGACTGTTCGAAGGGCTGCCGCAGCCGCTGGAGGTGGTGCGCTACCACTCCCTGGCCGTGACGGACCTGCCGCCGGAGCTGGAGGCCACGGCGTGGTCGGCGGACGGGGTACTGATGGGCCTGCGCCACCGGACGCTCCCGCTGTGGGGGGTGCAGTTCCATCCGGAGTCCATCGGCACCCGGGAGGGGCACCGGCTGCTGGAGAACTTCCGCCGGCTCACCGAGGAGCACGGCCGGGCCGGCGGGCACCGGCCGGTCGTCGCGACGGGCGTCCCCGCGCAGCGGCGGCCCCCGGAGACCGGCACCGCCACGGCCGTGGCACCGGCCCCCGCCACGGCCGCCGGTGCGGCGGGCGGTGCGGCGGGCGGTGCGGCGGGCGGCGGATCGCCGCGCCGGCTGCGGGTGGTCGCCGAGCGGCTGCGCACCCGGTGGGACGCGGAGGTCGCCTTCGACCGGCTGTTCCGCACCGGTGACCACCCGTTCTGGCTGGACAGCAGCCGTCCGGGCGGACGCCTGGGGCAGCTGTCCGTGATGGGGGACGCGTCCGGCCCGCTGGCCCGCGTCGCCTCGGCGGACGTGGAGGCCGGCACCGTGACCGTCGCCGAGGGCGGCACCACGCGCGTCGAGCAGTCGCCCTTCCTGTCCTGGCTGGAGCGGGACCTCGCCGGGCTGAGCACCGAAGTCCCCGATCTCCCCTTCGACTTCGCGCTGGGCTGGGTCGGCTGTCTGGGATACGAGCTGAAGGCCGAGTGCGACGGCGACGCGGCGCACCGCTCCCCCGAC
Organism: Streptomyces sp. NEAU-W12; assembly: GCF_026242095.1. Classification (NCBI taxonomy): domain Bacteria; kingdom Bacillati; phylum Actinomycetota; class Actinomycetes; order Kitasatosporales; family Streptomycetaceae; genus Streptomyces; species Streptomyces sp. NEAU-W12. The sequence goes on from NZ_JAPJDM010000018.1 coordinate 176,191, forward strand.
CCGGACGCCGTCCTGGTCTTCGCCGACCGCGCCCTGGTGCTCGACCACCGCACCGACACGACGTACCTGCTGGCGCTGGCCGAGGACGGTGCCGAGGAGCCGGCCCGGTCCTGGCTCGCGTCGGCCGCCGGCACCCTGGAGACCCTCGCGGGCCGGGAACCCGGGCCCCCCGAGGCGCCGGCGTCCGGCGGCACCGGCCCGGTCGTGCTGCGCCACGACCGGGACGCCTACCTCAAGCTGATCGACGTCTGCCAGCAGGAGATCGCGGCCGGCGAGACGTACGAGGTGTGCCTGACCAACATGGCCGAGACGGACACCGACCTCGACCCCTGGCAGGCGTACCGCTGTCTGCGCCGGGTGAGCCGGGCGCCGTTCGCGGCGTTCCTGCACTTCGGGCCGATGGCCGTGCTGAGCACTTCGCCCGAGCGGTTCCTGCGCATCGACCGGCACGGCGTGATGGAGTCCAAGCCCATCAAGGGCACCCGGCCGCGCGGCGCCGATCCGCGGGAGGACGAGCGGCTCGCCCGGGACCTGGCGACCAACGAGAAGGACCGCGCCGAGAACCTGATGATCGTCGACCTGGTCCGGCACGACCTCGGCCGGTGCGCGCAGGTCGGCTCGGTCGTCGCCGACCCGGTGTTCCAGGTGGAGACGTACGCGACGGTGCACCAGCTGGTGAGCACGGTCCGGGCCCGGCTGCGCCCCGGTCTCAGCCCGGTCGCCGCCGTGCGCGCCGCGTTCCCCGGCGGTTCGATGACCGGCGCCCCGAAGATCCGCACCATGCAGATCATCGACCGGCTGGAGGGCGGCCCGCGCGGTGTGTACTCGGGCGCCATCGGCTACTTCTCCCTGACCGGCGCGGTGGACCTGAGCATCGTCATCCGCACGGTGGTGCTCAGCGGGAACCGGCTGCGCTACGGCGTCGGCGGCGCCGTCATCGCGCTGTCCGACCCGGCGGCGGAGTTCGAGGAGACGGCGGTGAAGGCCGCGCCGCTGCTGCGGCTGCTCGGCGCCGCGTTCCCGGGGCGTGAGGAACTGACCGGGGAGGCCGTGTCCGACGTGACGCCGGCGGGCCCGTAGGCGGGGCGGGGGTCCGTCCCCCGTTCCGTGCCCCCGCATGCCTGCGGCGGCCCATGTCTAGGGAAAACCCGGGACGTTGGGCAACAGCCTGAGAGGGTTCCCCGTTCACCGGAAACGCTCGACCCCCGGGAGTGATGGTGCCCGTCCACGCTGACGACTACGTGATCCAGCCGCCCGGTGTCCGCGAGGGCGAGCTGGACGGTCTCACCCTGCCCGCGGTGCTCGCCGACGCCGTGCGGACCGGGGGCGACGCGGTGGCCCTGGTGGACGGGGAACGCGAACGCACCTGGCGGGAGGTGCGGGACGACGTGGACGCGCTGGCCCGTGCGCTCCAGGAGGCCGGTGCCGGGCCCGGCGACGTGGTCGCCCTGCACCTGCCCAACTGCTGGGAGTACGTGACGCTGCACCTGGCGGCGGCGTCGGTCGGGGCGGTCACCCTGCCCGTACACCAGGGCAACGCCCCCGCCGACGTACGGGCCCTGCTGGAGCGGGTCGGTCCGGCGGTGCTCGCGCTGCCGGCCGGCACCCAGGAGCCGGGCGGCACGCTGGCCGCGGCGGCCCTGCGGGAGTCCCTGCCGTCGCTGCGCGCCGTCCTGGTGACCGGTGGCAAACCGGCCGAGGGCACCGAGTCGGTTCAGGGTCTGCTGGACCGCTGGGCGGGTGAGCGGCCCCGGCCGGTGGAGGTGCGGCCGGACGCACCGTTCCTGCTGTTCCCCTCGTCCGGCACGACGTCCGCGCGGCCCAAGATCTGCCTGCACACCCACGACTCGCTGCTCACCAACTCCCGTGCCGCCACCGAGGACAGCGCCGGGGCGTACGGCGGCACCCTGATCACGGCGTGCCCGCTGACCCACTGTTTCGGCCTGCAGTCGCTGTATTCGGCGCTGTTCCGTTCCGGACGGCAGGTGCTGCTGCCCTCCTGGGACGTGGACCGGTTCCTGGAGCTGGCGCGGTCGGCGCGGCCGAGCGTGGTGGTGGCCGTGCCGGCGCAGCTGCACGACGTGGTGGCACGGGCACGGGAGTCGGCAGGGGGCGCCGGGTTCCGCCCGGAGCGGGTGCTCACCGCCGGCGCCGCCCTGCCCGCCGCACTGGTGCGGGACGTGCGCGAGACGCTGGACACCGCGCTGGTCGTGGTGTGGGGCATGTCGGAGGCCGGGAACGGCACCAGCAGTCTGGCCGGGGACCCGCCGGAGGTCGCCGCGCACAGCGTGGGACGGCCGGTCCGGGGCGCGCGGATGCGCGTCCTCGGCGAGGACGGCAGGCCGTGCGGTCCGGGCGAGGCCGGGGAACTGTACTACCGCAGTCCCAGCATGTTCCGCGGTTACTACGGCGAGCCGGAGCTGACCCGGTCGGTGGTGTCGGAGGACGGGTGGCTGCGCACCGGTGACCTCGCCTCGATCGGCGAGGACGGCCTCGTGGTGTTCCACGGCCGCTCCGCCGAACTCATCAACGTGGGCGGCCGCAAGTTCAACGCCGTGGAGATCCAGGGCCTGCTGGCGGATCTGCCGGGCATCGGTCCGCTGGCGGTGGTCGCCAAGCCCGACCCGCGGCTCGGGGAGTACCCCTGCCTCGTGGTGACCGCGCACCCGTCCGGTTCCGCGGAGGCACCGGCGGGCACGGTCGGTCTCGGGGAGGTGACGGCGTTCCTGCGGGAGCGCGGTGTCGCCGAGTACAAGATCCCGCTGGAGCTGGTCGTGCTGCCGGCCCTGCCGCGCACCCCCGCCGGGAAGATCAACCGGCGGGCGCTGGAGCAGGTCCTGGCCGACGCCGCCGCGTGTCCGGAGCCGGTTCCCGGAGACGTGCCCCGCCCGGACCTCGGCACCGCCCTCGACCTGGTGGTGGCGGCGGTCGCCGAGGTGCTCGGCGCGCGGGGCGCGGACGGCGCGGGTCCCATCGGACCGGACGTCACCTTCCGCGCGCACGGCCTCGACTCGGTGGCGTCGGTGCGGCTGCGCAACGCGCTCGCCGAGGCCACGGGTCTGCCGCTGCCGGCCGCGGTGGCCTTCGACTTCCCGACCCCGGCGGCCCTGGCCCGGGAGCTGGCCGGGCTGAGCCGCCAGGAGGAGGAGCCGGCTTCCGGCCCGGAACTCCACGACGAGCCCGTGGCGGTCGTGGGCATGGCCTGCCGGCTGCCCGGCGGCACCGCCTCCCCGGAGGCGCTGTGGGCGCTGCTGAGCGAGGGCGGCGACGCCGTGTCGGGGTTCCCCGCCGACCGCGGCTGGGACCTGGACACCCTCTTCGACGACGACCCGGAGCACCCGGGCACCACCTACGCCCGTGAGGGCGGGTTCCTGCGCGACGCCGCCCACTTCGACGCGGGGTTCTTCGGCATGTCGACGCGGGAGGCGCTCGCCACCGATCCGCAGCAGCGGCTGCTGCTGGAGACCGCCTGGGAGGCCGTGGAGCGGGCCCGGATCGATCCGCTGTCGCTGCGCGGCAGCCGTACCGGCGTGTTCACCGGCGCGATGTACCACGACTACGCGACGGGGGCGACCGACCCGTCCGGGGAACTGGAGGGGCTGCTGCCGGTGGGTACCTCCGCCGGCGCGCTGTCCGGGCGGATCTCGTACACCCTGGGCCTGGACGGCCCGGCCCTGACGGTGGACACGGCCTGTTCCTCGTCTCTGGTGGCGCTGCACCTGGCGTGCCGGTCGCTGCGGTCCGGGGAGTCGGAGCTGGCGCTCGCCGGAGGGGTGGCGGTGATGGCCACTCCGGCGCCGTTCGTCGGTTTCTCCCGGCTGCGGGGCCTGTCGCCGGACGGCCGCTGCAAGTCCTTCGGCGAGGGCGCGGACGGGGCCGCCTGGTCGGAGGGCGCCGGTCTGCTGCTCCTGGAGCGGCTGTCGGACGCGCGCCGCAACGGCCATCCGGTGCTGGCGGTGATCCGCGGCTCGGCGGTCAACCAGGACGGCGCCTCCAACGGTTTGACCGCGCCCAACGGCCCCGCCCAGCGCCGGGTGATCCGCCGCGCGCTGGCCGACGCGGGGCTCACGGCGGCGGACGTCGACGCGGTGGAGGCGCACGGCACCGGTACCACGCTGGGCGACCCGATCGAGGCGCAGGCGCTGCTCGACACCTACGGACGGGAGCGTCCCGAGGGACGCCCGCTGTGGCTGGGCTCGGTCAAGTCGAACCTGGGGCACACCCAGGCGGCGGCCGGCGTGACCGGGGTGATCAAGATGGTGCTGGCGCTCCAGCACGGCGTGCTGCCGCGCACCCTGCACGCGGACACCCCCAGCTCCCGGGTGGACTGGTCGGCCGGGACCGTCCGGCTGCTGAACGAGGCACGCGCGTGGCCGGCCGGGGAGGGCGGGCCGCGCAGGGCGGCCGTCTCGTCGTTCGGCATCAGCGGCACCAACGCCCATCTCGTGCTGGAGGAGGCCCCGGCCGGTCCGGGGGCCGCACCGGCCGCGCGGGCGCAGGACGCCGAGGGGCCCGTCGTGCCGTGGCTGGTCTCGGCCCGGGACGCGGCGGCACTGCGGGGCCAGGCGCGCAGGCTGGCCGCGTACGCCGAGGCCCACCCGGAGGTGCCGGCCCGCGACATCGCGTACTCGCTGCTCACCACCCGCCCCGTGCACGCCCGTACGGCGGTGTTCCGCGGGGCGGGGCGGGACGCGCTCACCGCGGCGGCGGCCGGGTTCGCCCGGGACGGCGCAGCCGGGGTGACGGGCCGGGGCGCGGGCGGCGGCCCGGCAAAGACCGCGTTCGTGTTCACCGGTCAGGGCAGTCAGCGTCCCGGCATGGGCCGCGCGCTCGCCGCCGCGTTCCCGGTGTTCGACGCCGCGCTGCGCGAGGTGTGCGCGGAGCTCGACCCACTGCTCCAGCGGCCGTTGACATCGGTGATGTGGGCGGCCCCGGACAGCGAGGAGGCGGGGCTGCTGCACGGCACCGGCTGCGCGCAGCCGGCCCTGTTCGCCTTCCAGGTGGCCCTGTACCGGCTGCTCGGGTCCTGGGGGGTGACGCCCGCCCGGCTGGTGGGCCACTCGGTGGGCGAGATCGCCGCCGCGCACGTGGCGGGCGTGCTGAGCCTGCCGGACGCGTGCGTGCTGGTTGCGGCGCGCGGCCGGCTGATGCAGTCGCTGCCGCCGGGCGGAGCGATGGTCGCGGTCGGCTGTTCCGAGGCCGAGGTGCTGCCGTGGCTCGACGGACGCGAGGAGCACGTCGCCGTCGCCGCGGTGAACGGTCCGCGCTCGGTGGTACTGTCCGGCGCCGAGGCTCCGCTGGCCGACCTGGCGGGCGGCCTGACGGCCGCCGGGTACAAGACGCGCCGTCTGGTGGTCAGTCACGCCTTCCACTCGCCCCTGATGGACCCGGTGCTCGCCGAGTTCCGGAAGACCGTGGCGTCGCTGTCCTTCGCCGCGCCGGAGGTGCCGCTGGTCTCCGGGGTCACCGGCCGCCCGCTCACCGCCGCGCAGGCCGCGGATCCGGACCACTGGGTGCGGCACGCGCGGGAGGCCGTCCGGTTCGCGGACGCGGTCGTCCACCTCTCCGACGCGCGGACCGGCGTCTACGTCGAACTGGGCCCCGAGGCGGCGCTCACGCCCATGGTGGACGAGTGCCTGGCGGAGCACCTCGGGCAGCGGGAACCGGGGAACGGGCCGGTGGTGGAACCGCTGCTGCGGGGCGAGGAGGACGAGGCAGGCGCCCTGCTCGCCGCCACCGTACGGCTGCACGCGCACGGTCTGCCGGTGGACTGGCCGGCGGTGCTGCCGGGCGCGCGGAGGGTCCCCCTGCCCACGTACGCGTTCCAGCACGAGGCGTACTGGCTGGCCTCGGTGCCGGCCGGCACGGTGGCCGTGGCGAGCCCGGAGACGGCCGGGGCGGCGGACGCTGCGCCCGCGCTGGCCGGGCGGCTGGCCGGCCTGGCGGACGCGGAGGCCGAGGCGCTGGTGACGGACCTGGTGCGCGGCGAGCTGGCGGCCGTGATCGGCGGGGAACTGCCGCCGGACGCGGGTGACGGCCTGGCCTTCACCGAACTGGGCGTCACCTCCGTCACCGCCGTCGAACTGCGCAACCGGCTCACCGCCGTCACCGGGGTCCGGCTGCCGCCGACCCTGGTCTTCGACCATCCCTCCCCCGCCGAGGTGGCCCGGCTGGTGTGCGACACGCTCCGGCGGTCCGGGCCGGCCCGTGCCCGTGACGCGTCCTCCCTGGTCGACGAGTTGGAGGCGCTGCTCACGTCGGGCGCCGACCTCGACTCCGGGACGGCGGGCCGGCTGAGGACGCTGGCCGCGCGCCGGGCCCCGGCCCGCGCCGGTGGTGCGGAACTCGCCGCGGACCCTTTGGACCTGGCGGACGCCACGGACGAGGAGTTGTTCCGCCTCATGGACGGGGCGGGACCGTCCGGCTCGCACCCGGGGCCGTCCGGCCCCAAGCCCGGGGCCGGCGGCACGGACGAGGACCTGTTCGGCCTCATGGACGGGGTGGACGGCACGGACGCTCCGGGCGGCGGCCGGTAGGCGCTGACCGGCGTGTCCCCACCTCCCCGTGGTCCGTCGCCCGGCGGGCGGCGGGCCCCACGGTCCGGCCGCCGGCCGGCCCTCCACCCAGCGCACACCCACCAGCGGGAGATCACCTCATGAGCGGGCTCGTCATGCCCCCCATCACCCAGTCCGGAGCGGGGGCCGGATCCGGCCCGGACTCCGGCCCCGGCGGCGATCAGATGATCGTGGCGGAGGACGTCAGCAAGTCGTTCGGATCGGTCCACGCCCTGGACTCGGTCAGTGTCAGCGCCCGCCGGGGCACGGTCCTGGCTCTCCTCGGCCACAACGGGGCCGGCAAGACCACCCTCGTCAACATCCTGACCACCTCACTGCCGCTGTCGTCGGGACGGGCCTCCGTCGCCGGGTACGACGTGGCCCGCGAGCCCTTCGAGATCCGCCGCCGTATCGGTCTCACCGGTCAGTTCGCGTCGGTGGACACGCAGCTGAGCGGACGGGACAACCTCGTGCTGATCGCCCGGCTGCTCGGTGCGGGCCGACGGGCCGCGCGTTCCCGGGCCGACGACCTGCTGGAGCTGTTCGAGCTGACCACGGTCGCCGACCGGCGCGCGAGCGGCTACTCGGGCGGCCTGCGCCGCCGGCTCGACCTGGCCGTGTCGCTGGTCGGCGGCCCGCGGGTGATCTTTCTCGACGAACCCACCACCGGCCTGGACCCGTCCAGCCGCCTGAAGCTGTGGGAGATCGTCGAGGGCCTGGTCCAGCAGGGGGCGACGGTCCTGCTGACCACCCAGTACCTGGAGGAGGCCGACCGGCTCGCCGACTCCATCACGGTGCTCTCGGCCGGCAAGGTCGTCGCCTCGGGCACCGCCGACGAGCTCAAGGCCACCGTCGGCCGGCGCACCGTCACGCTGACGCTGGACGGGGACGACGCGCCCGCGCGGGCGGGGGCCGCGCTGCGCGGCGCCGGGTTCGCGCCGGTCGGCGGCGAGGACGGCACCCGCAGTCTCGTCGTCCCGATCGACACCACCCGGGAGATCGCGGACGTCATCCGCGCGCTGGACCGGGCGAGCGTCGAGGCCACCGAGCTGACGTTCGGCGAACCGACCCTGGACGACGTGTACCTGACCCTCGCCGAGCAGCACGCCAGGACCCCGGCGTGACCGCCGCCCGACGCCCTCTGTGGAGGACCTCTTGACCACGCACCTCACTCCCGCGCCGCGCCCGGACGCGCCCGCGGCCGTCGCACTCGAGGCGCCCGACTTCGGCGGGAGTTCGTTCGTCGCCCAGGTGCGGGTGCTCACCGGGCGGTCGCTGCGGGCGATGGTGACCGATCCGGGCATCGTGCTGTTCGGCCTGATCCAGCCGGTCGTCATCCTGTTCGTGCTGACCCAGGTGTTCAGCAGGATGGGCATGCCCCCGCACTTCCCGGAGGGCGTGAGCTACCTCGACTTCGTGCTGCCCGCCGTGCTGGTGGACAACGCCGCGCAGTCGGCGATGCAGTCCGGGGTGGGCCTGGTGGAGGACCTGCGCAACGGCGTGGTCGCCAGGCTGCGTTCGCTGCCGGTGCACCCCGGGGCGCTGCTGGTGGCGCGCAGCCTGGTCGGGCTGGTGCGCAGCGCCGTGCAGATCCTCGTGATCATGGTGCTGGCGATGACGGTCCTGGGCTACTCCCCCAACGGGGGCGTCGCCGAACTCGCCCTGTCCGCCGGGCTCACGCTCTTCCTCAGCTTCGCCCTGGGCTGGGCCTTCATCGCGGCCGGCGCGTGGCTGCGGCGCGCGGAGCCCTTGCAGAACCTCGCCCTGATCGTGATCTTCCCGCTGATGTTCGCGTCCAGCGCGTACGTGCCGGTCGCCGACCTGCCCGGCTGGCTGGCGGCCGTGGCGCAGGTGAACCCGCTGACGTACGCCATCGACGCGAGCCGCGCCCTCGCGCTGGACGTGCCGGGCCTGGACCACGCGGTTCCGGCGCTGGTCATCGGCGGGGTCATCAGCGCGGCGGGCGTGTTCGCCGCCCTGGCCGGCTTCCGCCGGCCCCTCTGACCCCGCGCCACTCCCCCGGGCGCGGGGCCCGGCCCGCAGGTGCTTACCGGCGCCTGCGGGCCTTTTCCGTGCACGGATCGGGGCGGGCACGGGGTCGAGGGCCAGAGGTCGGCGATCGAGGGGCGGAGGCTGGAGGTCGGGGCTCGGGGCGGGGGTCGGTCCGGGGGCGGGTTCTGCACCGGGCGTGCATGCGGGTACGGCGGGCGCGGGCGCGTGTGGGTACGGCGCCGGTACCGGCGTGGCATCCGTGCGGACGGGGGCACCGCCGCCGCGGTGCGTCCGCACGAGTGCGGGTCCGGCATCGGCACGGGAACGGGCGTAAGCACCGCTACGGGCGCCGTCCGAGGACCGAACGGGCGCGCCGGGGCGGGCGGGCCCCGGGCACGGAAGGGGGCCCATGAGGGGGCGGGACGGCGGGAGTCCTGTGGGAGGTGGCCGCGGCTCTGCCCGTGGTCGGGGCGGCCGGGCGCTTCCCGTACACCGCCTGGTTTCGGTCACCGATCGGCGCGAAACAGACGGTGGCAGGTGTCGGGGTGGTGGAAGAGTCGCTGGTCAGCACAGAGAACGGCTGCCCGGATCGTCTCCAAGCGGGCAGCCGGGGACCGGCAAACGGGTCGGCCACCCCTTTTTTGGCCCCCTGCCGGCCCGGGTCCCGGCGGGGTCGGGCGCGAGCGGCTGCCGCCTCCCCGCCGCGGTCCCGGCCCGCACTCACGGCGGGTCCGTCCTCACCGTTCCCGACCGGGCGCCGCCGCAGCCGCTGCCGTGAACCCGGGCCGCCGTGGGCGCACTCGACACGGACGGGCACGGCCGGGCACGACGCGCACTCCGCGTACGGCAGAGCCCGGACCGGCCTTCACGTCGGTGGTGGCCGTCGTGAAGCCGGTCCGGGCCCTGGGGGTGGCGGGGCGGGCCGGGGCTCTGCCTGCTCCGCCACCGTGGTTACGAGAGGCCCAGCTCGTTGTCGAGCATGTCGAAGACCTCCTCGTCCGTGGCGGAGTCGAAGTCGAACGCGTCGTCCTCCTCCCCGGACGCGGCGGATGCCTCCGTGCGCAGCGACTGCCACTTGCTGCGCAGCACCTCCAGCCGGCCCGCGACCTGTTCGAAGAGTTCGGCACCCGCTTCGATGCCCGTGATGCTCTTCTCCAGCCGGTCCAGTTCGGCCAGGACCGCCTCCGGTCCGTCGGCCGGTGCCGGTGCGACGCGCGCGTACAGGTGGGCGACGAGTTCGCTGGGCGTGGGGTAGTCGAACAGGAGGGTGGCGGGGAGGCGGGTGCCGGTGAGCGCCCCGAGCCGGTTGCGCAGTTCGACGGAGGTCAGCGAGTCGAAGCCGAGGTCCTGGAAGGGACGGGTCGGTTCGACGTCGGCCAGGTCCACGTGACCGAGGACGGTGGCGATCTGACCCCGCACCAGCTCCAGCAGCGCCTCGCGGCCCTCCGCCGGCGTGAGTCCGGACAGCCGCCGGGTGAGGTCCGCCGCGGCCGCCGCCGCTCCCGCCGCCGGAGCCGCGCGGCGGGACGCCACTCTGATCAGCGAGCGGAACAGCGGCGGGATCTCGCCGAGGGACCGCAGGGCCCCGAGGTCCAGCCGTACGGGCAGGACCTCGGGCCCGGCGTCGGCGGTGCGGAGCGTGTCGAACAGGGCCAGGCCCTGTTCCGGCTCCATCGGCGGCATGCCCGCTCTGGTCATCCGGGCGATGTCGGCCTCGCCGAGGTCACCGGTCATGCCGCTGCCCCGGGTCCAGGGGCCCCAGCCGAGGGAGAGGGCGGGCAGGCCCTGGTTGCGGCGGTGCCGGGCGAGGGCGTCCAGGAAGGCGTTGCCGGCCGCGTAGTTGGCCTGGCCGGCGTTGCCGAGCGTACCGGCGACGGAGGAGAACAGCACGAAGGCGTCGAGCGGGAGGCCCCGGGTCGCCTCGTGCAGGTGCCAGGCGGCGTCCGCCTTGGGCCGCAGGACGGCGGCGAGCCGTTCGGGCGTGAGGGTGTCGACCATGCCGTCGTCCAGGACGCCCGCCGCGTGGATCACGGCGCGCAGCGGCCGGTCGGCGGGTACCTCGGCGAGCAGCCGGTCGACCGCGGCGCGGTCGGTCACGTCGCAGGCGGCGACGGTGACCCGGGCTCCCTCCGCCTCGAGCGCGGCGGCGAGTTCGCCGGCGCCGTCGGCGGCGGGGCCGCGCCGGCTCACCAGCAGCAGGCTCCGCGCACCGTGCTCGGTCGCCAGGTGGCGGGCGACGGCGGCACCGAGGCCGCCGGTTCCTCCGGTGACGAGGACGGTTCCCTCGGCATCCCAGTCGGCCGTGCCCTGCTGTTCGGGCGCGATGGCCCGGACCAGCCGGGGCACGAGCACCCGGCCTTCGCGGACCGCGAGCTGCGGCTCGTCGGAGGCGGGTGCGAGGAGGGCGGGCGGAAGGCCCGTGCCCGCGTCGGTGTCCTCCAGGTCGAGCAGGGTGAACCGGCCGGGGTGTTCCGCCTGGGCCGTGCGCGTCAGGCCCCATACGGCGGCGGCGGCCGGGTCGGTGCCGTCGGTCGCACCCCGGGTGACGACGACCAGGCGGGAGGCGGTGAACCTCTCGTCGGCGAGCCAGGTGCCGAGCGTCCCGAGGACCCGGGTGGTCACGGTGTGCGCGGCGCCCGCCATGTCGGCCGGGGCAGGGTCGGCCGGTCCGGTGCCGGTGTGGACGGGCAGGAGGACGACCGGCGGCAGCGGCCCGTCGGCCGCCGCGTCGGCCAGTGCCGTCAGGTCCGCGTACCGGTGGGCGGCGGCTCCGGCGGTGCGGACGGCCGTGTCGAGGGCACCGTCGTCCGGGCCGCCGATCAGAGCGACCCGTACGGCCTCCGTGCCGGCGGCGTTCGCGCTCTCCGCGGCGCCCTGCTCCGGTGCCGGGATCCAGTCCAGGGCGAACAGGCAGTCCCGTTCGGCGCCCGTCCCGGCGCCGAGCTGCTCCGCCGAAACGGGGCGGGTCACCAGGGAGTCGACGGTGGCCACGGGTGCGCCGGAGGTGTCGGCGACGGCTATCGCGAGGGTGCCGTCATCGGCGCGGGAGAGCCTGATGCGGACGGCGGACGCGCCGACGGCGTGCAGGGACACGCCGTTCCAGGCGAACGGAATCCCGCCGCCCTGTGACGTCCCCCCGCCCTGCGGTGAGTCGCCGTCCTGCGGCGCGTCGCCGTCGGCGGGCGTGCCGGCCAGCGCGGTGGCGTGCAGGGCGGCGTCGAACAGCGCCGGGTGCAGGCCGTACGCCTCACCGTCGGTGCCGTCGGGCAGGGCGACCTCGGCGAACACCTCGCCGTCGCGCCGCCAGGCGGCCCGCAGTCCCTGGAACACGGGTCCGTAGACGAACCCGGCGTCCTCGAAGCGTTCGTACAGGCCGTCCGTGTCGAGCGGTTCGGCCTTCTCGGGGGGCCAGACGGACGCGTCGAAGTCCGTGGCGGCCGAGGCCGCGGGACCGGTCGCGAGGACGCCCTCGGCGTGGGTCGTCCAGGTGGCGGCGGGGTCGTCGGCGGGCCGGGAGTGGATGCCGAGCGGGCGGTGGCCCGTGCCGTCGGGGGCGCCGACGCCGACCTGGAGCTGGACCGTGCCCCGGGCGGGCAGGACCAGTGGCGCGGCGAGGGTGAGTTCCTCCACCAGCTCGCAGCCCAGGGAGGTGCCGGCGTGCACCGCCAGCTCCAGCAGGGCGGTGCCGGGGACGAGGACGGCGCCCATGACGACGTGGTCGGCGAGCCAGCCGTGGGTGCCGACCGACAGCCGTCCGGTGAACAGGTGTCCGTCGGATCCGGCGAGTTCCACGGCCCCGCCGAGCAGCGGGTGGTCGGCGGGCGTCAGTCCGGCGGCTTCCGCCCCGGCGCCCATGTGCGTCTCCGTGGGCCAGAAGCGGCGCCGCTGGAAGGCGTACGTGGGCAGGGCGGTCCGGCGGGCGCCCAGGCCGGCGAAGAACCGGGCCCAGTCGACGGGCACGCCGTGTCCGTGGAGCCGGGCGAGGGCGTCGACCAGGGCGGTCTCGCCGGGGGTGGTGCGCCGCTGGGCGGCGACGGTCACGGCGGTGTCGGGCAGGGTCTCGCGGGCCATGGCGGAGGCGACGCCGTCGGGGCCGAGTTCCAGGAACCTGGTGACGCCCTGCTCGTTCAGGGTGTTCACCCCGTCGGAGAAGCGGACGGCCTCGCGGACGTGCCGTACCCAGTAGTCGGCGGAGCACAGCTCCTGCGCGGTGGCGAGGGCCCCGGTGAGGTTGGAGACCACGGGCAGGGCGGGCGGCTGGGGCGACAGCCGCTCCAGCACGGCGCGGAAGTCCTCCAGCATCGGTTCCATCAGAGGGGAGTGGAAGGCGTGCGACACCCGCAGGGCTGTGGTACGGCGGCCCTGCTCGCGGAAGACCGCGGTCACCTTCTCGACGTCCGTCCCGGAACCCGACACCACGACGGAGGCCGGTCCGTTGACGGCCGCGACGCCGACGCCGTCGGTGAGGTACGGCAGCACCTCGGCCTCGGTGGCCTGGACCGCCGCCATGGCACCGCCGGCGGGCAGCGCCTGCATCAGGCTGCCGCGGGCGGCGACCAGCGCGCAGGCCTCCTCCAGGGTGAAGACCTCGGCGACGTGGGCCGCGGTGATCTCTCCGATGGAGTGTCCCGCCACGTACTCGGGGACGACACCGAACGACTCGGCGAGCCGGTACAGCGCCGTTCCGAGGGCGAAGAGGGCGGCCTGGGTGTAGGCGGTGCCGTTCAGGGCTTCCTCGTCGTCACCCCAGACGACCTCGCGCAGCGGTCGCTCCAGGTGCTCGTCCAGTCCGGCGCAGGCCGCGTCGAAGGCCTCGGCGAACACCGGGAACCGCCCGTACAGGTCGCGTCCCATGCCGAGCCGCTGCGAGCCCTGGCCCGGGAAGAGGACGGCGAGCAGTCCCTCGCGGGCCGTGGTGGCCGGCTCCTCGCCCCGCGCGACCGCGCCCAGGCCCGCCAGCAGCCCGTCGCGGTCCGCGCCGACGACCGCGACGCGGTGTTCGAACGCCGCGCGGGTGGTCGCCAGCGAGTACGCGACGTCGAGCGGGCGCGGCAGGTCCGCACCGGCCACCCCAGCCTCCTCGACGTGCGCCAGCAGGCGTTCGGCCTGGGCGCGCAGGGCGTCCTGGTCGCGCGCCGACAGCAGCCACGGTACGACCGCGGCGGACGCCTCGCCGGGGCCGGCGGGGGCCGTGGGCGCGGCGGCGGGTGCCTGCTCGACGATGACGTGGGCGTTGGTTCCGCTGATGCCGAAGGAGGAGACACCGGCGCGGCGCGGGCGGCCGGTGCCGGTCCACTCCCGCTGCTCGGTCAGCAGCGCGACGGAGCCGGTGGTCCAGTCGACCTGGTCGCTGGGCGCGTCCACGTTGAGGGTGGCGGGCAGCACACCGTGCCGCATCGCCATCACCATTTTGATGACGCCCGCGACGCCGGCGGCGGCCTGCGTGTGGCCGATGTTGGACTTCACCGAGCCGAGCCACAGGGGGCGCCCCTCGGGCCGGTCCTGGCCGTAGGTGGCGAGCAGGGCCTGGGCCTCGATCGGGTCGCCGAGCGTGGTGCCCGTGCCGTGCGCCTCGACCGCGTCGATCTGGTCGGCGGCGAGCCGCGCGTTGGCGAGGGCCTGCCGGATCACGCGGCGCTGGGAGGGGCCGTTGGGTGCGGTGAGCCCGTTGCTGGCACCGTCCTGGTTGACGGCGGAACCCCGGACCACGGCCAGCACCTCGTGCCCGTTGCGCAGTGCGTCGGACAACCGCTCGACCACCAGGAAGCCCGCTCCTTCGGAGAAGCCGGTGCCGTCGGCCGCCGCGGCGAACGACTTGCACCGTCCGTCGGGTGCGAGCCCGCCCTGCCGGCCGAACTCGACGAACACACCGGGCGTGGCGAGCACGGTGACACCGCCGGTGACGGCGAGCGAGCAGTCGCCCTGCCGCAGCGCCTGCACCGCGAGGTGCAGCGCGACCAGGGAGGAGGAGCAGGCGGTGTCGACGGAGACTGCCGGGCCCTCCAGGCCGAGCTTGTAGGAGATGCGGCCGGTGACGACGCTGCCGTTGCCGTCGCTGCCGGGGTAGTCGTGGTACATCACGCCGGCGAAGACACCGGTGCGGCTGCCCTTGAGCGAGCCGGGGTCGATGCCCGCGCGCTCCAGCGCCTCCCAGGACAGCTCCAGCGCGAGCCGCTGCTGCGGGTCCATCGCGAGGGCCTCGCGGGGCGAGATGCCGAAGAATCCGGGGTCGAAGTCGGCTGCCCCGTCGAGGAAGCCGCCCTCGCGTGCGTAGTAGCCGTCGGGGTGCCTGGCCTCCGGGTCACGCAGCATCGACAGGTCCCATCCCCGGTTCTCGGGGAACGGGGTGATGGCGTCCGCGCCGTCCGTGACCAGCCGCCACAGCTCTTCGGGGGAGGTCACTCCGCCCGGGTAGCGGCAGGCCATGCCGACGATCGCGATCGGCTCGTGCTGGGCGGCGGTGAGCCGCCGGTTGTCCCGGCGCAGCCGCGCGGTCTCCGCGCGGGCGGCGCGCAGGGCGTCGGGGGTCGAGGAGTCGCCGGAAGCCCCGGAGTCCTCAGAGGCCCCGGAAGCCCTGGAAGTCCCGGCGAAGGGGACGTCCTGGGGGCCCGGGTCGGCGTCGACGGCGCCGTCCGGTTCGTCGTGCAGGTCGGTGTCCTGCTCCTCCGGGTCTGCATAAGCCTCCGCGTGCGCCGATGCGCCGTCCTCGTCGGCGAGTTCGAGGAGGACGTCCACCAGACCCGCGTCCCGCAGTCGCCGGGTCGGGATCGACCGGAGCGCGCGGCGGACGCCGTCCTCTCCGGCGTCGCCGTCCGCTTCATCACCCGACGCCGGGTACACGGTGGCCAGCTCGGCCTCCACGAACTCGGTGACGGCGAGTGCGTTGGGGTGGTCGAAGACCAGGGTGGCGGGGAGCCTGAGTCCGGTGAGGTTGTTGAGCTGGTTGCGCAGTTCGGTCGCGGCGAGCGAGTCGAAGCCCAGCTCCTGGAAGGCCCGGTCGGGTCCGA
>NZ_JAPJDM010000019.1:0-182083 GCF_026242095.1 Streptomyces sp. NEAU-W12
CGTGCCAGTCCGTCGGCCTGTGCGACACCGTGTTCTCCCCCGTACACACGCAATGCCTACCGTTGGAACGTGCGTATGAACTTATCGCACGCGTTGCTTGTTGCGTGGGGGCATGGGGGAGCAGGACGTTGGGGTGGGCGGAATCGGCGCCTTGTCAGGCGGTGGTCGTCTTGAGGCTCTGGACGAGGGCGGTGAAGGAGCCGACCGGGATGGTCACCGTGCCCCGGGACGGGTTCTTCGAGTCGCGTATCGCGACTCGGGTACGCAACGGGGCGATTTCCACGCAGGTGTTGCCGTCACCGCCGCCGGAGAACGAGGACTTTCGCCAGCGCAGGGGCTCGGCCATGGCTCGCCTCACAGTTCCTTCGCCAAGTGGTAGATGAAGTCCAGCGACGCCGTGGGGGTCAGCGACGCCTTCTCTACTTTACGGAACAGTGTTCGAAGCTGGTTCAACTGAGGTTTTGCATCGATGAAGGCAGTCCCGGTGGGAGAGTCCCGCAGCACGGTGTCCAGTTGGGGCACAGGACCGCATGCGTGCATCATCGAGGCCTCGGCGCCGGCGAAGCCGTCCTGGTGAGTGGGGATGACACGTACGGTCGCGTGACCGTCCTCGATCTGTGCCAGGATCTGACGGATTTGGGCCTGGGTCACCTGACGGTCGGCTACGCGGACCCGAAGGGCGAACTCGTGGATGATCGTCTCGTACGGCGTCGAGTTGTCACCCTCGATCGCGGCGCGCCGGCGCATCCGGTGTTCCACGCGAGGAGCCAGTTCGCTCTCGGGCAGGCCCGGCATCATGTACGTGTACACCGCACGGGCGTAGTCGGCGGTCTGGAGCAGTCCAGGAACGTGCGTGATCACGATCTCGCGCAGGGCCGTCGCATGGTGCTCGACTTCGGCGGTGTCCAGGAACACCGGGGGCAGTACTCCCCGATACTCCTCCCACCATCCACGCGTGCGGTCGGTCGCCATGGTGACGAGTCCGTCGATCAACCCCTCGTCCGTGCAGGCGTAGTGCGCCGCAAGTCGACGTACACGCTTGGCGCTCACGCCCGCGACACCGGACTCGATCTGGCTTATCTGGACCGAGTCGGCGCCGAGCAGCTCTGCGGCTTCTTTGGATTTCATGCCCATCGCCTCGCGCAGTTTGCGCAGCTCAGTGCCCAATCGCACCCTGCGGGCCGTGAGATGCCTCTTCGGCGGCAACCGACGCCTCCTGGTCTCAAGTGCCTGACACAAGTAACTCGTTCGAGGGGAAGAATACGGCAGCCGCTTGCAGTTTCCTAAAACTAGGAAATACTGTCGGTCGCATGGCGCGCACGGTGCGCTACCGCCTGATGTCGGAAGTGCACCGCTTCGTCAGTCCCTGTCGGAGCGGCGGTGCCACCGGCCAACCTCTCCCACTCTGATCGGAGTTCACTCATGCCAGAAGGCGAACTCGTCGACTCGACGACCCCCTGGGAGTACACCCTCTACATCCCGAACGACCTGCGCGCCGTCACCGTCTCCCGCCGCACCCTCCGGTTGATCCTCACCATGCACGGGTTGATCCGCCTCGTGGACACCGCCGAACTGCTCGCGACCGAGCTGGTCTCCAACGCCGTACGCCACACCAAGGGGCCTGCCGCACTGAGGGTGAGCTGGTCGGTCGGCGTGCTGCGGATCGGAGCGTGGGACACGGACCCGGAGCCGCCGGGGGAGCCGGCTTCGTTTGCCGGGGCGGAGGCAGGGCGAGGAATCGCCCTGGTGAGGGCCTGCGCGGACCTCTGGGGCTGGAAGCCGCTGGCCGGGGACGGCAACCGGGGCAAGTACGTGTGGTGTGACCTTGCGGCGGTGTGACGCGTTGATCATGTCGACCAGGACCCCAGGCGAAGCGGATCTGGAGGAGCTGATGATGCCGGTCGATCACGTGTCGGCAGTCGATGCAGAGCCGGTGGCTGGGTACGTGGAACGTCACGACGAGGCCGGGTGTCCGCTGACGCTTCTCTTCGGGTACCCCGCCTTCCCGCAGGCCTGCTTGGAGATAACTGCCGAGCTGGTCCTGACTCTCGCGGACGCGGGTCCCCTTGACGTGACGGACGGCATTCGTGCGAGGGGGAAGGCGTGCTCCGGTCCCGACGAGCAGCTCAGGACATGGGTAAGCCGGGCCGTGCACGTGACCGACCCGGGATCCTTGTTCGCCGCGAAGGCGGTCTGATTCCACCGATGAGTGCTTGGGCCGTCAGCTGGAAGCCGTCAGGGACGACACGCGCTTGCCTGGGCGGCGACCGGGCTGGTGTGACGGGAACGCGGGGGTGCGGAGGCGGGCTTCTGCGGGGCCGGTGCGAGTCCATAGGATCTCTGTAGGCTCCATACGCCCTTCAGCACCTGATCTCGTCTCACTCCACGCCGTCACCCCGACTCCTCCCCCACCACACGACCGGGACACCCGCCATGCCACGACGCCGTAGTCCAAGCTCGTCCAGCGCGACGGGAGACCGCAGCGGAGGCTCCGCCGCTCCGCGGAACCGGACGCCTCAGCCCGTGCGGACACGGCGGCGGACCGTCGGGGACCTCGTCAAGGCGTTCTTCGCCTTCGTGGCGTTGCTCGTGCTGGTGGTGGGGGTGCCGGCCGCGCTCGCCGTGGTCGCGGGCCGGCCGTTGCCGAGCACGTTCGAGCCCATGGAGTGGCTGAGGACGGAGGTCTCCGTCGAGACCTTCCAGAACATCCTGGTCT
Organism: Streptomyces sp. NEAU-W12; assembly: GCF_026242095.1. NCBI lineage: Bacteria > Bacillati > Actinomycetota > Actinomycetes > Kitasatosporales > Streptomycetaceae > Streptomyces > Streptomyces sp. NEAU-W12. The sequence continues at coordinate 2,717 of NZ_JAPJDM010000019.1, forward strand.
TCTTCGTCTGGCTCGCCTGGGCCCAGTTCACCGCCTGCGTGCTCGTCGAGATGAAGGCCGCGCTCTCCGGCGTCGGGGTGCCGGGGCGGGTGCCCGGGGCCGGGCCCAGCCAGCTGCTCGCGCGTCAACTCGTCGCCGCGCTGCTGCTCGTCGGTGCCGCCTCGGCCAGTTTCACGCCGGGGCTCTCGCAGCTGGGGCAGGGGGGCGAAGGCGGCCGGCAGGCCACGGCCGCCACCGCCCAGCAGACGCCGGGGCTCTTCGCCCAGCAGCAGGAGCAGGCCGCCGGGGCCGCCGCCGCTCTCGCCGAGCAGGCGTCCCACGCCGCCGCGCACGCCGAGGCGGGTGGCAGCACCGCCCGGCGGGACGACACGAAGTTCTACCGGATCCAGCCTCCCGAGGGGCGTCACCACGACTCCCTCTGGGAGATAGCCGAGCGGCACCTCGGGGACGGACGCCGGTACAAGGAGATCTTCGCGCTCAACAAGGACCGCACCCAGCCCGACGGTTCCAGGCTCTCCGAGGCCAGTCTCATCCGGCCCGGCTGGATCATGGAGATGCCCGGCGACGCGCGCGGCGGCGACCTCGTCGAGATGCCGGACGAGACGCCCGAGGTCTCGCCGGACGTGCAGCGGCAGATCCACGACTACGCCAGGACCGGGGACCACGCCCGGGGCAGTGGCGGAGGCGCCGCCCATGTCTCCGTGCCCGAACAGCGTCCCGCACCCGAACAGCGTCCCGCCCCCGAGCGCCGGCCCGCGCCCGCCGCCGACCACGCCGGTCACCAGCGGCCCGCCCCCGCCCCGCAGCACGCCGGCCCCGCCCGGGACACCTCCTCCTTCGGCCTGCCCGAAGCCCTCCTCACCGCCCCCCTCCTCGCCGCCGGCCTCCTCGGCGCCCTCGGGCACCGGCGTCGGCAGGCGCTGTGGCAGTCGGCGCTCGGGGGGGCCGGCGGGCGGCGCGGGATGGAGCCGCCCACGCCGGAAGGCGACGCCCAGGACGTCCAGGACGCGCTGCTCGTCGGTGCCGACCCCGAGGGCGTACGGCTGCTCGACCGGTCCCTGCGCGGGCTCGCCGCCTCCCTCGCCGCCGAGTCGCGCGCCCTGCCGACCGTCTACGCCGCCTGGCTCAGCGACGGCGACCTGCACCTCCAGCTCGCCCAGCCGGCCGGCAGGCCCCCGGCGCCGTGGCGGCCGGGGCAGGACCAGACGTTCTGGACGCTGGCCAAGGACGACGCCGGGCAGTACGAGGACGTCGACACCGCCGCCCCGTACCCCGGTCTGGTCAGCCTCGGCACCCTGGACGACTCACGGCTGCTGCTCAACCTGGAGTCCGTCCCCGGCATCGTCTCGCTGAGCGGCAGCGAGGCCGACCGGGCCGCCGTGTTCGCCTCCGTCGCCGCCGAGCTGGCGACCAACGGATGGTCGGACCGGATGACCATCACTCTCGTCGGGTTCGGTGAGGACCTGACCCCGCTCGCCCCCAACCGGCTCCGCCACCTCGACGGCGTCGAGGCGCTCATCGAGACCATGGAGGCGGAGACCCGGCAGCGGCGCGGCGCGCTGGGCGCCGCCGGGCACGACTCCGTCCTCACCGGACGCACCGGCCCGGCCCGGCACACCCGTTGGGCCCCGCAGCTCGTCCTGCTCGCCGCCGAGCCGTCCGCCGAGGACGCCGTCCGGCTCGCCGAACTCGCCGCCGACGCGAGCCGCCTCGGCATCGGCTACCTCGTCGGCACCGGGAGCGGCGAACTGCCGGGCGCTGCCTGGGAGATGGAGATCACCGGCGAGGGCAAGCTGCTCGCACCCCTGCTCGGCCTCGAACTCGACGCCCAGCTGCTGCCCGCCGCCCAACAGCGCGCGGTCGTCGAACTGTTCGTCGAGGCCGACCCGGACCGCGGTCCCGACGGACCGGTCAGCACCCCGCCGTTCCTCGTCGACATCAGCGAACAGGGCCGGCCGGCCGTGTACGCGCGCCTCGTCGGGCCGTACGAGATCATCGGGCTCGACACCCCGGACGACGAGCGCAGCGCCCTGCTCCACGAGGCGCTCGCCCTGCTGCTCCTGCACCGCGAGGGCGTGCACCCGCGCGTGCTGTCCTCCGCGCTGTGGCCGCGGGGTGTCACCGACGACGTGCGCGAGGCGCTCCTCGACCGGCTGCGCGCCTGGCTCGGCACCGACGCCGACGGCACACCGCGCCTCGGCACCGACCGCACCGGGCGGCTCACCCTCGCCCAGTCCGTCGTCTCCGACCTGGACGTGCTGCGGTCGCTGTACCACGAGGCGACCCAGGGCAAGGGCGTCGACAGCCGCGTCGTCCGCGGGCGGCTGCTCACCGACGCCCTGGTGCTGGTGCGCGGCCCGCTGCTCGCCGACCGGCCCGAGGGCCGCTACCGCTGGCTCACCCACGAGATCGTCGACGCCCAGCTCCCGCTGCTCGTCGCCGACACCGGACTCGCCCTCTCCGAGTTCCACATGGAGAAGGGCCGTGCCCAGAAGGCCATCGAGGCACTCGACGCGGCCCTGCGCACCGCCCCGGCCGACGAACGGCTGTGGAACGAACTGCTGCGCGCCACCCACGCCCTCGACGACCCCTCCCGGCTCACCGCTCTCGCCACCGACCTCGTCGGACGCAGCGGCGCCCGCGGGCTGCCGCCGCGCACCGAGGCGCTGCTCGACGAACTGCTGCCGGCCTGGCGCGACACGGTCGCGGCAGCGGCGGCGGGGTGAGCGGGGCGTGAGCGACCTGCCGGTGCCGCCGGTCGCGGCCGTCGTCCTGGTCGCCGCGCTGTGGGGCGCGGCGGCGGGCGCGCTGCTGCCCCGCGCGGTGCACCGGTTCGCCGTCCCGGCGGGCGAGGAGTGGCGCGCCCGGTGCCCCGAGGGGCATCCGCTGCGCGGGTGGCTCGGCCGGGCGCGGTGCGGACCGTGCGCCTCGCGCGCAGGCGGGGAGGGAGAAGGGGCCGCCGGGGCGCCGTACGGTCCCGGGCCCGCCGCCCCCGCGGCCGCCGCCGCGCTCGTGTGCGCCGCCCTCGCCGCCGCCACCGGGACGCGGCCCGAGCTGGCCGTCTGGCTGCTGCTCGCGCCCGTCGGCGTGCTGCTGGCGGTCGTCGACTTCCGGGTGCAGCGGCTGCCCGACCCGCTCACCCTCCCGTTCGCCGCGGCCGCCCTCGCCCTGCTCGGCGTCGTCGCCCTGCTCCCCGAGCACGCGGGCACCTGGACGACCGCCCTGCTGGGCGCCCTCGTCCTCGGCGCCGGCTACTTCGCCCTGTTCCTGATCAACCCGGCCGGCATGGGCTTCGGCGACGTGAAACTCGCCCTCGGCGCGGGGGCCGTCCTCGGCTGGTACGGCTGGCCCACCGTGATGCTCGGCACCTTCGCCGGGTTCCTGTTCGGGGCGCTGTACGGCGGCGCCCTCGTCGTCGCGCGGCGGGCGGGGCGCAGGACGGCGATCCCCTTCGGACCGTTCCTGATCGCCGGCGCGTTCGTCGGGCTGCTGATCGGGGCTTACACGGCGTGACGCCTGGGCAGGTGCGGGGAGGCCGGTGCGGTTGACGCGGCCGATGCGGCCGATGCGGCCGGCGACCGACGAGCCGTGCGGAGCCAATGCGACCGACGGCCGACGAGCCGAGCGGGGCCGATGCGACCGACGGCCGACGGGCCGTGCGGGGCCGACGGGTGCCGATGCGGCCTGACGTCGGGCGCCCCGGGCCGCTGGCGTAGGCTGGCTCAGCCCGTCCACAACCCTTACGAACCTTACGAAAGGGACGCCCGGTGACCGAGAAGGCCGACCTCCAGCCCATCCTCGACCGTGCTGCCGCCGGCGGGCGGATCACCCCCGAAGAAGCGCTCGACCTCTACCGCGACGCCCCGCTGCACGCGCTGGGCGCCGCCGCCGACGCCGTCCGCCGACGCCGGTACGCCGGGACCGAGCACATCGCGACGTACATCATCGAGCGCAACATCAACTACACGAACGTCTGCGTCACCGCGTGCCGCTTCTGCGCCTTCTACGCCGCGCCGAAGGACACCGCCAAGGGCTGGACCCGCGACCTCGACGACATCCTGCGGCGCTGCGCCGAGACCGTCGAGCTCGGCGGTACGCAGATCATGTTCCAGGGCGGCCACCACCCGGACTACGGCGTCGAGTACTACGAGAAGCACTTCGCCGCCATCAAGAAGGAGTTCCCGCAGCTCGTCATCCACAGCCTGGGGGCGAGCGAGGTCGAGCACATGGCCCGGATCTCGAAGGTGTCGGTCGAGGAGGCCGTCACCCGGATCCACGCGGCCGGGCTCGACTCCTTCGCCGGGGCCGGTGCCGAACTGCTGCCCGAGCGGCCGCGCAAGGCCATCGCGCCGCTGAAGGAGTCCGGCGAGCGCTGGCTGGAGATCATGGAGATCGCGCACGGGCTGGGCGTCGAGTCGACGTCCACCATGCTGATGGGCACCGGCGAGACCAACGCCGAGCGCATCGAGCACCTGCGCATGATCCGGGACGTGCAGGACCGTACGGGCGGCTTCCGCGCCTTCATCCCGTACACCTACCAGCCCGAGAACAACCATCTCAAGGGCCGCACCCAGGCCACGATCTTCGAGTACCTGCGGATGATCGCCATCGCCCGGCTGTTCTTCGACAACGTCGCCCACATCCAGGGCTCCTGGCTGACCACCGGCAAGGAGATCGGCCAGCTCTCCATGCACTACGGCGCGGACGACCTCGGCTCGATCATGCTGGAGGAGAACGTCGTCTCCTCCGCCGGCGCCAAGCACCGCTCCAACCGCATGGAGATCATCGACCTCATCCGCCGGGCCGGACGGGTGCCCGCCCAGCGGTCCACCACCTACGAACACCTCGTCGTGCACGACGACCCGGCGGACGACCCCGTCGACGACCGCGTGGCCTCCCACATCTCCTCCACGGCGATCGAGGGCGGCACGGCCCACCCGGAGCTGAAGCTCCTCGCCTCCAACTGACCCGCCCGTGCTGACGATTCACACGGCGGAGGTGGTGCGCCTCACCTGGGACACCCCTGCGGACGCCGCCGAACCGCTGACGGGCGGTGCCGTCGCCGTCGACGGCGGCCGGATCGTCGCCGTCGGGCCGCCGGCTGAGGTGGAGGGCCGGTTCCCGGGCGCCCGGGTCCGGCGCTGGCCGGGGACGCTGGGGCCCGGGCGGATCCACCGGGGGCCGCTCCCGGAGGCGCCGAGCCCGCGTGAACGCGTCCACGAGGTGCTCAAGCGCGGCGCGGTGGCGGTACTGGCGGAGCACGCCGACGCACCCGGACTGCGCGCCGCGGCCGGACGCAACGACGTCGTCGTCCTGACGTCCTTGTGTCCCGAGGCGCTCGTCGTCGGCGGCCGCGCGGACCTGGCGGTCTTCGACGGCACCGGTGCCTGCGTCGCGACCGTGTGCGCGGGACGCCTGGTGCACCGCCGACGCTGACCGGCCCGGTGCTGACCGGCCCGGTGTTGTCCGGCCCGGTGTTGTCCGGCCCGGTGCTGACCGGTCACGTCGACGGGTCCGGTGGTGACCGTTCGGTGCGGATCGGCTTGGTGTCGACCGGCTCGGTGCGGGCAGGCCCGGTGGTGTCCGGTCACGTCGACGGGCCGGTGTCGGCAGGCCCGGTGCCGTCCGACCGGCGCAGACCGACCCGGTGCCGGTCAGCCCGCGAAGGCCCTCCCGAAGGCACCCGCCTCCTGCTCCACCCCCGCTGCAGTCGGTCGCGGCATCCTCCGCGCCGGAGCCCTCCGCGCACTGCCGGTCCCGGAAGGACGACCACATCGACACCCGGGCGATGCCCTTCTCCTCCGCGAAGGCGCGCACCTGTGCCGCGTCCGCCAGGGTGAACGTCTCGCCCCCGACGTCGTCGACGCCGATCATCGAGGTGAGCGCCATGCCCCGCCAGGCAGCGCTGCCCGACAAGCCGAAGACCTCCGTGAACTGGGCGTTCGCGGCCTCGGCCGAGGTGACGGCGTAGTCGCCCGTGTCACCGTCGTACGACTCCCCGTAGTTCATCGTCATGAGGTTGACGGTGCGGACCCGTACGCCCTGGTGGTTGGCGGAGGCCGACAGGTCCAGGACGTCCTCGTCGAGGCCCGAGGGCATCACCGGGACGGTGAAGGAGACGTCCAGCTCCGTACGCTCCTCCTGCAGCAGGACGGGCTGACGGGCCCCGTCGGCGGGGACGGGTGGGCGGCGACGCGTCGGCGGAGCTCGCCGCCGGGGACGGGTGGACGGTGCGCGTCGGCGGGTGCACGGAGCAGGGGTGCCTCGGGACGCGGGCGGGAAGCCGGGGCCCCCGCCCCGGGAACGGACTGCAAGAATGGGTCCGTGACCCGCGCATCCCTGGACAAGCAGCCGCACGAAGTCGCCTCGATGTTCGACAACGTGGCGGCACGGTACGACCTGACCAACGACGTGCTGTCGCTCGGCCAGGACCGGATCTGGCGCAAGGAGGTGGCCAAGGCGGTCGGCGCGCGCCCCGCCGAGAAGGTCCTGGACCTGGCGGCCGGTACGGCGACGTCCTCGCTGCCCTTCGCGCAGGCCGGTGCCTACGTCGTCCCCTGCGACTTCTCCCTCGGCATGCTCCAGGTCGGCAAGCAGCGCCGGAACTGGCTGCCCTGCACCGCCGGCGACGCGACCCGACTGCCCTTCAAGGACGGCGTCTTCGACGCCGTCACCATCTCCTTCGGGCTGCGCAACGTCCAGGACACGGACGCCGCGCTGCGCGAGATGCACCGGGTGACCCGGCCCGGCGGACGCCTCGTCATCTGCGAGTTCTCGCAGCCCACCTGGGCGCCGTTCCGCACCGTGTACACCGAGTACCTGATGCGGGCGCTGCCGCCGGTCGCCCGGTCGGTCTCGTCGAACCCCGACGCGTACGTCTACCTCGCCGAGTCCATCCGGGAATGGCCCGACCAGCCCGCCCTGGCCGAGCGGCTCCAGGGCGCCGGCTGGACGAAGGTGGCCTGGCGCAACCTCACGGGCGGCGTGGTCGCCCTGCACCGGGGCCACAAGGCGGGCTGAGACGGGCCGCGCAGGGGGCGAGCCGCGGTGGCGAGCCGCGCGCGGGACCGCCCGGGGCGCGCGGGCGGGGTCAGGGCGGTCCGAGGAGCGCCGTCGCCGTACGGGGCGCGGCCGTGCACGGGGCCCCGGGTTCGTCCAGTTCCCGCCGGAGGCCGCCGCCGGGAGGGGCCGGTCCGCGCGGCTCACGCACCCCTCCTCCGCCCTCCCCCTCCCCGAAGTCGAGCCACACGTGCACCGCGGAGTCCCGCGGCACCTCGGTGCCGGGCTGCGGATACTGGCGCACGACGTACTCGACGACGGCCAGGTGGAAGTCCGGCCGGTCCGGCGCCTCGAGGGACAGGCCACGCGCACGAGCCGACTCGCGCGCGTCCACGGCCATCAGGCCGACCAGTCGAGGAACGCGCACCTCGGGTGTTCTGGGTCGCATACGCACGGACGTCACCCCCAGCGATGCCGGCAGCGTAGGCACGGCCACGCACCGGAAGGAAGCATTCCGTGGCTATCTGTGACAATCGGTCACCATGAGTGAGTGAAGTGATGGACTCTGCTTCCGCTTTCAGAAGGTCAACCGGTAGCAGTGGCCCTCCCGGTGCGAGGCCGGGATCGTGAACGTCCCGGCGAGGCGCATCCCGAGCCGCCGGGTGACCGCCGCCGAGCGGGTGTTGCGGGCGTCGACCATCGCGACCACGTCGCGCACGCCGGTGGCGCGCACGCGCTCCAGCGTCCGGCGTGCGGCAGCGGTGGCGTACCCCTTGCCCCAGTGCTCCCGGCCGAGGCGCCAGCCGATCTCGATTTCGCCGGTCGGACCCCAGTCTCGTTCCCAGGGCTGGGCGCCCGTGAAGCCGATGACGCGGTCCGCCCCGTCGACCACGGTCCACAGGCAGAAGCCGAGTTCGGCGTCGTGCCGCCGCTGGCGGGCGGTGAGCTCCTCGTAGACCGACAACTCCGCGGCCCTGCCGCCGTGGAACTCCATCACGTCCGGATCGGCGAAGATCCGGTGCCAGGTGAAGGCGTCCTCGTGGGTGGGCACACGGAGCCGTACGGCGGGCGGGGCTGGATTCATCGGGACGGCCCTTCGGCAGGGTGATCGGTTCCGCTGCATAGACTGCCCGTGTCCAGTGCCCGCCGGCACGCAGATTTCGAACTTGGGGAGAACCCGCCGTGACCGAGCCGCTCTCCGACAACACCGCTGATGTGATCGTCGTGGGCGCGGGGCCGGCCGGCTCCGCGACCGCGTACCACCTGGCGAGGTCCGGTCTCGACGTGCTCCTGCTGGAGAAGACCGCGTTCCCGCGGGAGAAGGTCTGCGGCGACGGGCTCACCCCGCGCGCCACCAAGCAGCTGGTGTCGATGGGCATCGACATCTCCGAGGAGGCGGGCTGGCTGCGCAACAAGGGCCTGCGCATCATCGGCGGCGGGGTCCGCCTCCAGCTCGACTGGCCCGATCTCGCCTCCTTCCCCGACTACGGCCTGGTCCGCAAGCGCGACGACTTCGACGAACAGCTCGCCCGGCAGGCCCAGAAGGCCGGCGCGCGCCTGTACGAACGCTGCAACGTGGGCGCGCCGATCATCGACGACCGCACCGGCCGCATCACCGGCGTGAAGGCCAGGCTCGGCGAGGAGAAGCGGGACGTCACCTTCCACGCCCCGCTGGTGGTGGCCGCCGACGGCAACTCCACGCGGCTGTCCCTGGCCATGGGCCTGCACCGCCGCGAGGACCGTCCGATGGGCGTCGCGGTCCGTACGTACTTCACCTCGCCGCGCCACGACGACGACTACCTGGAGTCCTGGCTCGAGCTGTGGGACCGCCGCGGCCCGCAGGACCGGCTGCTGCCCGGCTACGGCTGGATCTTCGGCATGGGCGACGGGACGAGCAACGTCGGCCTCGGCGTGCTCAACACCTCCGACTCCTTCAAGGAACTGGACTGGCGCGAGGTCCTGAAGGCCTGGTGCGCGTCGATGCCCGAGGAGTGGGGCTACACCCCGGACAACATGACCGGCCCGATCCGCGGCGCCGCGCTCCCCATGGCCTTCAACCGCCAGCCGCACTACACGCGCGGGCTGCTGCTCGTCGGTGACGCGGGCGGTCTGGTGAACCCGTTCAACGGCGAGGGCATCGCGTACGCCATGGAGTCCGGGCAGACCGCCGCCGAGGTCGTCGTCCAGGCCCACGCGCGGGCGACGCCGGCCCAGCGGGAGATCGCCCTCCAGCGCTACCCGCGCGTCCTGAAGGACACCTACGGCGGCTACTACACGCTCGGCCGCGCGTTCGTGAAGCTCATCGGCAACCCGAAGGTCATGCAGATCGCCGCCCAGCGCGGCCTGACCCACCCGATGCTGATGAGGTTCACCCTGAAGCTGCTCGCCAACCTGACGGACCCCACGGGCGGCGACGCGATGGACCGCATCATCAACGGCCTGAGCAAGGTGGCGCCGAAGGCGTGACCCCCGCCGCGGGGCCGGTGTGACCGGCCCCCGCGAACGGCTCCGCCCGGATCGTGCTCGACGGCTCCGGCTGCGCACCCGGCTCCACCGGAACCGGTGCGAACGGCACGCGGCGGACCGCCGGTGCCACCGCCCGAGGTGCGAGGCCCTGAGCGGCACTGTGGGCGGCCGGAGTCCGAGGGGCTGGCCCGGGCCGTCCGGCGTCTGCACGGGGCGCCGCAGGAGGTCGCCGCAAGGCCGCACGGCGCTTCGCGCGGGCATGGCGGCCCCTCAGCGCGCCCCGCGCGGAGGACAATTCGGGCGATCGGGTGGTTTCGGTGCGGCGAGGACGGGCTCCCGGGCGGAGCGGCCGGTGTGCCTGAAGCACCCCCGAAGCGCCCGGACGTGAACGACGGAGGACCGCTGCCCCCGAGCGGCAGCGGCCCTCCGGTCCGTGCGGGCGGCCCGGGTCAGAGCACGCGCACCGCGCCCGACGCGGGGTAGCCGGAAAGGTCCTGGATGACGACGCCCTTGGACGGGTTGGCGGCGTCCAGGTACTGGCCGTCACCGATGTAGACACCCGTGTGGTAGGCGGAGCCCTTGCCGCCCCAGTACAGGATGTCGCCGACCTGGAGGTTGGACAGCGAGACGTCGGTGCCGACCGTCGACTGGTCCTGCGAGACGCGCGGGAGGTCGACGCCGACCTGGCGGAACGCGGCCTGCACCAGGCTGGAGCAGTCCCAGGCGTTGGGGCCCGTGGCACCCATGACGTAGGCGTCGCCCACCTGCGCCTTGAGGAAGGAGACCACCGTGGCGACGCTGCCGCCGGCCGGCGCGGAGGCGGTGGCCGCGGCGGAGGCGGTGGCCGTGGTGGCCGTGGTGGCCGCCGCGGTCGTGGTGCCCGAGTCGGCGGTGAGCGTGGCGCGCTCGGCGTCGCGCGTGGCCCGCTCGGCGGCGGCCTTGCGGGCCTCCTCGGCCGCCTTCTTCTTCGCCTCGGCCTTCTCCTTGGCCTCGGCGAGGTCGGCCTTCGCCTCCTTGGCGGCCTTGGCCGCGGCGGCGTCACGCTCGGCCTGCAGCTGGTAGTTCGCGGCGGCCTGCTGGGTGGCCTCCGCGGACTGGGCGACCTGAGTGGACAGGTCGGCCGTCAGGGCGGGCAGTTCGAGGGTCTGGGTCACCGGCTCGGCGGCGACCGCCGAGGCCGACGCCCCGGCCACTGCCAGAGTGCCGAGGACGCCACCGGCAACTCCGGCCCGCATCGCCATCGTGGTCTGGGCGCTGCGGCGGGGTTTCCGGTGGCTTCGTATGTGAGCGGTGTGGGACATGGGAACAACCGGTACCAGGGGCTCCTTCATATCCACAAGAAACGTGTGCTGCGCCACAGTTGTTCAATCGTGACGCCGAATGCCGGGCGTGTCGCTCTTTATTGACGCCGTAACGGACATTGCGGGCGCGGCGTAATGGGCCCCTGATCACGGTCTTTCATCCTTACGTCCGAATTGCCCCACGCCTACCATCGGTTGAAACGATTGGCCAAGCCCTCTTTCTGCGCCCTCCCTGCGGGTGTGGCGCAGGTCACGGAACGGTCACCCCTCTCATCGCGTCCGGTGTGCGAGCTCCGGACGGGTTGCGGACGGATTGCGGGCGGCCCGTCCCGGGATCGCGGCCGGTCCGCGGCGGGCGTTGCGTCAGGTCCGGGCCGGGTCGGGTCCACGCCGTGTCCGCACCGCGTTCCGTGCTGTTCCCGGGTGGCGGGCTCCCGGGGCGGCTCCCGGGGGCCGGGCGGGGGAGGGATGTCGGAGCGGGCACCGCGTGGACCCGGGTGGGTCCCGGACCCGGCCCGAGGCCCGGCCCGGGGGTGCGGTGACCGTGCCCGGGGCGGGGGTCCTGGACGCGGAGGGCCGGGGTGCGGCGGGGCGGGTGCCGTCGACGGCCGGTCGGGAGGGGGTGCGACCCGGCGGCCCGGTCCCGCGGCGGTCCGGTCCCGCGGCGGGCCGCGGGTCTCCGGGCCCCTCGGACTTCGTGAACGCGTGCACACGTCCACATCGCGCCCCGCGCCCCCTCCGACGTGTGAACGCGTCCTCTAGCAAGCGAGCGCGTCCAGCGCCAATTTGCATGCAGGGGAACACTCTTGATACTGGGGTCACCCTCTTGGCCTGCGTCGATGCGGCAGAATGTCACTTATGGTGACCGCGTGGACGCTTCGCGTATGAAGATCACCGCTCCTCCGGCTTCATGATCGTTCGTCAGGTGGTGGAGATCACAAAGGTTGTACAATACGCCGTGTCGCAGATCACAGACCGGCGGGCATAGGATGCGGAGCGGTTGGGCTTGTGACCTGCTTCACATGTTCTCGATCTTCGCCGGGGCGGGCGTGGTTCGCGGGACGCGTGGGGCGCAAGTGAGCCCGGCTCGCCAGCAGTCAGTGCCGACTGAGAGGAGCGAGGAGCGGTGAACGCGTATGCGCCCATCCTCGTACTGGGAGCCCTCGGGGCAGGCTTTGCGATCTTCTCCGTGGTCATGGCCACGCTGATCGGTCCGAAGCGGTACAACCGCGCCAGGCTCGAAGCCTACGAGTGCGGTATCGAGCCGACCCCCACGCCGGCCGGCGGCGGGCGCTTCCCCATCAAGTACTACCTGACGGCGATGCTCTTCATCGTCTTCGACATCGAGATCGTCTTCCTTTATCCCTGGGCCGTCAGCTTCGACGCCCTGGGGATTTTCGGGCTCGTGGAGATGCTGCTCTTCGTGCTCACCGTCTTCGTCGCCTACGCGTACGTGTGGCGCCGCGGCGGCCTGGAATGGGACTGAGGGGCCTTTGACCATGGGACTCGAAGAAAAGCTGCCGAGCGGATTCCTGCTGACCACCGTCGAGCAGGCCGCGGGCTGGGTGCGCAAGTCGTCCATGTTCCCGGCCACGTTCGGACTCGCCTGCTGTGCCATCGAGATGATGACCACCGGCGCCGGCCGCTACGACCTGGCGCGCTTCGGCATGGAGGTCTTCCGCGGCTCGCCGCGGCAGGCGGACCTGATGATCGTGGCCGGCCGGGTCAGCCAGAAGATGGCGCCGGTGCTGCGGCAGGTCTACGACCAGATGCCGAACCCCAAGTGGGTGATCTCCATGGGGGTCTGCGCCTCGTCGGGCGGCATGTTCAACAACTACGCGATCGTCCAGGGCGTCGACCACGTCGTCCCGGTCGACATCTACCTGCCCGGCTGCCCGCCCCGGCCCGAGATGCTGATGGACGCCATTCTCAAGCTCCATCAGAAGATCCAGGGCTCCAAGCTCGGCGTGAACGCCGAGGAGGCGGCCCGCGAGGCGGAGGAGGCGGCGCTCAAGGCCCTGCCCACCATCGAGATGAAGGGGCTGCTGCGATGAGCGACGCGAACGACACCGCGGGCGACGGCACGAACCCCGAGAAGGACCTCTCCGCCGAGAACCTCCCCGGCCAGCGGGGCGAGGGCGGTGAGGAGATCCGCGTCCAGCGCGGCATGTTCGGCGCCAACAACGGCGGCGACACCTCCGGCTACGGCGGCCTGGTCCGCTCGATCCGGTTCCCGGGAGCCTCGAACCGCCCCTACGGAGGATGGTTCGACGAGGTGGCCGACGAACTGGAGGGCGCGCTGGAGGAGCAGGACCTGCTCCCCGGCAACGCCATCGAGAAGACGGTCGTCGACCGCGGCGAACTCACCTTCCACATCGAGCGCGAGCACCTGCTCCGGGTCGCGACGACCCTGCGCGACGACCCCGCGCTCCGCTTCGAACTGTGCACCGGCGTCAGCGGCGTGCACTATCCCAGTGACAAGGGCCGCGAGCTGCACGCCGTCTACCACCTGCGCTCGATCACTCACAACCGGCTGATCCGCCTGGAGGTCGGCGCTCCCGACAGCGACCCGCACATCCCGTCACTGTGCTCCGTCTATCCGACGAACGACTGGCACGAGCGCGAGACGTACGACTTCTTCGGCATCGTCTTCGACGGTCACCCGGCCCTCACGCGGATCCTGATGCCGGACGACTGGCAGGGGCATCCGCAGCGCAAGGACTATCCCCTCGGCGGGATCCCCGTCGAGTACAAGGGCGCCCAGATCCCGGCCCCGGACCAGCGGAGGTCGTACTCATGAGCACGTCGAACACGTCCGCCGCCTCCGCACGCGAGACCACGGAAGGCACCGTCTACACCGTCACCGGCGGAGACTGGGACGAGGTCGTCGAGACGGCGCAGCGCAGTGACGACGAGCGCATCATCGTCAACATGGGCCCGCAGCACCCGTCCACGCACGGTGTGCTCCGCCTGATCCTGGAGATCGACGGCGAGACGGTCTCCGAGGCCCGCTGCGGCATCGGCTACCTGCACACCGGCATCGAGAAGAACCTCGAGTACCGGACCTGGACCCAGGGCACCACCTTCGTGACGCGCATGGACTACCTGACGCCGTTCTTCAACGAGACGGCGTACTGCCTCGGAGTGGAGAAACTCCTCGGCATCGAGGAGCAGATCCCCGACCGTGCCTCGATCATCCGTGTGCTCCTGATGGAGCTGAACCGGCTCTCCTCCCACCTGGTGTGCATCGCCACCGGAGGCATGGAGCTCGGCGCCACCACGATCATGATCTACGGATTCCGTGATCGTGAACTCATTCTCGACGCCTTCGAGCTCATCACCGGCCTGCGGATGAACCACGCGTACATCCGCCCCGGCGGACTCGCCCAGGACCTGCCGCCCGGCGCGGTGGACCAGATCCGCGAACTGGTGAAGAAGCTGCGCAAGAACCTCCCGGAGTACGACGCGCTCGCCACCGGGAACCCCATCTTCAAGGCCCGCATGCAGGAGGTCGGTTATCTGGACCTGGCCGGCTGCATGGCCCTCGGGGCGACCGGTCCGGTCCTGCGCTCCACCGGACTGCCGCACGACCTGCGCAAGACGCAGCCGTACTGCGGGTACGAGACGTACGACTTCGAGGTCCCCACCGCGGACACCTGCGACTCCTACGGCCGCTTCCTGATCCGGCTGGAGGAGATGCGCCAGTCGCTGCGCATCGTCGAGCAGTGCCTGGACCGGCTCCAGCCCGGACCGGTCATGGTCGCCGACAAGAAGATCGCCTGGCCCGCCCAGCTCGCCATGGGCCCGGACGGGCTGGGCAACTCCCTCGACCACATCAAGAAGATCATGGGCACCTCCATGGAGGCCCTGATCCACCACTTCAAACTGGTCACCGAGGGTTTCCGCGTACCGCCCGGACAGGCGTACGCGGCCGTCGAGTCACCCAAGGGCGAACTCGGGGCGCACGTCGTCTCCGACGGCGGCACCCGCCCCTTCCGGGTCCACTTCCGCGACCCGTCCTTCACCAACCTGCAGGCCATGGCGGCGATGTGCGAGGGCGGCCAGGTCGCCGACGTCATCGTCGCCGTCGCATCCATCGACCCCGTGATGGGAGGCGTCGACCGGTGACCACCTCATCCTCGGAGCGGGGCGTCAGCCTGGGCATGCCCCACCTGCCCCCGCCCGCCTACCCGGACGACGTCCGGGCCCGGCTGGAGAACGACGCGCGCGAGATCATCGCCCGCTACCCGGACTCCCGGTCGGCCCTCCTGCCGCTGCTGCACCTCGTGCAGGCCCAGGAGGGCCACGTCACGCGCACCGGGATGCAGTTCTGCGCGGACACGCTCGGCCTGACCACGGCCGAGGTCACCGCCGTCGCCACCTTCTACTCCATGTACCGGCGCCGGCCGAGCGGTGACTACCAGGTCGGTGTGTGCACCAACACCCTGTGCGCCGTCATGGGCGGCGACGCCATCTTCGAGGAGCTCCAGGAACACCTGGGCGTCGGCAACGGCGAGACCACCGACGACGGCAAGGTCACCCTCGAGCACATCGAGTGCAACGCGGCCTGCGACTTCGCGCCCGTCGTGATGGTCAACTGGGAGTTCTTCGACAACCAGGACCCGCAGAGCGCCAAGCGCCTCGTCGACGACCTGCGGGCCGGCCGCCCCGTCTCGCCCACCCGCGGGGCGCCCCTGTGCACGTTCAAGGAGACCGCCCGGATCCTGGCCGGTTTCCCCGACGAGCGGGACGGCGCCGTCGACGCCACGGGAAGCGCGGGACCCGCCTCCCTGGCCGGCCTGAAGCTGGCCAAGGGGGAGACCGCACCCGCCCGCGTGGTGCACCCGCGCGGTGAGGCGCCCCGGGAGGCCCCGCCGCACGAACCGTCACCGGCGGAACACCTCAGCTCGCACGACGCGCCGCAGGAAACGTCGGCCTCCGATCCGACGCACCCGGCCGGACCCGCCGCCGAGGAGGGGGAGTGATGACCTTGGCACCCGAACTCAAGGACACCGGACCGGAGAAGCTGCTCGCACCCGTGCTGTCGGCCTTCTGGGACGAGGACAGGTCCTGGACCCTGGACGTCTACAAGAGGCACGGGGGATACGAAGGGCTCCGCAAGGCGCTCGCCATGTCACCCGACGACGTCATCGCGTACGTCAAGGAGTCCGGTCTGCGGGGGCGCGGAGGCGCCGGCTTCCCGACGGGAATGAAGTGGCAGTTCATTCCGCAGGGCGACGGAAAACCACACTATCTGGTGGTCAACGCCGACGAGTCGGAGCCCGGAACCTGCAAGGACATCCCCCTCCTCTTCGCGAACCCGCACAGCCTCATCGAGGGCATCGCCATCGCCTGTTACGCCATCAGGTCGTCCCACGCCTTCATCTACCTGCGGGGTGAGGTCGTCCCCGTACTGCGGCGGCTGCACGAGGCCGTACGCGAGGCCCGCGCGGCGGGCGTCCTCGGCGAGAACGCGCTGGGCAGCGGACTCGGCCTCGACCTCACCGTGCACGCCGGCGCCGGCGCGTACATCTGCGGTGAGGAGACCGCGCTGCTCGACTCGCTCGAAGGCCGCCGTGGCCAACCGCGGCTCCGTCCCCCCTTCCCCGCCGTCGCGGGCCTCTACGCGTGCCCGACCGTGGTGAACAACGTCGAGTCGATCGCGTCGGTTCCCGCCATCATGAACCGGGGCAAGGAGTGGTTCCGCTCGATGGGGAGCGAGAAGTCGCCCGGCT
This sequence comes from Streptomyces sp. NEAU-W12, assembly GCF_026242095.1. Classification (NCBI taxonomy): domain Bacteria; kingdom Bacillati; phylum Actinomycetota; class Actinomycetes; order Kitasatosporales; family Streptomycetaceae; genus Streptomyces; species Streptomyces sp. NEAU-W12. The sequence goes on from NZ_JAPJDM010000019.1 coordinate 19,218, forward strand.
TCACCCTCTATTCCCTCAGCGGCCACGTCGCACGCCCCGGCCAGTACGAGGCCCCGATGGGCATCACGCTGCGCCAGCTGCTCGACATGAGCGGCGGCATGCGGCCGGGGCACCGCCTGAAGTTCTGGACGCCGGGCGGCTCCTCGACGCCCATGTTCACCGACGAGCACCTCGACGTCCCCCTCGACTACGAGGGAGTGGGCGCCGCCGGTTCCATGCTCGGCACGAAGGCCCTCCAGTGCTTCGACGAGACGACCTGCGTCGTGCGGGCCGTCACCCGCTGGACCGAGTTCTACGCCCACGAGTCCTGCGGCAAGTGCACACCCTGCCGCGAAGGCACGTACTGGCTGGTGCAGCTGATGCGCGACATCGAGGCGGGCAAGGGCCAGATGTCCGACCTCGACAAGCTGAACGACATCGCCGACAACATCAACGGCAAGGCGTTCTGCGCCCTCGGCGACGGCGCCGCCTCGCCGATCTTCTCCTCGCTCAAGTACTTCCGTGAGGAGTACGAGCAGCACATCACGGGCCGTGGCTGCCCGTTCGACCCGGCCAAGTCGACGGCCTGGGCCGACCGTACGGAGGTGCACGCATGACTGTGACCACCAGCTCTCCCTCCGGCGGGGGAGAGGCGGCGGTCCCGCCGGAGGACCTCGTCACGCTGACCATCGACGGCGCCGGGATCAGCGTGCCCAAGGGCACCCTGGTCATCCGGGCCGCCGAACAGCTCGGCATCGAGATCCCCCGGTTCTGCGACCACCCCCTCCTCGACCCGGCCGGTGCCTGCCGCCAGTGCATCGTCGAGGTCGAGGGCCAGCGCAAGCCCATGGCCTCCTGCACCATCACCTGCACCGACGGGATGGTGGTGAAGACCCACCTCACCTCGCCCGTCGCCGAGAAGGCCCAGCACGGCGTGATGGAGCTGCTGCTCATCAACCACCCGCTGGACTGCCCGGTCTGCGACAAGGGCGGCGAGTGCCCGCTGCAGAACCAGGCGATGTCGCACGGCAACCCGGAGTCCCGCTTCGACGGCAAGAAGCGGACCTACGAGAAGCCCGTGCCGGTCTCCACCCAGGTGCTGCTCGACCGCGAGCGGTGCGTGCTGTGCGCCCGCTGCACCCGGTTCTCCAACCAGATCGCGGGCGACCCGATGATCGAGATGGTCGAGCGGGGCGCGCTCCAGCAGATCGGCACCGGTGAGGGCGACCCCTTCGAGTCGTACTTCTCCGGCAACACCATCCAGATCTGCCCGGTCGGCGCGCTCACCTCGGCGGCCTACCGGTTCCGCTCCCGCCCCTTCGACCTGGTCTCCTCGCCGTCGGTGTGCGAGCACTGCGCCGGCGGCTGCGCCACCCGCACCGACCACCGGCGCGGCAAGGTCATGCGGCGGCTCGCCGCCGAGGACCCCGAGGTCAACGAGGAGTGGATGTGCGACAAGGGACGCTTCGGGTTCCGGTACGCGCAGCAGCGGGACCGGCTGCGGACCCCGCTCGTCCGTAACGCCGAGGGCGAGCTGGAGCCGGCCTCCTGGCCCGACGCGCTGCAGATCGCGGCCCAGGGACTGCTGGCCTCCCGCGGCCGTACCGGTGTCCTGACCGGCGGCCGGCTCACCGTCGAGGACGCCTACGCGTACAGCAAGTTCGCGCGGGTGGCCCTGGACACCAACGACATCGACTTCCGCGCGCGCGTGCACAGCGCCGAGGAGGCGGACTTCCTCGCCGCGCGGGTCGCGGGCCGCGGACGTGACCTCGGGGGCGCGTCCGGCCACGACGCGACCGACGGCGTCACGTACTCCTCGCTGGAGAAGGCGCCCGCCGTCCTGCTGGTCGGGTTCGAGGCCGAGGAGGAGGCGCCCGGCGTCTTCCTGCGGCTGCGCAAGGCATGGCGTACGCACGGGCAGCGGACCTTCTCGCTGGCCACGCACGCCACGCGCGGCCTGGAGAAGGCCGGCGGCACACTGCTGCCGGCGGCTCCCGGCACCGAGACCGAATGGCTGGACGCGCTCGCGAGCGGGGTCGGCCTGGAGGGCGACGGGGCCAGGGCCGCCGAAGCGCTGCGGGCCGAGGGCGCGGTGATCGTCGTCGGCGAGCGGATCGCCGCCGTCGAGGGAGGCCCGACCGCCGCCGTACGCATCGCCACCGCGACCGGCGCCCGGCTGGTGTGGATCCCGCGGCGCGCCGGGGAGCGGGGTGCCGTCGAGGCGGGCGCGCTGCCGTCGCTGCTGCCGGGCGGGCGCCCGGCGACCGACCCGCGCGCGCGTGAGGAGGTCGCCGCCGTCTGGGGCGTCGCCGCCCTGCCGCACCGCTACGGCCGCGACACCGGCGAGATCGTCGGGGCCGCGGCGAGCGGCGAGCTGCAGGCGCTGCTGGTCGCGGGCGTGGAGGTCGCCGACCTGCCCGACCCGCCGCGCGCGCGTGCGGCACTGGCCGAGGCCGGTTTCGTGGTCTCGCTGGAACTGCGGCCCAGCGAGGTCACCGAACTCGCCGACGTGGTGCTGCCGGTGGCCGCCGTCGTCGAGAAGGCCGGCGCCTTCATCAACTGGGAGGGCAGGGTCCGGCCCTTCGCGTCGGCACTCAAGCCCGACCAGATGGCCCGCCCCCTGCCGCCGGCCGACGCGCGCGTGCTGCACATGCTGGCCGACGCCATGGACGTGCACCTGGGCCTGCCGGACCTGCGCACCGTCCGCGCGGAGCTCGAACGGCTCGGCGCCTGGGAGGGCCCGCGGGCCACCGGGCCCCTGGAGAGGGCGGGCGTGCTGCCCCGGCCGGCCGCCGGGGAGGCGGTGCTCGCCGGGCACCGGCTGCTGCTGGACCAGGGGCTCCTGCAACAGGGCGACGAGGCGCTCGCCGGTACCCGGCACGCCGCGCACGCGCGCGTGTCGGCCGCCACGGCCGCCGAGGTCGGCGTCAAGGAGGGCGACCCGCTCGCCGTGACCGGCCCCGCGGGGACGGTCGAACTGCCCCTGAGCGTCACCGAGATGCCCGACCGCGTGGTGTGGCTCCCGCTGAACTCCGCCGGCGGCGGCGTGGCCTCCGACACCGGGGCACTGCCCGGCGCCCTCGTCCGTATCGGTCCGGCGTCACTCGCCGGCGAGGCCCCCCAGGAGGTGGAGGCATGAGCTTGTACTTCGCCGCTGAAGACCTCTCGATGTTCGGCCGCGACCCCTGGTGGCTGGTCGTGGTCAAGGCGGTCTTCTGCTTCGCCTTCGTCATGGTGACGGTGCTGATCGCCATCGTGATGGAACGCAAGATCGTCGCCTGGATGCAGCTGCGCATCGGCCCGAACCGCAACGGTCCCTGGGGCATGCTCCAGTCGCTCGCCGACGGCGTGAAACTGATGCTCAAGGAAGACGTCGTCGTCAAACGCGCCGACAAGGCGGTGTACATCCTGGCGCCGATCGTCGCGGCCGTCCCGGCCTTCATGGCGATCGCGGTGATCCCCTTCGGGCCGTCCGGCAACGAGATCTCGATCTTCGGCCAGCGGACCACGATGCAGCTCACCGACCTGCCGGTCGCGCTGCTCTACATCCTCGCGGTCGCCTCGATCGGCATCTACGGCCTGGTGCTCGCCGGCTGGAGCTCCGGATCCACGTACCCGCTGCTGGGCGGGCTGCGCTCGTGCGCGCAGGTGATCTCCTACGAGATCGCCATGGGGGCCGCCTTCGCCTCCGTGTTCCTCTACTCGGGGTCGATGTCGACGTCGACGATCGTCGAGCAGCAGGCCGACCGCTGGTACATCCTGCTGCTGCCGGTCTCCTTCCTCATCTACATCGTGACGATGATCGGCGAGGTCAACCGCGCCCCCTTCGACATGCCGGAGTCCGAGGGCGACCTGGTCGGCGGCTTCAACACGGAGTACTCGTCGATCAAGTTCGCGATGTTCATGCTCGCCGAGTACATCAACATGGTCACCGTCTCGGCCGTCGCCGTCACCCTCTTCCTGGGCGGCTGGCGCGCTCCGTGGCCGGTCAGCACCTTCTGGGAGGGCGCGAACCACGGCTGGTGGCCGATGCTCTGGTTCATCGTCAAGGTCCAGTTGCTGCTGTTCATGTTCGTCTGGCTGCGCGGCACGCTCCCGCGCGTGCGGTACGACCAGCTGATGAAGCTCGGCTGGAAGGTCCTCATCCCGGTCTCCCTGGTGTGGCTGATGGCCGTCGCCACGGTGCGGGTCCTGAGGAACGAGAACTACGGCTTCGCGGACATCGCCCTCTACATCGCCGCCGGAGTCCTCGCCCTGTTGCTGCTGTCCTTCGCCGTCGACATGTTCCGGGCGAAGGGCAAGAACGCCGAGGACGCCGAGGGGGCCGGGGGAGCGGGCGGGGAACCGGCCGCCTTCGACCCGATGGCAGGCGGGTTCCCCGTACCGCCGCTGCCCGGACAGGAGCTCCCGCCGGTGCCGCGGCGCCGCTCGCACCGGGAGCGGGAGCTCGTCGCCAGTGGCGGGCCCGATACCCACAGTGACGGATCTCTGGATGGAAAGGAGGCGTCCGATGGCTGAGGAGCCCAAGGAGGCCGGGCAGTCGAAGCCCGGCTTCCAGAACCCCGTGGCCGGCTTCGGTGTGACCTTCAAGGCGATGTTCAAGAAGCGGCTGACCGAGCAGTACCCGGAGCAGCAGAAGACCACGGCCCCGCGCTTCCACGGACGGCACCAGCTCAACCGCCATCCGGACGGCCTGGAGAAGTGCGTCGGCTGCGAGCTGTGCGCCTGGGCCTGCCCCGCCGACGCGATCTACGTCGAGGGCGCGGACAACACCGAGGAGGAGCGCTACTCGCCCGGCGAGCGGTACGGCCGCGTCTACCAGATCAACTACGCCCGCTGCATCCTGTGCGGCCTGTGCATCGAGGCGTGCCCCACGCGCGCGCTGACGATGACCAACGAGTTCGAACTGGCCGACTCCAGCCGCGCCAACCTCATCTACACCAAGGAGCAGCTGCTCGCCGGTCTGGAGGAGGGCATGGTCGACAGCCCCCACGCCATGTACCCGGGCACCGACGAACAGGACTACTACCGGGGCCTGGTCACCGAGGCCGCCCCCGGTACCGAGCGGCAGGCGGCCCCCTCCGGGGGCGAGGTCGTGCAGGAGGCCGACTCGACCTTCGGCGAGGACGAACCGGCGTCGGAGAAGGTGATCCGGGGATGACCGAGCACCTCGCCGCCTACTCCACCTCCACCGGAGAGGCCGTCCAGTTCTGGATCCTCGGCACGGTCGCCGTGATCGGCGCGCTGTGCACGATCCTGATGCGGCGGGCCGTGCACAGCGCGCTCTGCCTCGCCGGGACCATGATCATCCTGGCGGTGTTCTACCTCGCCAACGGCGCCTACTTCCTGGGCGTCGTCCAGATCATCGTCTACACCGGCGCGATCATGATGCTGTTCCTGTTCGTGGTGATGCTGGTCGGCGTCACCGCGGCGGACTCCCTGAAGGAGACCATCAAGGGACAGCGCTGGCTCGCCCTGCTGTGCGGGCTGGGCTTCGGCATCCTGCTCGTCGGCGGCATCGGCAACGCGGCGCTCACCGAGTTCAACGGCCTCGGGCAGGCGAACGCGAACGGCAACGTGGAGGGCCTCGCCGCCCTCATCTTCACCAGGTACGTCTTCGCCTTCGAGATCACCGGCGCCCTGCTCATCACGGCCGTCGTCGGCGCCATGGTGCTCACCCACCGCGAGCGCACCGAACGGGCCAAGACCCAGCGGGAGCTGGCCGGGGAGCGCGTCCGCGAGGGCAAGCAGCTCCCGCCGCTGCCGGCCCCGGGCGTCTACGCCCGGCACAACGCGGTGGACATCCCGGGCCTGCTGCCCGACGGCACCACGTCCGACCTCACGGTCAGCAGCACGCTGCGCGAGCGCGGCCAGATCCGGGACGTGTCCCGGGAGGCGCTCAGCGACCTGCGGTCGCTGGAGCGACGCTCCGAGGAGCGGCTCGAGCGCACGGCGATCGAACCGGCGCCGTCGAAGCGGGCCGAGGAGGCATCGAAGTGAACCCGGTCAACTACCTCTACCTCGCAGCGCTGTTGTTCACGATCGGCGCCACCGGTGTCCTCATCCGGCGCAACGCGATCGTCGTCTTCATGTGCATCGAGCTGATGCTCAACGCCTGCAACCTGGCGTTCGTCGCCTTCTCCCGCATGCACGGCAACCTCGACGGCCAGATCATCGCCTTCTTCACGATGGTCGTCGCCGCGGCGGAGGTCGTGGTCGGACTGGCGATCATCGTGTCCCTGTTCCGTTCCCGCCACTCGGCCTCGGTCGACGACGCCAGCCTGATGAAGCTGTGAGGGGTCGCTAGAACCGTGAGTAATCCAGAGAACCTGATCGCGCTGCTGGTGGCGGCGCCCCTGCTCGGAGCTGCGGTCCTGCTGTGCGGCGGCCGCCGGCTGGACGCCGTCGGCCACTGGATCGGCACAGTGCTCGCCGCCGCGTCCTTCCTGGTCGGCGTCGTCCTGTTCGCCGACATGCTGGGCAGCGCCGCCGACGACCGCACCCTGACGCAGCATCTGTTCAGCTGGATCCCGGTGGAGGGATTCCAGGCCGACGTCGCCTTCCGGCTCGACCAGCTGTCGATGACGTTCGTGCTGCTGATCACCGGCGTCGGTTCGCTCATCCACCTGTACTCGATCGGGTACATGGAGCACGACGAGCGGCGTCGCCGCTTCTTCGGCTATCTGAACCTGTTCCTCGCGGCGATGCTGATCCTCGTCCTCGCCGACAACTACCTGCTGCTGTACGTCGGCTGGGAGGGGGTCGGTCTCGCCTCCTACCTGCTGATCGGCTTCTGGCAGCACAAGCCCAGCGCCGCGACCGCGGCGAAGAAGGCCTTCCTGGTCAACCGGGTCGGCGACATGGGCCTGTCGATCGCGATCATGCTGATGTTCCTGTGGTTCGGCACCTTCGCCTTCGGGCCGGTGCTCGGCAGCCACGACGAGGCCGGGCTGGCCGGCGCCGCCGACGAGGGCAAGCTCACCGTGATCGCCCTCATGCTGCTGCTCGCCGCCTGCGGCAAGTCCGCCCAGGTGCCGCTGCAGTCCTGGCTCGGGGACGCGATGGAGGGCCCGACCCCGGTCTCGGCCCTGATCCACGCCGCGACCATGGTGACCGCGGGCGTCTATCTGATCGTCCGCTCGGGCGCCGTCTTCAACGGCGCCCCGGACGCGCAACTGGTCGTCACCATCGTCGGCGCGATCACGCTGCTGTTCGGTGCGATCGTCGGTTGCGCGAAGGACGACATCAAGAAGGCGCTGGCCGGTTCGACGATGTCGCAGATCGGCTACATGGTGCTCGCGGCGGGCCTCGGCCCCGTCGGCTACGTCTTCGCGATCATGCACCTGGTGACGCACGGCTTCTTCAAGGCCGGGCTGTTCCTCGGCGCGGGTTCGGTCATGCACGGCATGAACGACGAGGTCGACATGCGCCGCTACGGCGGACTGCGCAGGTACATGCCGGTCACGTTCGTCACCTTCGGGCTCGGCTACCTCGCCATCATCGGCTTCCCGGGCCTGTCCGGCTTCTTCTCCAAGGACATGATCATCGAGTCGGCGTTCGCCAAGGGCGGCACCCAGGGCTGGATCCTCGGCGGCGTGGCCCTGCTGGGCGCCGCGATCACCGCGTACTACATGACGCGCGTGATGCTGATGACGTTCTTCGGGGAGGAGCGCTGGCGGAAGGCTCCGACACCGTCCCCGGCCGAACCCGCGGTGGAGCCGGCCGCGGAGACCCGGGGCGAGTACACGCCCCCGCACCCGCACGAGTCGCCGAAGAGCATGACGATCCCGATGATCGTGCTCGCCTTCGGTTCCGTGTTCGCCGGCGCGTTCTTCGGCATCGGCGACCGGTTCGTGCACTGGCTGGAGCCCGTCACCGGGCACGACCACGGACACGCGCCGATCAGCGCCCTGACGGTCACGCTGTCCACGGTGGCGGTCATGGTCGTCGGCGTGGCGATCGCCTGGGGCCAGTACGGGCGCCGCCCGGTCCCGGCGCTCGCCCCGCGCGGGTCGCTGCTCACCCGGGCCGCCCGGCGCGACCTGCTCCAGGACGACTTCAACCACGTGGTCCTGGTGCGCGGCGGCGAGCACCTCACCCGCTCCCTGGTGTACGTCGACCACACCCTGGTCGACGGCGTCGTCAACGGAACGGCGGCCTCGTTCGGCGGCCTGTCCGGGCGGATGCGCAAGCTGCAGAACGGCTTCGCGCGGTCCTACGCGGTCTCGATGTTCGGGGGCGCGGCCGTCCTGGTCGCCGCGACCCTGCTGATGAGGGCGGTCTGATACCGATGTCCTTTCCTCTGCTGACAGCGACGGCGGCGCTCCCGGCCATCGGGGCGATCGCCACGGCCGCCGTACCGGCCACGCAACGCACCGCCGCCAAGTGGCTGGCCCTGCTGGTCTCGGTCGCCACCCTGGTGCTGGCGGTCGTCGTCCTGGTGCGCTTCGACCCGGACGGCGACCGCTACCAGCTCACCGAATCGCACGCCTGGATCGCGGACTTCGGAGTCCGTTACGAGCTGGGGGTGGACGGCATCGGGGTCGCGCTGATCGCGCTGACCGCCCTGCTGATCCCGTTCATCATCCTCGCGGGCTGGCACGACGCCGATCCCCTGGAGACGGGCAGTGGGAGGTGGCGGCCGACGCAGGGCTTCTTCGCCCTGATCCTGGCCGTCGAGGCGATGGTGATCATCTCCTTCGAGGCCACCGACGTCTTCCTCTTCTACATCTTCTTCGAAGCCATGCTGATCCCGATGTACTTCCTCATCGGCGGCTTCGGGGACCGGGCCCACCAGCACGGTGAGAAGGCGGCGGCGACCCAGCGGTCGTACGCGGCGGTCAAGTTCCTGCTCTACAACCTGGCCGGCGGTTTGGTCATGCTGGCCGCGGTGATCGGGCTGTACGTGGTCGCCGGGAACTTCTCGCTCACCGAGATCGCCGAGGCGCGGGCCAACGGCTCGCTCGAGATGTCGACGAGCACCGAACGCTGGCTGTTCCTCGGCTTCTTCCTCGCCTTCGCGGTGAAGGCGCCGATGTGGCCGCTGCACACCTGGCTGCCCAACGCCATGCAGGAGTCCACCGCGCCCGTCGCTGTGCTCATCACGGCCGTCGTGGACAAGGTGGGCACCTTCGCGATGCTGCGCTTCTGCCTCCAGCTGTTCCCGGAGGCGAGCAAGTGGGCGACCCCCGCGATCATGGTGCTGGCGGTCGTCAGCATCATCTACGGAGCGCTGCTCGCGGTCGGCCAGCGGGACATCAAGCGGCTGATCGCGTACGCGTCGATCTCGCACTTCGGCTTCATCATCATGGGCATCTTCGCGATGACCAGCCAGGGCCAGTCCGGGGCGACGCTCTACATGGTCAACCACGGGATCTCGACCGCCGCCCTGCTCCTGGTGGCCGGCTTCCTCATCTCGCGGCGCGGCTCGCGGCTCATCGCCGACTACGGCGGGGTGCAGAAGGTCGCGCCGGTACTCGCCGGCACGTTCCTGATCGGCGGCCTGGCGACGCTGTCGCTGCCCGGGCTCGCGCCGTTCGTCAGCGAGTTCCTGGTCCTGGTCGGCACGTTCACGCGTTACCCGGTGATCGGCGTCATCGCCACCTTCGGCATCGTGCTCGCCGCGCTCTACACCCTCGTCCTCTACCAGCGGACGATGACGGGCCCCCTCAAGCCCGAGCTCGCCAGGATGCCCGACCTGCGGGTGCGTGAGATCGCCGTGGCCGCGCCGCTGATCGTGCTGCTGGTCTTCCTGGGCGTCTACCCGAAGCCCCTCACGGACATCGTGAACCCGGCGGTGAAGCAGACCATGTCCGACGTCCAGCAGAAGGACCCCCAGCCCGAGGCGGAGGCGGCCAAGTGAACACGTCAGCCGTCCACAGCCTGTGGACAACCGCGGCCGAACCGATCGCGAAGATCGACACGCCGAAGATCGAGTACGCGCAGCTCGCGCCCACCCTGATCGTCGTCGCTGCGGCGGTCCTGGGAATCCTGATCGAGGGCTTCGTACCGCGCAGATCCCGCTACTACGTACAGATGGCCCTCGCGTCGGCCGCGCTCGTCGCCGCGTTCGCCGCGGTCGTGGCGCTCGCCGCCGACGGGTACGGCACCACCAAGGCGGGCATCGTGGCCATGGGCGCGATCGCCGTCGACGGACCCGCCCTGTTCCTGCAGGGCACGATCCTGCTGACCGCCCTGGTCGGCCTGTTCACCTTCGCCGAGCGCAGACTCGATCCGCAGGCGCACGGCAGCCGGGTCGACTCCTTCGCCGCCCAGGCCGCGTCCGTGCCGGGCAGCGACGGCGAGAAGAAGGCCGTCAAGGCCGGGTTCACCACCACCGAGGTGTTCCCGCTGCTGCTCTTCGCGGTCGCCGGCATGCTGGTCTTCCCCGCGGCCAACGACCTGCTGACGCTGTTCGTGGCCCTGGAGGTCCTCTCCCTGCCGCTGTACCTGCTCTGCGCGCTGGCCCGCCGCAAGCGGCTCATCTCGCAGGAGGCCGCGGTCAAGTACTTCCTGCTCGGCTCGTTCGCCTCCGCGTTCCTCCTCTTCGGCATCGCGCTGCTGTACGGCTACGCGGGCTCGATGTCGTACGCGACGATCGCGCAGGTCGTCGACGGCACGATCGCGGAGGTCGACCCGGCGCTCGTCAACACCATGGGCAACGACGTGCTCCTCCTGGTGGGCGCGGGCCTGCTGATCACGGGCCTGCTGTTCAAGGTCGGTGCCGTCCCCTTCCACATGTGGACGCCGGACGTCTACCAGGGCGCGCCGACCCCGGTGACGGGCCTGATGGCGGCGGCGACCAAGGTGGCCGCGTTCGGTGCCCTGCTGCGGGTGCTGTACGTCCTGCTCCCCGGCCTGCGCTGGGACTGGCGGCCGGTCATGTGGGCCGTCGCGATCGTCACCATGCTGGGCGGCGCGATCATCGCGATCACCCAGACCGACGTCAAGCGGCTGCTGGCGTACTCGGCGATCTCGCACGCGGGCTTCATCCTCGCGGGTGTCATCGCGACCACGCCGGAGGGTATCTCGTCGGTCCTCTTCTACCTGGCGGCGTACTCGTTCGTGACGATCGGCGCGTTCGCGGTGGTGACGCTGGTGCGGGACGCGGGCGGCGAGGCGACGCACCTGTCCAAGTGGGCTGGGCTGGGACGCCGTTCGCCCCTGGTGGCGGCCGTGTTCGCGGTGTTCCTGCTCGCCTTCGCGGGTATTCCGCTGACGTCGGGCTTCGCCGGGAAGTTCGCCGTGTTCAAGGCGGCGGCCCAGGGCGGCGCGGTCCCGCTGGTCGTGGTCGGTGTGATCGCGTCGGCGATCGCGGCGTTCTTCTACATCCGGGTGATCGTCCTGATGTTCTTCAGCGAGCCGCGGCCCGAGGGCCCGACCGTCGCGGTGCCGTCACCGCTGACGATGACGGCGATCGGGCTGGGTGTGGCGGTCACGGTGGTGCTGGGCGTCGCGCCGCAGTACTTCCTGGAGCTGGCGGGGAACGCGGGGGTGTTCGTGCGCTGACCCGGCGCCCGCCGACGACAGGGCGGCCCGGCACCCGCTCGGGGGGTGCCGGGCCGTTGCCGTGCCCGGCGGAACGCGCCCCCCCCCCTTGCGCACAGCGGTACGCGGATACGACCGGTCCGGGGCCTGTGGACAGGTCCGGGGCGTCGGTCTGTGGACAACTCCGGGGATGTCGGCCCGGGCGCCTATCGTGGACGCAGTGGTCGAGAACGGCCGCGGTGGACGCGGTGGCCGCGAGCGGTCGTACGGGGGCAGGGCGATGGCGATGGGTGGGACGGACGGTAGTGGTGGCATGGCAGTGACGGAGAACGAGGCGCTGGCGACGCTGCAGCGGGTGTTCGGATTCGACGCCTTCCGCGGTGAGCAGGAGGCGGTGATCGAGCATGTGATCGCGGGCGGGGACGCCGTGGTGCTGATGCCGACCGGTGGCGGCAAGTCGCTGTGCTACCAGATTCCGTCGCTGGTCAGACCGGGTACGGGAGTCGTCGTCTCCCCGCTGATCGCGCTGATGCAGGACCAGGTGGACGCGCTGCGGGCGCTCGGCGTGCGCGCCGGGTTCATGAACTCCACGCAGGACTTCGAGGAGCGGCGCGTCGTGGAGGCCGAGTTCCTCGCCGGCGAGCTGGACCTGCTGTACCTCGCGCCGGAGCGGCTGCGGCTGAACAGCTCGCTGGAACTGCTGTCACGGGGGAAGATCTCCGTCTTCGCGATCGACGAGGCGCACTGCGTGTCCCAGTGGGGGCACGACTTCCGGCCGGACTACCTCTCCCTGTCGCTGCTCGGCGAGCGCTGGCCGGACGTGCCCCGGATCGCGCTCACCGCGACGGCCACGCACGCCACGCACCGGGAGATCACCGAGCGGCTGGCCATGCCGGACGCCCGGCACTTCGTGGCGAGCTTCGACCGGCCCAACATCCAGTACCGGATCGTGCCCAAGGCCGACCCCAGGAAGCAGCTGCTGAACTTCCTGCGGGAGGAGCACGCGGGCGACGCGGGCATCGTCTACTGCCTGTCCCGCAACTCCGTGGAGAAGACCGCCGAGTTCCTCAGCCGAAGCGGCGTCGAGGCGGTGCCGTACCACGCGGGACTGGACGCGGGGACGCGTGCCGCGCACCAGTCCCGCTTCCTGCGGGAGGACGGCCTGGTCGTGGTGGCCACCATTGCCTTCGGCATGGGCATCGACAAGCCGGACGTCCGGTTCGTCGCCCACCTCGACCTGCCCAAGTCCGTCGAGGGCTACTACCAGGAGACGGGCCGCGCGGGCCGCGACGGACTGCCGTCCACCGCTTGGATGGCGTACGGCCTCAACGACGTCGTACAGCAGCGCAAGCTGATCCAGTCCGGCGAGGGGGACGAGGCCTTCCGGCGGCGGGCGGGCCGGCACCTGGACGCGATGCTCGCCCTGTGCGAGACGGTCCGGTGCCGGCGTGGGCAGCTCCTGGCCTACTTCGGCCAGGACACCCCCGACCCGGCGGGCTGCGGCAACTGCGACTCCTGCCTCGCCCCGCCCCAGACGTGGGACGGCACCGTCGCGTCCCAGAAGGTGCTGTCGACGGTGGTCCGGCTGCAGCGGGAGCGCGGGCAGAAGTTCGGCGCGGTGCAGATCGTGGACATCCTGCTGGGCAGGCGCACGGCCAAGGTCATCCAGTTCGACCACGACCAGCTCTCCGTCTTCGGGATCGGTGAGGATCTCGGCGAGGCCGAGTGGCGGGGCGTCGTCCGGCAGCTGCTCGCCCAGGGGCTGCTCGCGGTCGAGGGGGACTACGGCACGCTGGTGCTGACCGAGGACAGCGGGGCCGTGCTGCGGGGCGAGCGGGAGGTGCCGCTGCGCAAGGAGCCGAAGAAGCCGGCGACCTCCCGGTCGGGAGCCCCGGGGGCGTCGGGCTCCGGGAAGGGCAAGGCCAGGGCCGCGGCGGCCGAGCTGCCCGAACACCTCCTGCCGGCCTTCGAGGCGCTGCGCGCCTGGCGTGCCGAACAGGCCCGCGAGCAGGGCGTCCCCGCGTACGTCATCTTCCACGACGCCACGCTCCGCGAGATCGCCACGGTCTGGCCCGGCTCGGTCGCCGAGCTCGGCGGGATCAGCGGGGTGGGCGAGAAGAAGCTCACGACGTACGGGGAGGGCGTGGTGGGGGTGCTCGCGTCGCTGGGCGGACCACCGGACGGATCACCGGCTGGTGCGCAGGGCCCGGCCGGGGCCGCGGAGGGCGACTTCGGCCGGGCCGGCGCCGGCGCCGGTGACCCGGGCCGGGACCACGCCGGGTCCGTGTCCGACGACGACTGGCCGGAGGGGGAGACCGAGCCGGAGCCCGACTGGATGTGACCCGGCTGGATGTGACCCGACTGGATGTGACCCGGCCGGGGATGACCGGCAGCCGCCCGCCTCTGCGGCCGACAGGCCCTACGGCAGGGCGGTGAGGCCCGGGGCGAAGGTGATCAGGAGGGGGAGGAGGGGGACCAGGGCCGCCGCCGTCGTCGTCAGGGCGCGGTCCCGGCGGCCGAAGCGGGGCGGCGGCTTCAGAAGGCGGTCGACGCGCTCGCCGAGCAGGCGGTGGCTGGAGGCGCAGGACAGGACGCCGCGGTGCCGGTTGAGCTCGATCAGCGCCAGTGCGGTGGTCAGGTGGCCGCAGCGGCGGGAGGCGGTGTCGTCGGCGGCGAGCTCGACCAGGCGGTGGGTCTGCTCGCAGAAGTGGGCGAAGAGCGGGACACGGGAGAAGCCGGTGGCCAGGGCGGTGGAAAGGTGCAGCAGCCAGTCGTGGTGGGCTCGGGCGTGGCCGCGTTCGTGGGTGAGGACGGCGTCGATCTGGTGGTCGGTGAGGCGGTGCAGGGCGCCGGTGGTGACGATCAGCTGGGGCGGGCTGCCCGGCATCCACCAGGCGTCGGGGTACTCGTCCTCGAGCACCAGCAGGGGGCCGCGGGCGGCGGGGAGGCCGGCGGGCAGGTCGGGGGCGCGCTCGAGCAGATGTGCGCGGGCCCGGGCGCGGCGCCGGCGGGCGTCGGCCAGTTCCCGCCCGAGCATGGCCGCGGTCCAGGCCGCGCCGCAGGCCAGCAGCAGAGTGAGGACGGCCGCCCAGGGCGGGGCCGCGGACAGGTCGTACGCCGCGGTCACCGCGGGCGGGGCCGGGGCGAAGAGCTGGGCGCGGACGGTGCCGAAGACGGCGGCGGCCCCCAGGGCCAGGGCGGTCAGGCAGCACAACAGGACCGTGGCGACCAGGCACTGCCAGACCCACAGGGCCACCACCGGTTCCCGCTCCGGCCAGTTCGCCCGGGTCAGCGCCCGGGGGACGGGCCAGGCGGCCGTCACGGCGACAACGCTCAGCAGAAGCAGGCAGAGGGTCATGCCGGTCATGCCACGGGCTCCGGATCCTGTCGGAAGGGGGCGGCTTCGGGTGGTGCGGGGACGTGCGGCCGTGCGTGACGTGCGGAGGGCGTCCGGCGTGTGACGCGCGGGTCCGGGCGTGGGTGCGCGGCGCGGAGCGTGCGGGAGCCGTGCACCGCCCGGCGCCGACAAGTATGACGGCGCCGGGCGGTGTGAGGCAGGGGTGCGGCGTCGGCCGGCGGACGCGGAGGGCGCCCGTCGCGGCGCCGGTGGGGGCGGACCGGCCGGACCGCGGCGGGTGTCAGACCGCGGGCGTCACCCGTCCCGTGACCTCGCCGAGGCCGACGCGGACTCCGCCCGGTCCCGGGGCCCAGGCCGACAGGGTCACGACGTCGCCGTCCTCGAGGAACGTCCGCCTGCCATCGGGGAGTTCGAGGGCGTCGCGGCCGTTCCAGGTCAGTTCCAGCAGGGACCCGCGCTGTCCCCCGGCGGGCCCGCTCACGGTGCCGGAGCCGTAGAGGTCGCCGGTGCGCAGGGAGGCGCCGTTCACGGTCATGTGGGCGAGCTGCTGGGCGGCCGTCCAGTACATGGTGGAGAAGGGGGGTTCGGAGACGACGTGCCCGTTGACGGCCACGGAGATCCGCAGGTCGTAACCGCCGGGTTCCTCGTCCGTGTCGTCCAGGTACGGCAGCAGCGCGTGGGTGCGCTCCGGTGGCGCCACCCGGGCCTCCTCCAGGGCGTCCAGAGGGGTGATCCAGGCCGCCACCGAGGTGGCGAAGGACTTTCCGAGGAAGGGGCCGAGGGGGACGTACTCCCAGGCCTGGACGTCCCGTGCGGACCAGTCGTTGAGGAGGCAGAGGCCGAAGACGTGGTCGCGGAAGTCGCCGAGCGGTACCGGTCGGCCCAGCTCGGACGGCGCTCCGACCACGAAGCCGACCTCGGCCTCGATGTCCAGCCGCGCCGACGGGCCGAAGACCGGGGCCGGATCGGTGGGCGCCTTGCGCTGCCCCGAGGGGCGTACGACGTCGGTGCCGGACACCAGCACCGTGCCGGCCCGGCCGTGGTAGCCGATCGGCAGGTGCTTCCAGTTCGGGGTGAGGGAGTCGGCGGCGTCCGGGCGGAAGATCCGGCCGACGTTCCGGGCGTGGTTCTCGGAGGCGTAGAAGTCCACGTAGTCCGCGACCTCGAAGGGGAGGTGCAGGGCCACCGACGACAGCGGGTGCAAGAGCGGCTCGACGCTCTCCCGGTGCGCCGGGACGGTCACCCAGGCGGTGAGGGCGCGCCGGACGTCCGACCAGGCCGTACGGCCCGCCGCCAGCAGCGGGTTGAGGGTCGGGCGGGCGAGCAGGGAGGCGTACGGGGAACCCAGGGCGTGTGCGGCCGCGCCGGCGTCGAGGACGTGGTCGCCGAGCCGGACACCCACCCTCCGCTCCGACGAACCGGAGGGCGAGAACACGCCGTACGGCAGATTGTGCGGGCCGAAGGGATCACCCTCGGGGACGTCGAAGGGGGGCATCGGGTGCTGCCTCGCTTTCGTGTGCGCAGGTGCTCCACGTGTCCGTGGCCAGGCCACACGTTACGGGGGCCGCGGTGCTCTTGGGCAGAGGCAGAGGCAGGGGCGGAGGCAGGGGCGGAGGCGGAGGGCGGGTCCGGGGCGTGGGGCGTGTGACGTGTCCGGGACGGCAGGACGTGTGCGCCGCTTCCCCTTGCGTACCGGAAGCCGTCCACGGGACGCGACGCAATCTTGACGGAGCGGTGCGAACGGGGCGACTCTGGGCGGGTGCCGGAAGGCCTCGGGGAGGGGGCGTTCCGATGGCACACCAGGGGGACGGATGGCCATTGGGGAGGCCGGTCCGGAACCGGCGCGCTCCGGCATGCAGCCGAAGAGGCTGGAAGATGTCGTGCGCGGCCGGCTCGGCCGGGAATGTGTGTACGTGCCGTCGTGCAGGTTCGGGCTGTTCGTGGCATTGCGCCACTGGTGCCCGCCGGGTGGCAGGGTGCTGATGTCGCCGGTCAACGACGACGTCATCTTCTTCGTGGTGCTCGCGGCGGGCCTGCGCCCGGTGCAGGCGCCGCTCGACCCGTTCGACGCGTCCATCGACATCGACGCCGTGCCGGAGGGGACGTGGGGCTCGCTGTCCGCCGTACTGACCACGAACCTGTACGGCAATCCGGATCCGGCACCCGGACTGCGGGCCCGCTGCGACGCGTTGGGCATCCCGCTGTTCGAGGACGGTGCGCATGCCATCGGCAGCGAGGTCGGCGGACGGCCGGTCGGGGCCTGGGGCGACGCCGCCGTCTTCAGCCTTTCCAAGCATGCCGGCGCCCGGACGGGAGGCATCCTCGCGCTGGCCGACCCGGACCGGAGCGCGACCGTGCGCGAGGCCTGCGCCGAACTGCTCGCCCCGCGACGCATGACGTCCGAACTCACCTACGCGGTACGGCCCTACGCCGAGGCCGCCGTGCGGCGGCTGGGGCTGCGCCGGGCCGCCTGGGCCACGACGGGCCTGCTGGGACTGACGGAGCGCGAGGGAATCCGGATGCCGCTGCGTCCAAGGGCGCTGGCCGATGCCGCGCGCTCCGCGCCGGACCTGGCCGCGCACGACCCCTGGGTGCGGGTCGACATGCACGACTACCGGCTGGAGCCCGGCCCCGTACGCCTGCGCCGCGTCCACCGCAGTCTCGGGCGGCTGGACGACGTCTTACGGGCCTCGCGGGCGGGCACGGAGCTGCTGCTGTCGACGCCGTGGGCCCGGCCGCCGACGGACGGCGCGGTGCAACCGCTGTTCCGGGTGCCGTTGCTGGTCGCGGACCGCGACGCGGCGACGGCGGCCCTGGCCCGGCACGGCATCGTCGTCGGCTACCTCTACGACCCGCCCCTGGACGACTATGCGGGAGGGGCCTTCACGGACCCGTCGCCCGACCCCGGCAACGCCCGCTGGTTCGCACGGCACGCGCTGCCCGTGGACCCGCTGCGGGCGCGTGAGGCGGTAGAGGTCCTGGAACGGTCCGGGGCCCGGCCGGCCGAGCCACCGAAGAAGCCGGACGCGCGGGACGCACCGGAGCCGCCGGAGGCGACCATGGCGAGAGGGCTGGGGCCGCCCCGTGACTGAGATCCAGGTGCACGAGCCCGCCGCGGTGCGCACCGGCGGCAGACCCGGACCCGCCGACCGCAGACCCGGCTCCGACTCGCTGTTCAAGAACGCCTACTTCCTGATGCTCAGCACCGGCGTGTCCGCCGTCCTCGGGCTGGGCTTCTGGCTCGTGGCCGCGCGCTACTACTCCGAGGACGCGGTCGGCCAGGGCTCCGCCGCCATCGCCGCGATGCGGTTGCTCGCGAGCATCACCGCGACCACGATGATCGGCGCCGTGGTCCGCTTCGTGCCGCGCGCCGGGCGCGAGACCGGACGCCTGGTGTGGGGCGTGTACGGGGCGAGTTCGCTGGTCGTCGCGCTGGCCGCGGGTGTCTTCCTGCTCACGCTCGACCTGTGGGGCGCGTCGTACGAACCCCTGGGCACCCCCCTGGCGGGCGCGCTGTTCGTCGCGGCGTGCGTGGCCTGGGCGCTGCTCACCCTGCAGGACGGGGTGCTCACGGGCCTGCGCAAGACCGAGTGGGTGCCCGCCGGCAACGCCGTCTTCTCCACCGGCAAGCTGGTCCTGCTGGCCGTCTTCGCGAGCGCGCTGCCGGTGCTGGGCATCTTCGTCTCCTGGGCCGTCGCGATCGCGTTCTCCACACTGCCGCTCGGCTGGCTGATCTTCCGCCGGCTCATCCCGCGTCAGGCCGCCGCCGACCGCGACCGGGAACCCCCCGGGATCCGCGCCATGGGATGCTTCCTCGCCGGTGACTCGCTCGGCGCGCTGTTCAGCCTGGCGATGATCAACCTTCTGCCGGTGATGGTCGCGGTCCGCTTCAGCGCCGCCGAGAACGGCTACTTCTACGTGGCGTACACCGTCGGCGGAACCATGGAGTTCATGGCCATCAACATGGCCGCGTCGCTCACCGCCCACGCCTCGCACGACCCGCGCCGGCTCGCGGACGGGGTGCGGGGTGCGCTGCGCCGGATGACGCTGCTTCTGGTGCCGGTCGTGCTGGTGCTGGTGGCCTTCGCCCCGCTGATCCTCACGCCGTTCAGCGCGGACTACGCCGAGCACGGTTCGACGGTGCTGCGGCTGCTGGCGCTCGGGGCGCTGCCGCGGGTGGTCGTGGAGCTGTACATCGGGGTGCTGCGGGTGCAGGGGCGGACCGGTGTGCTCGCCGTGCTCCAGGGAGCCATGTGCGTGCTGGTCCTGGGCAGCGCGGCCGTGCTGTTCACCCCGGCGGGCATCGCGGGCGCCGGGTGGGCGGTGCTGACCGGCATGACGGTGGTCGCCGCCGTCTCGGTGTTCGGCCTGCGCTCGGCGCTGCGTGTCACGCGTGACACGCGCGGTGGACACAGTGGGCCCGGCGGGCACAGTGGGTCCGCCGACCGGCCGGGCGGGGTCGGCGGCAAGGACGGGACGACGAACGGACCGGGCCGGGCGGAGGGCGCCTCCACCGGCCCCGTCTACGGCACGCGCTGGGCGAAGCTGAACGCCACCGCCGGGTACGGCACGGGCTGGGCGCGCCGGGCCGCGTACGAGGACAAGGGCCGCGAGCAGGACGACGCGGACACCGTCACGCTGTTCATCGGCACCCCCGGTTACGAACGGGAGGCCCTCCAGGCGGACACGATGGCGTTCATCGTCCGGCTCCGCCCCACGGACGGGGGCCCGCAGCCGGACCCGGACCCCGGTCCGGACGTGGACCCGAGGAAGGCCCCGGCTCCGGACTCGAAGACGGAGAGGGGCCCGGGGCCGGACAGGAACTCGGAGAGGGGTTCGGCTTTGGACCCGAGGAAGGCCCCGGCTCCGGACTCGAAGACGGAGAGGGGCCCGGGGCCGGACAGGAACTCGGGCAGGGGCCCGGCCCCGGACCCGAAGAAGGCCCCGGGCCTGGACCCGGACAGGAACTCGGGCAGGAGCCCGGAGCCGGTCGCGGAGGCCGGCGCGGGTCCGGGCACCGAGCCGGGAGAGCCCCCGGACACCGAGGCGCACGAGTGCCAGGCGGCGGGCGGCGAGGCGGCCGGCGAGCACGCGGAGCCCACTCCACGGAACACACACGCACCGGCCCGGGACGAGACCCCGCCCCCACGCGACGGACACCACGAGGCCGCCGGCGGTGACGGAACCGACCGGTCCGAGCGGCGGCTGCGGGACGTTCTCTGGGGGCTGCTCGGCCTCGCCACCGTCGCCTTCTGGGCGTCGACGCGTCCGCTGCACCGGTTCGGCGGACCGTCGCCGGACCAACGGGGCGAACCGACGGGGCGGCAGCTGCTGGAAGGGCTGCCGCTCGTGGCGCTCGCGGCGGGCGGAGTGCTGCTCCTGGTCTTCGTCGCCGCGGTGACGCTGTGCACGGCGCCCGACCCCTGGCTCCCCGGCACCGCGCTGGGTTCGGCCCTGCTCGCCCTGTACGCCGCACCCGTCGCGCTCGGCTGGGAACCCTCGCCGGTGGGCGGCGCGGTGTATGTCCGGACAGCCGGACTCCTCGCGGACGCGACGGGAACCGGCGGGCCGGAGCCGCTGCTGCGCTGGACGCCGCAGGTGTGCCAGTTGCTGTGCCTCGTCGCGCTGTGGTTGCTGCTCGAGCGGGTGGGTGGCGACCGGCTGTCCCGGCCGGGGCGCTGGGGGGTGGTGTATCTCGTCGCCGTGGCCGGCTGGGTGGGGCGGGACGCGCTCGCGCCCGTGTCGCCGCCGCTGCTCGCCGCACTGCTTCTGCTGCTGCTCCTTCTGCGACTTCCGCCGCTCCACCGTGCCGTAACGGCGTCGCGGCCGCCCGGCCACAGACGGCCGAACGGCTGAACCAGCGATCGAACCGAGCTTTCGGAGCCGAACCGCCAGGGGGGAACCACCGTGCGTCCGCCAGCCACTCCACGCGAGAGATCCGCGTCCGAGCCCGCGCCAGAGAGCACATCGGCGCCCCTCACACCTGCGGACACCTCTGTGGAACCGCCTTCGCGGACCGAGGCGCGGACCCGCCCCTCCTCGGAGTCGTCGGCCCCCGTCCATGAGCCCGTGACAGACCTTTCCGACCTGCCGCCCTTCTGGCCCGCGCACCGCGCCCGCGCGCTCCGACCCGCCCTGCCGCTGCTCGCGGCGCTCGCCCTGTGGCTGTACGCGGTACGGCACACCGACGTGTCGCGGCTCGACGACTACGGTCTGGTCACCGCGCTCCACCCGGGCTTCTGGGCCGGCCTCGTCGTCCTCACCGCCGGTTTCTGGTGCACGGTCCGCGACCGGCGCCGGCCGGGCGGCTGGCCGACGGCGTACGTGCTCGGGCTGCTGGTGATGGAGCGGGCCACGCAGGCCGTGCTCTACCCGACCCCGCTGTACGCCTGGGCGTGGAAGCACGACGGTGTCGTCGACCACCTGCTGACCGCCGGCGGGCTCCAGACCGCCGACCGGATCGGTGACATGGCGGTCTACGACCAGTGGCCGGGCTTCTTCGCCGCGCAGGCGGCGCTGGTGCGGCTGCTGGGTGTGGACTCGGCGGCGATGTACATGGCGTGGTGGCCGCTGGTGTCCAGCCTGCTGCTGCTGTTGCCGCTGCTGCTGGTCTACCGCACCTTCACCGAGGACCGACGGCTGATCTGGACCGCGGTCTGGCTCTTCTCCGTCGCCAACTGGGTGGGCCAGGACTACTTCTCCCCGCAGTCCGTGGCCTTCGCGCTGCACCTCGGCGTGCTGGCCGTGGTGCTGCGCCGGTACGGCCGCTTCGGCGGGGGCGGGGGCGGGGGCGGGGGCGGGGGCAGCGGGCGGCGGGGGCAGGCGGTCTGGACCGTGGTGCTCACCGTGCTGGTGGCGGCGATCGTCATCTCGCACCAGCTCACCCCCGCCATGCTGGTGGTGTCGCTGCTCGCGCTGGTGCTGCTCCGCCGCCACCGGGACTGGGTGCCGGTGGTCACGACGGTCGTCATCTTCCTGGCCTGGTGCCTGACGGCCGCGCTGCCTTTCCTGTCCGCCGCGATGCCGGACATGCTCCGCGCCGTGGGCGACGTCGGCGGCAACGTCGAGACGGGCTACGGCGCCACCCCGACCGGTGCCGGGGCGATCGCGACCTCGTGGGCGGCCCGGCTGCTCTCGGGCTGCGTCCTGCTGCTGGCGGCGGCCGGGGTCTGGCTCCAACCCGTCCTGCGGTACCGCGCGAGGCCGCTGCTGGTGATCACGGCGGCACCGCTGCCGATGTTCGTCGCGAGCAGTTACGGCAGCGAGATGATCTTCCGGGTCCTGATGTTCATACTGCCCGGCGTCGCCTTCTTCGCCGCCGCCGCCCTGCTGCCCAAGGTGCGCACCCTCGCAGCGACGGAGGCGGCGGAGGCGGCGGCGAGGGCCCGCGGTGACGCCCGGCTTTGCGATGCGGACCGGGTTCCCGCCCGCGGCAGCACCGGTGACCGGTTCCGGTCCCGGTTCCGTACCGGCTTCGGCATCCGTGTCTGGGGCCCGCTGCCCGTGCTGCTCGCCGGGACCCTGGCGTTCGTCCCGAGCTACTCCGGCAAGGACCGGGTCAACTACTTCCCGCCGCAGGAGGTGGCCCTGGTGGGGCAGCTCTTCGACGAGGCGCCCGAGGGCTCGCTGGTCGTCGCCGCCAACCGCAACTACCCGCTCGCCTACGCCTCGTACGGAAGCGTCGACCACTACTGGTTCCTCGAGGACGACCGGAGTCACGTCGACGAGATCGTGCGGGATCCGGCCGGCACCCTCGCCACCGACATGGCAGGGGTGGACCGTCCGAGCCGGGCCTACTTCCTCTTCACCCAGGGCCAGTTGGCCAACTCCGAGATGAACGGTCAGCTCACCGGTGCCCAGCTGGGCAGCGTCCTGGAGTCCGTCGCCGCGTCCCCGCGGTTCCGGCTGGTGGCGGAGAACAGCGCGGGGGCGGTCTACGAACTGCGGCAGGCGCAGGAGGCGGGAGGAACGCGGGGCTCGCGGAGAACGGAAGGGACAGAGGCGACCGGGAAGACCGAGGAGGAAGGGGGAGCGGCGCGGTGACACCGCAGGCTCTCGTGATCCGGATGCTTCCGCCGTTCGCCGGCTGGCTGGCGCTGGCCGCGCTCGCCCTGCCCGGCGGTTCGCCGCTGCGGGGCGCTGCTGTCGTGGTCTTCCTGGCTGCGGGGCCGGGCACGGCACTGGTCGGCCTCTGCGGTCCCGCGCTGCGCGCACGGTCCCCACGGGGGCCCGTCGAGCGGCGCGACCCCGACTTCGTCCGCCACTCCGACCTGCTGGAACGGCTGATGCTGGCCGTCTTCGTCAGCACCGCCGCGGTGATGATCGTCGCTACGGTGCTGATCGCCACGCACGCCTTCAGCGCCCAGCGGGTGCTGCTGGCCCTGACGCTGCTGACCACGCTCGCCGCGTTCTGCCCGCGGCTGCGTGCCTCCCCGCCGTCGAGGACACGGAAGGGTTCCGTCCTGTGAGGTTCGCTCGTCCGCTTCGCCGTGTCACGGCCGCCCTGCGCGGTGTTCGACCAGGAGCCGGCCCGACCGTCGGCCGTCCGGCCACCGGCCCGACCACGGACCCTCCCGCAGGCCCCGAACCCTCCGCGGGGACCGGTCGGCATCGCAGGCGGGAGGCCGGGCGGACCACCGCGGGCCGTCGTCGGGCAGTGATCACCTCGGCCGCGGTCGTCTCCGCGGTGCTGGTCGCCGTCCTCGCCCTGCGGAACGCCTCGGAGCCCGCCCGGGCGGACGGGGAGTGCCGGCCCACGGAACTGCTCGAACCACCGTGCGGCGCCTGGTTCGGGGCCTTCGTGCCGCACGAACGGGCCAACCTGGAGGAGAAGGTGGCGGCCTACGAGGAGCAGGTGGGCCGCAAGCTCGACATCGTCTACACGTACCACGACATGTCCCTGCCCGAAGGCACCCGCAGGGAAGGCCAGTTGCTGAGCCCGGAGGAGCAACGGGTCGGCGAGGACCACATGTTGCTGCTTTCCTGGGAGAGCAAGTGGTGGGGTGGCACGAAGGAGCAGCAGCCGAGGTGGGAGGAGATAGCCGCCGGTGACCTGGACGCGACCGTGATCGACGTCCAGGCGCGGCGCATCAAGGACTACGGGCGGCGCACGGGGAAGAAGGTCTTCCTCTCCTTCGACCTCGAGATGGACACGCGCACACCGGCCAACGGCACACCGGCCCAGTACGTGCGGGCGTACCGGCACATCCACGACCGGTTCCGGGAACTCGGCGTGGACAACGTGGTGTGGACCTGGATCATCACCGGCTACCTGAACCACGGCGACCTGTTCACGGGGATGTATCCGGGGGACGGGTACGTCGACTGGATCGGCTACAACCAGTACAACTACTACCGCTGCCACGAGACCGGGTGGCTGACCTTCGAGCAGACCCAGACGGCCACGCACGAGTGGATACGCGAGAACATCTCCGCCGACAAGCCGCTGATGCTCTCCGAGTTCGGCAGCGCGACCGATTCGGCCCGGCCGAAACGGCAGGCGGAGTGGTACGCGCAGGTGCCGCCCGTGCTGAGGGACCTGGAGGGCGTCAAGGCCGCGCTCCAGTGGAACCACCGCGACCCCGGGCCCCACTGCGACCTGACCGTGGCCAACGAGGCGGCGTGGGAGGCCCTGCGGAAGGTGGCGGCCGACCCGCATCTGAACCAGCCGACCGGGTGAGGGGGCACGGGGAGGAGGCCGCGCCC
This sequence comes from Streptomyces sp. NEAU-W12, assembly GCF_026242095.1. NCBI lineage: Bacteria > Bacillati > Actinomycetota > Actinomycetes > Kitasatosporales > Streptomycetaceae > Streptomyces > Streptomyces sp. NEAU-W12. The sequence goes on from NZ_JAPJDM010000019.1 coordinate 43,747, forward strand.
GCCCGGCCGTCCTCCCGGTGCGTCCCGTGGCTCAGCCCGCGAACTCCGGTCCGCGGAGTGTCGCCCGGGCGTGCCGGTACCAGCGCCAGGCGAGCGTCTTCGGGCCGTCGCGGTAGGGGGCGACGCGGGCACCGCCGCCCGCCAGCCAGGCCCCGACGTCGGCGACGGTGTGGCTGCGGCGGACGATGAGCCGGGCGATGCGGTAGCGCTCGTCCCGGTCCGAGCTGAGCGCGTGCCGCACCGCGGTCGCCGTCTCGTACCCGGCGCGGGACGCCACGGCCCTCACCCGGGGGCTGTTGTAGCCGTGCGGGTAGGCGAGATGGGGGACCGGATGGCCGAGGGTGTCCTCCAGCACGGCCTTGGAGTCCACCAGTTCCGCGCGCAGCTGCTTCCCGGTCAGCGTGTCCAGCTGGGCGTGGCTGACCGTATGGCTGCCGATCTCCATTCCGGAAGCCTCCAGCTCCGCCACCCGGTCCAGGGTCATCATCGGCGCCGGTGGCAGCAGGCTGCGGCCGCCCGGGGTGATGGCGCCGGTGGTGAGGTACGCCGTGGCCGGCAGGGAGCGCCGGGCCAGGAGGCCGGCGGTGGGACCGGGCAGGTCCGCGAAGCCGTCGTCGAAGGTCAGGAGCACCGGCCGGGGCGGCAGGGGTGCCCGCCCGGTGAGATGGCCGGCGAGGGCGCTGATGGTGACGGGGGTGCGGCCGCTGTCCTCGAGGGCGTCGAGATGCGCCGCGAACTCCCTTGGTGTGACGGTGAACTCGGCGATCCAGCCGGGCGGATCGTCCATCACGGCGTGGTAGAGGAACACCGGGACGGCCACAGGATCCGGGGCCTGCGAGGGTGATGCCGTCATCGCGCACCTCCGGCCGCCCGGCCGCCGGAGGCCTCCCCCGTCGTGCCGCCCGCCGCCCGCCGGGCCCGCAGATAGCCGACCGGGCCGTACAGCATCCCCTTGCGCTGCAGCCGTGAGAGGCGGCGCGGCCAGGGATGCGTGCGAGTGCCGTGATCGCCCGGAGCAGCCCGGCCCGCACCGGCGTCTCCGGTGCCCCCGGCGTCCCGTACGGCGGTGAGGCCGCGGGCGTGGGACAGGCCGCGGGGCAGCCGGGCCAGGAACGCCGGCAGCAGCGCGGGCCGGTTGACCAGGACCGCCGTGAGATAGGCGGTGAGGCCGGCGCCGTAGCCGAACGCCTGGGTCTCCAGATCGGCCCACGTCTCCCGGTGGTGGTGCCACACCAGCGCCCGGGGCGTGTAGCGCAGCCTGTGCCCCTGGGCGAGGACCCGGACGAACCCGTACAGGTCGTCGCCGCCCCGGGCGGACGTCCCGGCGCCGGTGGCCGGGTCGAAACCGCCGACCGCGCGCAGCACCTCCGTACGGAACGCCATGTTCGCCCCGGAGCCGAACCGGCCCGCGGTGAAGGGGAACAGCGGTTCGTCGCGGGGCGGGTCCTGCGGGTCGTACGTCGTCGGCGTGAACCCCTTCGCGAAACCGCCGTGGCTCTCCAGCAGGACCTGGGCGGGGGTGCGCAGCCGGGCGGGCAGGATCAGGCCGGTGGCACAGCCGAGTCCCGGGTCGGCGGCGAAGGGCGCGGTCAGCTCGGTGAGCCAGCGGGTGTCGGCGACGACGTCGTCGTCGGTGAACGCGATCACCTCGCCCAGGGCGTGGGCGAGCCCGGTGTTGTGCGCGGTCGCGAGTCCGGGGACCGGCTCGCGCACGTACCGCACACGCTCCCCGTACTTCCGCTGCACCAGGTCGCGCGTCTCGTCCGACACGGGCGCGTTGTCGACGACGACGGTCTCGAAGTGCGGATGGTCCTGCGCGAGGAGCGAGTCGAGGGCACGGGCGAGCTGTTCGGCCCGCTCCCGGGTGGCCACGACGACCGAGGCGAACGGCGGCGGGGGCGGCCCGGCGGCCCCCACGGCCGCCCTTGCCGTGTCCTGCTCCTGCCCCTGCCCCTGCCCGTGTGCCTGCCGTGCGAGCGCCGCCAGGACCGTCGTCGGATCGGCCCCCTCCGGGACCCTCCCCAGTAGCGTGCCCACCGGTAGGCCGCCCCTCCTGACCAGCAGGAACACCTCGCCGTGCGTCACCGGCGGGCTGCCTGGACCGGGTCTCAGGGCAGCTTCCCCCTCCGCACCGGTCAGGTCCAGCTCGGCGACCTGGACCGCGCCGATGTCCAGGAACCGTCGTATCTCCCCCTGCGTACGTGCCGTGCGGGACATGAGTCCTCCCCTCCTCACGAACGGTGGTCACAAGCGGCCGCGTCCGTGGCCGTCCCGAGCGGTGCTCGTTCTCACGCCCGGAACACCCCCGACGAACCGACGAACCGACTGCCTGACGAACCGACTGCCTGACGAACCGACTGCCTGACGGACCGACTGCCTGACGGACTCAGGGCCGGCGCAGCCGCGCCGCCCCCTTCAAGGCGCGCGACGCCAGCGAGGCGAGACGGGGGCGGGCGACGACGAAGCCGTGCGCGCGGCGCGCGGGCTCGCGGCGCAGCAGCTGGAGCGTGGCCCCCAGGCCGGGACGCGTCGCCTCGCCTTCGTGGACGGAGCGTTCGCCCGTTTTCAGCGCGTCCTTGTACTCGGCCGGGCCGCGTCCCATGTCGAGCAGGCCGATGCCCTCGCCGGCCGCCGCCTCGGCCATCCGCAGATGCAGCACGAGCCCCGGCGAGAACTTCGCGAACTCCGGGTCGTACGCCGGGAACCAGCAGGCCAGCACGGAGGCCGAGCGCAGGCCGAAGTGGGCGGCGACGGGACGGTCCCCGGCGTACAGGACGGACAGCGTGCCCGCGCACTCCGCGGCCCGGGTTCCGGCCAGGCGGCCCACGAGCCGGGTGATCCACTCCTGCGCGAACCGGTCGCGACGCCCGGTCCTGCGGTACTGCGCCGACTTCCACCCGATGAGGGTGCGCAGCGCGGCCGGTTCGCGTTCGTCGAACACGAACCGCACGGGGCCGGCCTGGCGGCCGAGCCTGCGCTCCTTGGCCAGGGTGGTCTTCAGGAACTTCGGCGACTGGGCGCGCAGCACGGACTCGTAGGTCTCGTAGCCCTTCTCCACGTCGATGACGAAGGTGGCGTGCTCCCGGGCCGCCTGCGGGACGAACAGGGCCTGGTCCGCCTCCAGGTTGTCGAAGGCGAAGCTCGACAGCGAGCAGGCACGCAGCAGTTCACCGGTCTTCGGCACGAGACCCGGCCGCAGGACGGCGCCCTGGCAGTCCGAGACCCCGAGCCCGATCGCCCGGCCCTGCCCCCACGCGCCCCGCTCGTACGGCAGGAAGCCGGCCGGCTCGGCGGACGCCCCCTCGTACAGCACCGCGACCCGGGCCTGCGGCCGCACCCCGGACACGGCGGCGGCGAACTCCGGTTCCATGAACGGGCTGCGCGGTGTCTTCGAGGCGGCGCGCAGCTCACGCCATCGCTCCTGCTCCCCCTCGCCGAGTTCGTCGAGCCTCAGCACACGTGTGCGTCCACTGTTCACCTGACCCCCCGATCAAGTCCCCCCTGGACACCTGGAAGGTACCGCCCGGGACCACGAGGACGGTAGGTGGCGGAGCATGTTGCCGCCAGGTGGTGCACAGGCCGAGGACGGTGCGCGGGACGGGTGCCCGGGGCGTGGTGAGCCGGGGGCGCGCGGTGTCCGTATTCTCTGATCATGGCCGCACCCACCGATTGCTCGCTCATCGCCACCGACCTGGACGGGACGCTGCTGCGCGGCGACGACACCCTCTCCGACCGCTCCCTCGCCGCGCTGGCGCTGGTGGCGCGGGCCGGTGTCCGGCACCTCGTGGTGACGGGGCGCCCGGCGCCCAGGGTGCGGCCGCTCCTGGACGACCTGGGGTCCACGGGGCTCGCGGTGTGCGCACAGGGCGCGCAGGTGTACGACGCCGGCACGGACCGGCTGCTGTGGTCGGTCACCCTGGACCGGGAACTGGCGGAGACCGCGCTCGGCAAGATCGAGGCCGAGGTGGGGGAGCTGCACGCCGCGGTCGACCAGAACGGGGCGGACGGGCTCACCCTGATCGAGTCGGGCTATCTGATGCCGCACCCGACGCTGCCCGCCGTGCGGGTCGAACGGCGGGACGATCTGTGGGCCCGGCCGATCAGCAAGGTGCTGCTGCGCCACCCCGACCTGAACGACGACGAGTTGGCGGCGGCGGCCCGTGCGGCGGTCGGCTCGCTGGCCACGGTCACGATGTCGGGGCCGGGCACCGTGGAACTCCAGCCGTGCGGTGTCACCAAGGCGACGGGGCTTGCGCTGGCCGCCGAGCACCTGGGGCTGGATCCCGAGCGGACCGTCGCCTTCGGCGACATGCCCAACGACATCCCGATGTTCGACTGGGCGGCCCACGGAGTCGCCATGGCCAACGCGCACCCGGAGCTCAAGGCGGTGGCCGACGAGGTCACCACGTCGAACGAGGACGACGGCGTGGCCGTCGTCCTCGAGCGGTTGTTCGGCGGAGCGGAGCCGCGCGTGCCCCAACACGTGCTGCCCCGCCCCAGGTCCGGGAGGGTGTCCCGGTAGGCCTCGGCGTCCGCCGGTGTGGCCGGTGCCGCCGGCGTTCCGGTGTTCCGGCGTTCCTACGGGCCCGGACGTATCGGATGTCCCAGGTGTCTCAGTAGGCGCCGAAGACGTTGTCGATGGAGCCGTAACGGTCCGCCGCGTAGTTGCAGGCCGCCGTGATGTTCGCGACCGGGTCGAACGGGTCGAAGGCCGTGCCGGGCACGTGGTACGCCTGGAAGGTCGGGTCGATGACCTGGAGCAGGCCCTTCGACGGGGTGCCGGCCATGGCGTTGGAGTCCCACAGGTTGATGGCCTGCGGGTTGCCGGACGACTCGCGCAGGATGTTGCGGTGGATGGAGTCGTAGCTGCCGGGGATGCCGTGCTGCGCCATGACGGACAGCGACTCGCGGATCCAGCCGTCGAGGTTGTCCGGGTACGCGGTCACGGTGCCGGCAGCGGCAGGGGCGGCCGTCGCGGTGGCGGGCGCGGCGGGCGCGGCGGAGGCGGTGGAGGCGCCGAACAGCGGGAGGGCGACCGCCGCGACACCGGCGACGGCGAAGGAGCGGACGAGGCGGGAGTGGCGGGGCGGACCGGATGCGGTCATGTCTGTGTTCCTCTCCTACGCCTGCGAGGTGAGCTGTCGGGTTCGGGCGGGAGAGTGCCCGGCCGTGCCCCTGCGGGCATGGCTTCACCCCGAGCCGTTCCGGGTGTGAACCGGTCCGGCGGCCTACCTGGGTCCCCCGCTCCTGCCGTGCGTGAGTGAGTTCGTCGATGGGTGGCGCGGGCGGCGGCAGGATTCGGCGTCCGCCCGACAAGCCGGGAACGTATGCGAGTGCACTTGTCGGAAACAAGTACGGCCGTCACGGATCGCTCCGCTTGATCTTGTTCCGGGGGTTTTGGGGTACTTGATCCTTTGTGGATGCCGGGAGTCAACTCGCTTTCGGGCAAGGGGAAGTGCCGGTGGGAGCGAGGTGTGGGCGTGGCGGGGTGCGCGTGACTCACTTCACTGGCCGCACCGTGTGGGCGCATTTGCCGCCAAAGGGAAATCTCTTGTTGATTACGGCAAATCAGACTTCGGGGCGGGCGGGGTGGTCCGCGCGCGGGCCCGGCGCCCGGCCGTGCGCCGGGCCGTATCCCGAGGGTGGGGCGCCATGCCCGAAAGGCGGCGAATATCCTGTATTACCTACTGGCCGAAAAGGGTCCGGTGGTGATCCGGTACCGGAGGGCGCCGTGGGGTGCCGTCCACGCGTGCGCGGGTGAGGCCGGGGAACGCGGGTGCTGGCGGTGATCGAAACATGACCGGATACGCTGACTCGAGTGATGTCAGCGACCTATCGACAAACTGGGCAAGACGTCTAAGCGCCAGTGGACACCAGCAGACAGGAGACCCCTCGTGACCGTCGTCGGGCCGTTCGGGCTGAGCGTGCGGGACCAGGCTCTGGAAGCCGATGTCCAGGCCGGGATGACGGCTGTCGAGGAAGGGCTGCTCGAGGCCACGAAGAGTGAGGTCCCCTTCATCACCGAGGCCGCCCAGCACCTGGTGCGGGCCGGCGGCAAGCGTTTCCGGCCGCTGCTCGTGACGCTCGCCGCCCAGTTCGGCGACCCCTACGCGCCCGGTGTCGTCCCGTCCGCCGTGGTCGTGGAGCTGACCCACCTGGCCACGCTGTACCACGACGACGTGATGGACGACGCCACCGTGCGGCGCGGGGTGCCCAGCGCCAACACCCGCTGGGGCAACTCCGTCGCGGTCCTCACCGGCGACTTCCTCTTCGCGCGCGCGTCGCACATCCTGGCCGACCTCGGTCCGGAGGCCGTACGGGTGCAGGCCCAGGCGTTCGAGCGGCTGGTCACCGGCCAGATCCTGGAGACCGCGGGGCCGCAGGAGGGCCGGGACCCGGTCGACCACTACCTGGACGTCCTCGGCGGCAAGACCGGCTCACTGGTCGCCGTCGCCTGCCGGTTCGGTGCCATGATGTCCGGCGCGGACGACGCGGTCGTGGACGTGCTGACCCAGTACGGCGAGCGCCTCGGTGTCGCCTTCCAGCTCGCCGACGACGTACTGGACATCGCCTCCGACTCCCACGAGTCCGGAAAGACCCCGGGCACCGACCTGCGTGAGGGCATCCCGACGCTGCCCGTGCTGCGGCTGCGCGAGCGGGCGGCCCGGCTGGGGCTGGCCGAGGACATCGCTCTGTGCGAGCTGCTCGACTCCGACCTCGGCGACGACGCCCGGCACGCCGAGGCGCTGCGGCTGCTGCGCGCACACCCCGCGCTGGAGCAGGCCCGGCAGGACACCGTGCGCTACGCGGAGGAGGCGCGCTCGGCGCTGGCCCCGCTGCCGGAGTGCGAGTCGAAGACGGCCCTGGTCGAGCTGTGCGACGCCGTGGTGCACCGGGCCGGCTGACCCGCCGCCCCGTCCGCCACCCTGTCCGCCACCCTGTCCGCCACCCCGGCCCCCGACCCCTACTGGTCGAGGGCCGAAACGACGCCCCGTGTCATACCGCAGCAGTACACGGAGTTGAGTCCGGGGTCTGACGCGTCTGCCCGCCGGGTTTGGTCAGATGGAACACGACGGACATCACCACTCCTCACCGATTCGGGTGAGGACGGCGGCTCAGGGTGTGACTGGTGCGAGCGACACGAGACGCAGGCCGCCGCCGACCACGGAGGTAGGGCACACATGGCACCGTACGAATCCGACGACACGACGACCGCTCGTCAGGCCGGCGAGGCCGACGAGCGGGGCGCGGGCCGGCGCAGGGCCGCGCGGTACGTCGTCCCGGTCACGGTGATGGGAGTGGCGGCCGCGACCATCGGGCTCGTCCCCGCGCTCGCCGACTCCGGCGACCCGGACCTGCCGAAGATCACCGCCGCGCAGCTCATCGAGAAGATGGCCCAGTCGGACGTCGAGCAGCTGTCCGGCACCGTGAAGATCACCACCGACCTCGGGCTGCCGGACCTCGGTGGCCTGGAGAGCAGCCTGACCTCAGGCGCCATGGGCCGGGGCGAGGACGGCGGCTCCTCCGCCGACCCGACGGCCAGGCTCACCGAGCTGGCGTCCGGTACGCACACCCTGCGCATCGCGGCCGACGGCCCCGACCGGCAGAAGGTGTCGCTGCTCGGGAACGCGTCCGAGTACAGCCTGATCCACAACGGCGAGGACGTCTGGGGCTACGACAGCGAGTCCAACGAGGTCTTCCACGGCACCACCGACGAGTCCGCCGGGGCCGGGGGCCGGGAGCACCAGCCCCCGGCCACGCCCAAGGACTTCGCCGAAGAGGCGCTGAAGTCGGTCGACGACACCACGTCCGTCACCGTCGACGGCACCGCGCAGGTGGCCGGCCGGGACGCGTACAAGCTGGTCGTCAAGCCCCGGCAGTCCGGCTCCACGGTCGGCGCCGTCAGTATCGCGGTGGACCACAGGACCGGTACGCCGCTGAAGTTCACGCTGACCCCGGCGAGCGGCGGTGCCGCCGTCGTGGACGTCGGCTTCACCAAGGTCAGCTTCGACCGGCCGGCCGCCTCGACCTTCGACTTCACCCCGCCCAAGGGCGCCAAGGTGACCGAGGAGGGCGAGCTGGACGGCGGTGAAAAGGGCAGCGGCGAGAAGGGCAGCGGCGAGAAGGGCGGGGAGCACCGGAGGCCGGAGGGCGCCCCGAAGTCCGAGGAGGACCTGGCCAAGGGCCTCGACGGACTGAAGGTGCTCGGCGAGGGCTGGAACTCCGTCGCCACCTTCGACACCGGCGCCGAGGGCGGTCTGCCGACCGGCTCCGGAAACGGTGACCTCGACGGCTTCCTCGGCTCGCTCGGCGACCAGGTGAAGGGCGAGTTCGGCACGGGCACCGTGTTCAGCACCCGCCTGGTCAACGCCCTGTTCACCGAGGACGGCACGGTCTACGTGGGCGCCGTCACCAAGGATGTTTTGGTGAAGGCGGCCGACGAGGCGAAGTAACCCGGACAGCGCTACGACAGGGAACGAGGGAGCCGATGGGCGAGGCGTCCGCCACGCGGGGCACGGGTGGCGGCGCCATCGTCAGCCGCGCCCTCACCGAGCGCCACCGCGGCGGACAGCTCGAGGCCGTCGACGGCCTCGAGCTGCTCACCCGGGGACCCGTCGCCGACCTGGCCGCGGGCAGCGGCGGCCGGCTGGTGGTGACCACCGGACCCGGCGGACGCGGCACGGGTGCTGACGGGACAGGGCGTCGGCGACGTCGTGGTCACCGACGACCGGGTGACCGGCGAGGTGCCCGAGCGTGACCTCGCCGAGGCGAACGCCGCGCTGGTGACGGCCGCCGTCCGGGGCTGCGGCTTCGGGGTCGACGGGCCTCACCGGAGGACGCGTTCGCGGCGCTGACCGGGGAGGGTTTCGACGTCGCGGGCTGAGGCCGTCCGAGGGCCGGAGGGAACAGCGGGGCCGAGACCCCGTATCCGCGGGCAGTTGTTCGGCGGCCCGGCGGGTCGGCAGCACGGAGCTGCCGTCACGTCGGGCGCTCCCCGGGACGAAGAGGAAACGGCGTGTCATGGTCACCCTCCAGATGGTCGGCGTGCGCCGATGACAGGCATTTACGTCATATGCATGAGCAAGTAAATGTCCGAGGGGATTCGGAGGGCGGCCCTCGACTCCTCGGTCGCTCGGTCGCTCGGCTCCTCGGTCGCTCGGCTCCTCGGTCGCTCGGCTCCTCGGTCGCTCGGCTCCTCAGCTCCTTCGCCGCACGGCTTCTCCGCCGCTCGGCTTCTCCGCGGCTCCTGCCACGGCGAGCAGTAGTGCCTCCCGCCCGTGCGGTGCCACCAGTTGGAGTCCGGCCGGGCAGCCGTCGGCGCCGAACCCGGCGGGCAGGCTCAGCGCGGGGTGCCCACTCAGGTTGAACGCCCAGGTGAGCGCGGTGGAGTAGACGTCACCCGGCCCTTCGTGGCCGTGCGGCGCGGTGGGCACCGTGGGCGTCAGCAGCAACTCGGCGCCGGCGAAGAGGCCGGCCAGGCGCCGGTCGTTCTCCGCCCGGACGCGGTGGGCGTCGGCGAGGCCGGAGGGGGGCGTGCCGGGGGTGCGCAGGGCGAGCCAGGCCGGGGCAGGGTCCAGGAGCAGCGCCGGTGCCGACGGCCGTACGAGCCGTACGACTCCGGCGTCGACGAGCCGGTCGACCGCCGCCCGTGCCAGCGCGAGGGGTTCCGGGCCGGGACCGGCGAAGCCGAGGTCGGGGGACCAGACGGCGGTGCGCGGGAGAGGCGGCTGCGCCTCGACGCCGGTGGGTGCCGGTGACACCGCCTGCCACCAGGCCGCCGCGTCGGCCGCCGTACGGGCGAGGACTCCGGGTGCCGCGAGACCCGTGCGGTCGGGTGAGGGGAGCAGGCCGTTGGTGACCTTGAGGCCGACAACTCCGCACCATGCCGCCGGGATGCGTACCGACCCCGCGCCGTCGCTGCCCGTCGCCAGCGGCACCAGGCCCGCCGCCACCGCGACCGCGGCACCGGCCGAGGAACCGCCCGGCGTGCGGTCGGCCCGCCACGGATTGACGGTCCGTCCGCGCGCCCCGAGACCCCAGGTCTGCCAGGAGGTGCCGGGCCCGGGTACCGCGGTGGCACCCACCGCGACACAACCGGCCGCGAGCAGCGGCCCCGCCGCCCGCAGCCCGTGCCGCCCCTTCTTGACGGCGACGGGCACCCCGGCCAGCGGCAACCACGCGCGAACTCCGGGGCCCTCGGCCACGCCCGGCCCGGGCGGACGCGGCGGAAGCGGGGGACGCGCCGGAAGTGACGGATGCGTAGAAAGCGACGGATACGGAAGATGGGGAGGACCCGCCTCGATCAGGGCGTCCACCTCACCCGCCCGCCGCAGTGCCTCCTCGGCCCACACCCCGGTGAACGCGCACAGCACCGGATCGGCCCGTTCGATCCGCTCCAGCGCCTCCGCGACCACATCGACGGCCCGCACCGTTCCCGCGCGCACCGCGGAGGCGATCTCTGCCACCGAAGCCGAAGCCGAAGCCGAAGCCGAAGCCGAAGCCCGAGTGGCGTCCCGGCCGCCGCTCAGCGCGTCGATCCCGTCGGGCGGGCCAGTGGCTCGGCCCCAGACGGCAGGCGGCCGCCCAGGGTGCCCAGGCGCCACTCGGGCACCCACGGCACGCGGTGGACGCCGATCACCGACTCGAGGTGCCGGATCCGCTGGGCGAGGGAGCGCGGCAGGCGACCCGGCGTGTCCGCCACCAGGACGACGGCATCGAGATCGAGCCGGTACGGGACCTCTCGGCACCGGACCATCTCCACGGCCGGGGCGACGGTCTCCAGACCGGACGCGTGGGTCCGGGCGACGAGCAGCACCGCCTGCGGACCGACCGGCCCGGGCCGGGCGCGGCCGCAGTCGTGACCACCGTGCACCGCGGCGGGCGTGGAGACCCCGGCGCCGCCGTGGAGGCCGACCCAGGACGAGCGCCGGGTCGTCGCCCGGGCTCGGGCGGGCTCCGGCGGGCACGCTTCCGGCCCGCCCACCGGTCCTCGGATCCAGATCTCCGGTCCCTGTCGCATGCCTGTACGCATGCCCGTTCCGCTGCCTCGCCACCCCGGTCCCCACGCCGGTCGTTGGGACGAGCCTGTGACAACGCGGTGACGTGAGAAACCGGGGTCGGCGGACAGACTCGTCGGTAGGTTCACGACCCGAACGAGGGAACGATGGCGCGACTCAGCCGTGAGAAGAAGCGGGAACAGCAGCAGGCCGCACACACGGCGCACCTTGCGACAGCGCCGATCGACGTCCGTATACCCGTTGCCGCGGGAGGCGGCGCGGGCGCGCGGAGTGCGTCCGTCGACGGGGTGCTGGTGGTCGCCGGACCCGGTGAGGAGGTTCAGCACGCCGTGCTGAACCGGCTTCACCGCATCGCCCTCGCCTCGGGGCGTGCCGTCCTGGCCACCATCCACGACGAGCGCATCGGCTACGTCGTCCCCCTCCAGGTTGGCCCGGACGGTGCCAGCCGCTTCACGGGGGAGCCGGCACCGATGAAACCGGAGCCGGAGCCGGAGCCCGCGTCGGGGTCCGAGCCGGCGCCGGCGCCGGTCCATGCGGCGGGCCGGGGCACGGCCCAGGAGGAACCAGCGGCGACGCCGCACACCGCCGCCCCCTCCTCCACCGTCCCGGACCCGGTCGCCGTCCTGCTCCCGCGCCCCGGGCACGACCGGCCCGCCCACGTCCTGCGCCCCGTACCGGACCCGCCCCCGGCACGGGCATCGGCCCCGGACCGGGACCCGGCACCCGAGCCCGTACGGGACTCCGCCCCCACCTTCCGGCTGCGACCGGTGCACGGGGCGGCGGGAGCGACACCCCCGGGAACGGTCGCGCCGCCGACCGGCGAGTTCGGCCCGCCCCCGCCCATGGACGCGCGATCGCACCACGCCCCCGAGGCGGACGGCCTCCCCGGGACCCCGCCGGCCACCCCGAGGCCCCCGTCACGCCCGCTCCCTCCGGTCGACCGGATACCGGGCCCGCTGCCTTCGCCGACCTGCCCGGCGCCGCAAGCCGGCCGTCCCGGGACGCCCGCACGACTTCCTGAAACCGTGTACGGCACCGGAACCCGCAGCGGCACCGGCAGCGGTACCCGTACCGGCACCGGCAGCGATCCCGATCCCCGACCGACCCCGCCCCGCGGCTTCGACGCCGTGGCGGAGGCGATCCTCGGGGACGAGCCGCCGGCCGGACCGGGCGAGACCCGTCTGGCCGAGCCCACGAGCCTGATCAACGACGCGGTCCGGGCGGGCCGGATCGACACCGCGGCGCGACTGGCCGGGGAGACGGTGAGCGAGGCCTCGCGGACGCTGGGGCCGGAGCACCCCGAGGTGCTCCGGCTGCGCGAGCTGACCGCGTACATCGCCTACCTCGGCGACGAGCCGCTGCGCGCTTTCCGGCTCTCCCTCGACCTCGCCGGTATCCACCGCCGGGCGGGCGACGCGGAGGCCGCCTACGGCAACGTCCGCAGCGCGGCCACCGCCTGGCGCGCGGTGCGCGACCCGCTGCGCGGGCTGGAACTGGGGCGCGACCTGATCGAGCGGTGGGCCGAACTCGCCACCGAGGGCGGCCCGGCCGCCGACGAGATCGAGGAACTGGATTCCGCCCGCGCCCGCATGGCCCGCCTGACCGCCCGCGCCCGTGCCGGGCACGGGTGAACGACCCGCGCCCGGCACGGGTGAACGAGCGGGGCTCCCCCGGGCCGTGAAGGCCTCAGTGCACGCGGTACCCGTTGCCTTCCGGGTCCGTCATCACCGTCCAGGAACCGGACGGTTCCTCCACGCGCCGCAGCATCCGCGCCCCAAGCCGCTCCAGCCGTGCCGCCTCCGCCTCGCGGCGCCCCTCACCGGGGTGCAGGTCGAGGCGGAGGCGGTTCTTGGCCGTCTTCGGCTCCGGCACCCGCTGGAACAGCAGCCGCCGTCCCAGCCCGGTGCCGCCCTCCTCCTGGTACGGGTCGTCGGGGTGCCGTGCCGCGGCCGGGTCACGCCGGGCGGCGCGGCCGTGCGGCCCGGTGGTCAGCTCGGCCGGCACGGTACCCAGGCCGAGCAGCTTCTCGACGAGGGCGCTGTGGTCCTCGACCGTGTACCCGAGGGCGGCGGCCCAGAAGCCGGCCTGCGCGTGCGGGGCGGCCGCGTCGATGACGAGCTTCCAGTGCACGGGCGGGAGTCACGGAGGCGACGGGGCCGGCGGAATCGGTGGGGCCGTCGGAGGCGGTTGATGCCGGTGGCTGCGTCATGGAGCCGTTCAAGTGCCCGGGCAGCCCTACGGTCCGACTGTCGGCGCATCCCCCGTCTTCACTGCGGCCACCGCGCCAGCCGCATCCCCCGCCGGCTCCACAGGGCTCGTCGCCGTCGCCATGGCGACGACCGTCGTGGCTGCACCGGCTGCACCGGCCGTGGCGGCCTCCGCTGCCGCCGCCACCCTCGCCCGCTCCCTGGTGAGCGCGCGGGCGGAACGGCGGGCGGTGCGCAGCGCGTCCCAGGTCAGGAGCATGAGTGCCAGCCACACCAGGGCGAAACCGGCCCAGCGCTCGGGCGGCATGGCCTCCTTGAAGTAGAGGATGCCGAGCAGGAACTGGAACACCGGGGCCAGATACTGGAGCAGCCCCATCGTGGACAGCGGCACACGGATCGCGGCGGCGCCGAAGCAGACCATGGGGAGCGCGGTGACGATCCCGGTGGCGGCGAGCAGCGCCGCGTGTCCCGTGCCCTCGGTGCCGAACGTGGAGTCGCCCTGGCTTCCCAGCCACAGCAGATAGCCGAGCGCGGGCAGGAACTGGACGGCCGTCTCGGCGGCCAGCGACTCGACGCCGCCGAGGTTGACCTTCTTCTTCACCAGTCCGTAGACGGCGAAGGAGAAGGCGAGGCAGAGCGAGATCCACGGCGGGCGGCCGTAGCCGATGGTGAGGACGAGCACCGCGGCGAAGCCGACCCCGACCGCTGTCCACTGCACGGGCCGCAGCCGTTCCTTCAGCAGCAGGACGCCGATGGCGATGGTGACCAGCGGGTTGATGAAGTAGCCGAGGGAGGCCTCGACCACGTGCCCGGAGTTCACCGACCATATGTAGACGCCCCAGTTCACGGTGATGACCGCCGCGGCGACCGTGATCAGGGCCAGTCGGCGGGGCTGCCGCAGCAACTCCCCGAGCCAGGCCCAGCGGCGTACGACGAGCAGTGCGGCGCCCACGAAGAACAGCGACCAGACCATCCGGTGGGCCAGGATCTCCACGGCCCCCGCGGGCTTGAGGAGCGGCCAGAAGAGGGGGACGAGTCCCCACATGCCGTATGCCGCGAAGCCGTTCAGCAGTCCCTTGCGCCGCTCGTGGGCCGACTTCTCGGTCACGGGTCCTCCTTCTCACCTGCTGCGTCCGGGGCGTTCGACGCCTGCCGTCCGGGCGGGCGACGCCCGCCCGGCCGCCGGTAACGCCGCACCCCCCAGCCTGTCATTTCCGTATCGGAAAACGGGCATGACAGGCAGGGGGGTGGCCGGGCCGCGGGCCCGTGCTGAGGTCAGCCCTTCAGCGCGGCGGCGACGGCGTCCGCGAGCGGCGTGGTCGGGCGGCCGGCCAGGCGGGTCAGGTCGCCACCGGTGACGACCAGTTCACCCTTCGCGATGGAGGCGTCCACGCCCGCGAAGACGGCGGCCATCGGCTCGGGCAGTCCGGCACCGGCCAGGATGCCGGTGAGCTCCCCGACCGTGACCGGCTTGTAGGCGATCTTCCTGCCGGTCTGCCGGCTCAGCTCGGCCGCGTACTCGGCGAGGCTCCACGCCTCGTCGCCACCCAGCTCGTAGGTCTTGTTCTCGTGGCCCTCGCCGGTCAGCACGGTGACCGCGGCCGCGGCGTAGTCGGCGCGCGCGGCGGAGGAGACGCGGCCCTCACCGGCGGCGGCGACGACCGCGTCGTGCTCCAGCACCGGGGCGAGGTTCTCGGTGTAGACCTCGTGGTACCAGCCGTTGCGCAGCAGGACGTACGGCACGCCGGACTCCAGCAGGGCCTTCTCGGTGCCGCGGTGGTCGTCGGCGAGCGCGGCGGTCAGCGTGCCGGGGGCGCTGGTGTAGGCGAGCAGTGCGACGCCGGCCGCCCTGGCGGCCTCGATGACCACCCGGTGCTGCTGCACCCGGCCCTTGTCGAACTCGTTGCCCGAGATCAGCAGCACCTTGTCGCCCGCCGCGAACACGCCGTCGAACGTCTCGGGGGCGCTGTAGTCGGCGACCGCGAGACGCACGCCGCGCTCCGCCAGATCGGCGGCCTTCTCCGGGTTGCGGACGACGGCGGTGACCTGCTCGGCCGGAACCTTCTCCAGCAGCTGCTCCACGACGTGGCGGCCGAGGTGT
Organism: Streptomyces sp. NEAU-W12; assembly: GCF_026242095.1. Taxonomy (NCBI): domain Bacteria; kingdom Bacillati; phylum Actinomycetota; class Actinomycetes; order Kitasatosporales; family Streptomycetaceae; genus Streptomyces; species Streptomyces sp. NEAU-W12. Next base: position 59,073 of record NZ_JAPJDM010000019.1, read on the forward strand.
CCGGTGGCTCCGGTGACGACGATGCTCATGATCAGAACTCCTTGTGGGGGTGCGGTGCCCTCAACGCTAAAGCCAACGCTAACTTTTCGTAAGTACCCACTTTGAAGTAAGGTACTGGTATGACGGTAAGTGAGGGTGTGGCCGTGCCCACGGAGCCTGCACCGGCGCCTTTTCCCGGACCGCTGTGGAGCGCGCGGGAGGCGATGTGCCCGCAGCGCCTGCTCCTGGAACACGTGACGAGCCGCTGGGGGGTGCTCGTGCTGATCCGGCTCCAGGAGCGGCCCTACCGCTTCAGCGAGCTGCGCCGGGCGATCGGCAGGGTCAGCGAGAAGATGCTCACCCAGACCCTCCAGACGCTGGAGCGCGACGGCCTCGTCCATCGTGACGCCACACCGGTGATCCCGCCGCGCGTCGACTACTCCCTCACCGATCTGGGGCGCGAGGCCGCCGAACAGGTGCGCGCGCTGGCCCTGTGGACCGAGCGGCGCATGGACGACGTACTGGCCGCCCGTCAGACGTACGACGAAGCCCGCCAGGCGTACGACGAAGCCCGCCAGGCGTACGACGAGGCCCGGCGGACGCGCGACGAGGCCCGGACGCTCTGAAGCGTCCGGGCCTCGTGCGGAACTCCGGCTTTCAGCGGGCAGCCGCTCAGCCGACGACCGTCCACGTGTCGTTGCCCGCCAGCAGTGCGCCGAGGTCGCCCTTGCCGTGCTGCTCGACGGAGGTGTCCAGTTGCTCGGCCATCAGCGTGTCGTAGACCGGACGGTCCACGGAGCGGAAGACACCGATCGGAGTGTGGTGCAGGGTGTCCGGATCGGCGAGCCGGGACAGCGCGAACGCGGTGGTCGGGGACGCCGAGCGCGCGTCGTGGACCACGATCTCCGCCTCGTTCTCCGGCGTCACCGCCACCACCTCCAGGTCGCCGGTGACCCGGTCCCGGACGACGCCCTTCGCGCTGTCCGCACCGAAGCGGATCGGGCTGCCGTGCTCCAGCCGGATCACCGCCTCCTCGGCCTGCTGCCGGTCCTTGAGGACCTCGAAGGCACCGTCGTTGAAGATGTTGCAGTTCTGGTAGATCTCGACCAGGGCGGTGCCCGGGTGGGCCGCGGCCTGCCGCAGTACCTCGGTCAGGTGCTTGCGGTCCGAGTCGACCGTACGGGCCACGAAGGACGCCTCCGCGCCGATCGCCAGCGACACCGGGTTGAAGGGCGCGTCCAGCGAACCCACCGGCGTCGACTTGGTGATCTTGCCGATCTCGGACGTCGGCGAGTACTGCCCCTTGGTCAGACCGTAGATCCGGTTGTTGAACAGCAGGATCTTCAGATTGACGTTACGGCGCAGCGCGTGGATCAGATGGTTGCCGCCGATGGACAACGCGTCCCCGTCACCGGTGACGACCCACACGCTCAGGTCGCGCCGGGACGCCGCCAGGCCCGTCGCGATCGCAGGAGCGCGGCCGTGGATGGAATGCATCCCGTAGGTGTTCATGTAGTACGGGAACCGGGACGAGCAGCCGATGCCGGAGACGAAGACGATGTTCTCCTTCGCCAGGCCGAGCTGGGGCATGAAGCCCTGCACGGCGGCCAGGACGGCGTAGTCGCCGCAGCCCGGGCACCAGCGCACCTCCTGGTCGGACTTGAAGTCCTTCATCGACTGCCTGCCCTCGGCCTTGGGCACCAGGGCGAGCGCCTCGCCGAACGGAGAGTCGCCGAGGGGGGTCGGGCCGCCTGTCATCGTCTCAGTCATCGATGGCCTCCTTCAGCACATCGGCAAGCTGCTCCGCCTTGAACGGCATGCCGTTGACCTGGTTGTAGGAGTGGGCGTCGACCAGGTACTTCGCCCGGATCAGGGTCGCGAGCTGGCCGAGGTTCATTTCGGGTACGACCACCTTCTCGTAACGCCGCAGGACCTCCCCCAGATTCCGCGGGAAGGGGTTGACGTGGCGCAGATGGGCCTGCGCGACCGCGCCCCCCGCGCCCCTGATGCGCCGTACGGCCGCGGTGATCGGCCCGTAGGTGGACCCCCAGCCGAGCACCAGGACCCTGGCGTCGCCGTCCGCGTCGTCGACCTCCAGATCGGGGACGTCGACGCCGTCGATCTTCGCCTGCCGGGTACGCACCATGAAGTCGTGGTTGGCCGGGTCGTACGAGATGTTGCCCGTGCCGTCCTGCTTCTCGATGCCGCCGATCCGGTGCTCCAGACCCGGTGTGCCCGGGATCGCCCACGGCCGGGCCAACGTGTGCGGGTCCCGCTGGTACGGCCAGAACACCTCGGTGCCGTCGTCCATCGTGTGGTTGGGGCCCTGCGCGAACCGCACTCGCAGGTCCGGCAGCTCCTCCGCGTCCGGGATGCGCCACGGCTCGCTGCCGTTGGCCAGATAGCCGTCGGAGAGCAGGAACACCGGCGTCCGGTAGGCCAGCGCGATCCGGGCCGCCTCGAGCGCCGCGTCGAAGCAGTCGGCCGGCGTACGCGGCGCGACCACCGGGACCGGTGCCTCGCCGTTGCGCCCGTACATCGCCTGGAGCAGGTCCGCCTGCTCGGTCTTGGTGGGCAGACCCGTGGACGGGCCGCCACGCTGGATGTCCACGATCAGCAGCGGCAGCTCCAGCGACACCGCGAGACCGATCGTCTCGGACTTGAGCGCCACCCCGGGGCCACTGGTGGTCGTCACCGCCAGCGAACCGCCGAAAGCCGCCCCCAGCGCGGCACCGATGCCGGCGATCTCGTCCTCGGCCTGGAAGGTCCGCACGCCGAAGTTCTTGTGCCGGCTCAGCTCGTGCAGGATGTCCGAGGCCGGCGTGATCGGGTACGACCCCAGGAACAGCGGCAGATCCGCCTGCCGGGACGCCGCGATCAGACCGTACGCCAGGGCCAGGTTGCCGGAGATGTTCCGGTAGACGCCCGGCGGAAACGCCGTGGCGGCCGGGGACACCTCGTAGGAGACGGCGAAGTCCTCCGTCGTCTCCCCGAAGTTCCAGCCCGCCCGGTAGGCGGCGAGGTTGGCCGCCGCGATGTCCGGCTTCTTGGCGAACTTCGATTTCAGGAACCTCTCCGTGCCCTCGGTGGGCCGGTGGTACATCCAGCTCAGCAGGCCGAGCGCGAACATGTTCTTGCTGCGCTCGGCCTCCTTGCGGGTGAGGTCGAACTGCTTCAGCGCTTCGACCGTCAGCGTCGTCAGCGGCACCGGATGGAGGCTGTAGCCGTCGAGCGAGCCGTCCTCCAGCGGGTTGCTCGCGTAGCCGACCTTCTGCATCGCACGCTTGGTGAATTCGTCCGTGTTGACGATGATCTCCGCGCCGCGCGGCAGGTCCCCGATGTTCGCCTTCAGCGCGGCCGGGTTCATCGCCACCAGCACGTTCGGCGCGTCACCGGGAGTGAGGATGTCGTGGTCGGCGAAGTGGAGCTGAAAGGAGGAGACACCCGGCAGGGTGCCGGCCGGCGCACGGATTTCGGCGGGGAAGTTCGGCAGGGTCGACAGGTCGTTTCCGAAGGAAGCCGTTTCCGAGGTGAAGCGGTCACCGGTGAGCTGCATACCGTCACCCGAGTCCCCCGCGAACCTGATGATCACCCGATCCAGACGGCGGACGTCCTTCGTACCCGCCGCTTTGCGCTGCTCTCCTGGGACTGTTTCGTCGGCCTGCTCCGCTGGGCTGCTGACCTGACTGGTCACTGAACTGGACCTCCTCGAGGGCGGCTGTCCGGGACTGGCCCTCCCGCGGGCCGTCCCTGGATCAACCCTACGTCCGTAAGGGTCGCCTTCCTCGGGTGATTCGCATCTTGGACACGACTTCGAGATGTCCCGCGGCCACTACGCGAGCACTGCGCGGCCTCTTCGCGAAGCGTCGGTGCGACGTGCGGAGCGCCGACGCCTCGCGCCTCCTGCCCGGGTTCTCCCTGGTCGTCGACCCGCCGACCCCTGCATTCCAGGACGCCGCCCGCACGCCGGCGGTTCAGCCGCCTGCCGCCGACATCAGCCCTCGCCCGCCGACGTCACCCGTAAGTGGATCGATTGGGTCCGGTTCAGGGCTTGAGGTAGGTCAGGACCGCGAGCACCCGGCGGTGACCGCCGTCGCTCGGGGACAGCCCCAGCTTCAGGAAGATGTTGCTGACGTGCTTCTCCACGGCTCCGTCGCTCACCACCAGTTGCCGGGCGATCGCCGAGTTCGTCCGCCCCTCCGCCATCAGCCCCAGGACCTCCCGCTCCCGCGGGGTGAGTCCCGCGAGCACGTCCTGCTTGCGGCTGCGGCCGAGCAACTGCGCGACGACCTCGGGGTCCAGGGCCGTGCCGCCCTCGGCCACGCGCACCACCGCGTCCACGAACTCCCGTACCTCGGCCACCCGGTCCTTGAGCAGGTAGCCGATGCCTCGGCTGGAATGGGCGAGCAACTCCGTGGCATAGCGCTCCTCCACGTACTGCGACAGCACCAGCACCCCGACGCCCGGATGCGTCCTGCGCAGCTGGACGGCGGCCCGCACGCCCTCGTCGGTGTGCGTCGGAGGCATCCGTACGTCGGCCACCACGACGTCCGGCAGCTCCCCCTGGTCGTTCAGCTCGTTGATCGTCTTGATCAGCGCGTCGCCGTCGCCGACCCCGGCCACGACATCGTGCCCCCGGTCGGTCAACAGCCGGGTCAGGCCCTCCCGCAGCAGCACTGAATCCTCGGCGATGACCACACGCACTCTGTCCTCCATGAATCCTCGGCCCCCACGCCCCTCATCCGGGCCCGCCCGTACGGCGGGCCCGGCTGACGGGACCAGCATCCCAGCATCCGGTGGCCGATGCGGAGGGGTGACGCAGCCAACGCGAGAGAAGTCTTCGCGGGCAGGCGGCCGCATCGGTGGCGGGGGCATGTCCTGGTACGGCCCGAGGGCTGTTTCCCGGTGCAGGAGTGTGTGCGGGGACGGGCCCGCACCGCGCCGCTCGTCCCCGCACACCTGTCGGCCGCTTCCGCGTCTTCAGCCGCCGCTCACGCGCTCACGCGCTCGTGCGTCGGCCTGACTGGTCTACTGGACTGCGGGCCTGCTGATCCGGTGGCCGCCGGTCTGCTCACCCGCCGGTGCGCTCACCTGCTCGCCGCGTCTGATCCGCCCGCCAGGGCAGCTCCGCCGTCACCCGGGTCGGGCCGCCGGCCGGGGAGTCGACCACCAGGATTCCGTCCACCGCGTCCAGCCGCTCCGCAAGTCCGGCCAGTCCGGAACCCCCGGACACCTCGGCACCGCCCACACCGTTGTCCTCGACCTGCACCATCAGCCGGTTCTCCGTCCTCCACACCTCCACGGTCGCCCGGGTCGCCCGCGCGTGCTTGCTGATGTTCTGCAGCAGCTCCGAGACGGTGAAGTAGGCGATCCCCTCGATCGCCGGCGCCGGGCGCTCCGTCAGATCCACGTCGACCCCCACCGGGACCGTGCACCGGGAGGCCACCGACGACAGGGCCGCGTCAAGGCCCCGGTCGGTCAGCACGGCCGGGTGGATGCCGCGGGCCAGGTCCCGCAGCTCCTGCAGCGCCGTCTTCACCTCGCCGTGCGCCTCGTCCACCATGTGCGCCGCGGCCTGCGGGTCCTCCCGCAGCTTCTCCTTCGCCAGCCCCAGGTCCATGGCCAGGTTCACCAGCCGGGCCTGCGCCCCGTCGTGCAGGTCGCGCTCGATGCGCCGCAGGTCCGCCGCCGCCGTGTCCACCACGGCGCCCCGGCCCGACTCAAGCTCCACCACTCGCGTCGCCAGCCGGGACGGCCCGAGCAGCCCGTGCACCAACAGCCGGTCCACCATGGTCAGCGCCCGCACGATCCACGGCGTGGCGATGGTGAACAGCAGTCCGACCAGCGCGGTCACCGTGATCTCGAACGGGTTGTCCAGATAGATCTGGTGCTGCCCGTCGCCGTACAGCTGTATCCCGTCCTGACCGGTGTACATCGGGAAGACCCAGAACCACAGGGGGTACGTCAGCAGCGACCAGCCGATCGACCAGAGGGTCACCGTGACGGTGAAGGCGAACACCGCCCACGGCAGGTGGAGCACCGCGTACAGCAGCGACCGCCACGAGGCACCGCTCTTCAGCACCGCCCCCGTCCAGGCCATCACCCCCCGGCGCTTCACCCGCAGCGGCTCCGGCTCGGCCACGTCCAGGTCCAGCAGGCCCCGCGCCCGCATCCGCTCCAGCGCCCCGAACCCGCGGCATCCGGCGAGCCCGGCGGCCAGCACCGGTACGCCGAGGAACGTCACCAGCAGACCGGCACCCAGCGACACCATCGTGACCGCGTAGGTGAAGAGCAGCACGCCGACCGGCAGACTCAGCAGGACGTACACCAGCTCGCGCCAGGTCCGTCCCTCGATCGGTGCCCGCAGCACTGCCGGCACCCGGTGCCGACGCTCACCGGCCCTCCCGGCGCTCCCGGGGTGTCCGGTGGGCGTGCTGCAGAGCCCGTAGCCCTGTCCGTACTCGGTGGCCATCGGCGTCGTCCTTCTCCTCGTCCGGCGGCTGTGCTGTCGTATCCCCAGACTCCTCCGCAGCAGGTCGGCGGACCATGGAGCACGTCGCAGTCTTGGACGGGGGGTTTTCCCTACCTCCGACCGGGGCGGACGGCCGTGCGGGCGCGGGCCGGGTCGCGCGCGGACACGTGGGGCACGCGGGGCACGCGCACACGTGGGGCGCGGTTACGTGGCCGGCCGTAGGGAGTCCCGCGTGGGTGTACGCGTACGCGTGTCCTCGGTGAGGGCGCCGGAGCGGTCCCGCCACGGCAGCTCCGCCGTCACCGTCGTCGGACCTCCCTCCGGCGACTCCACGACGAACAGGCCGTCGACCGCCCCCATCCGATCCGCGAGACCCCGCATCCCCGTGCCGCCGTCCAGGCTCGCGCCGCCGCGGCCGTCGTCCTCCACCTGGATGAGCAGACGGCCGGCCGAACGCCACACCTCGACCGAGGCCGTACGCGCGGCGCTGTGCTTGCTGACGTTCTGCAGCAGCTCCGAGACGGTGAAGTAGGCGATGCCCTCGATGGCCGCGGCCGGCCGTTCGGTGAGATCGACCGCCACCCTCACCGGCACCGTGCAGCGCGAGGCGACCGACGACAGGGCCGCGTCGAGACCGCGGTCGGTCAGGACCGCGGGGTGGATGCCGCGGGCCAGGTCCCGCAGCTCCTGCAACGCCAGTTTCACCTCACCGTGCGCCTCCTCGACCATCGACGCCGCCGCGTCGGGATCCTCCAGCAGCTTCTCCTTGGCCAGGCCCAGCCCCATGGCCAGGTTCACCAGCCGGGCCTGTGCCCCGTCGTGCAGGTCGCGCTCGATCCGCCGCAGGTCCGCCGCGGCCGTGTCGACCACGACCCCCCGGTCGGACTCCAACTCGGCTATACGCCGCTCCAGTTCGTCGGACGGCGACAGCAGGGCACGCACCATCGCCCGGTCCGCGTTGGCCAGCCCGCGCGCGATGAACGGCAGTACCGGCCACAGCACGAACAACGAGGCCAGAGTGACGGTGAAGGTGACGATGCCCCACGGCAGACGTATCACCTCGTACAGCGCCGTACGCCAGCCCACCGGGTCCTTCAGCGCCATCCACAGCCGCGGCAGGGCCCCTCCGGCACCGTGCAGCGGCAGCCGGCTCGGCTCCTCCACCCGCACCCCGAGCAGCGCCCTGGCCCGCGCCCGCTCGCCCCTGCCCAGCAGCCGCGTCCCCATCAGACCGGCGGCGAGCAGCGGGAACCCGACCACGGTGACGGTCAGCCCGAGGCCCAGGAGGAGCACGGTCACGACGTATGTGAAGCCCACCAACGACACCGGAAGGTTCGCCAGGAGGTGGGCGATCTCCTTCCAGGTGTGCCGGTCGTAGGCGAAGCGCGCCGGTGGCGGGCGGTCGTCGGGAGAAGGGGAGGGATCGGTCATGTGTCATAGCGTGCCCGGCCACGAGGGTCCGCGCCATGAGGTGGACCCCTGATATCCACGGGGGAAATCCCCACCCCGCCTACCAGGGGGTGACGGGCTGCTTACGGGGCACTTATCAGGGCCTAGACTCCCGTGCATACAGATCGTCGAACAGCGAGGGGCGGACGTGCGGCAACAGACCGGCGTCGATCCGACCGGCTTCGACCCGACCTCCATCGGTACGACCGGCTTCGATCCGGCCGGCTTCGACACGACCGGCTTCGATCCGGCCGGCGGCGATCCGGCTGCCGTGATCGCTTCGAACCAGGTCGCGGCGGCCGACTACTTCCAGGCGTACTCGGTCGTCGGACTGCTCGCCGTCCTCGGCGTGCTGTTCGTCGCCTTCGCCTTCGGCGCGGGACGCCTGCTGCGGCCGGTGGTCCCCACGCCCGAGAAACTCATGACGTACGAGTGCGGAGTCGACCCCGTCGGCGAGGGCTGGGCCCACACGCAGGTCCGCTACTACGTCTACGCCTTCCTCTACGTGATCTTCGCTGTCGACTCGATCTTCCTCTTTCCCTGGGCGACCGTCTTCGCCGCCGACGGCTACGGCGCGACCACGCTCGTGGAGATGTTCATCTTCCTCGGCTTCCTCGCCGTCGGGCTGTTGTACGCATACAAGAAGGGCGTCCTGACATGGACGTGACCCCCGCGAACCCACCGGGCGCCACCGCCCCGTCGGGCGCGCACTCGGGCTCGGACCAGGTTTCCGGACCGGTGCTGCTTCCCGAGCCCGCCGTGCTCCCCGCCGAGGACAGCGGAAGGCTCGGCGCGCTCGCCCGACTCGCCCCCCAGCCGATGAAGGTGATCCTCAACTGGGGCCGCCGCTACTCGCTCTGGGTCTTCAACTTCGGCCTCGCCTGCTGCGCGATCGAGTTCATCGCCGCGTCGATGGCCCGCCACGACTTCATCCGCCTCGGCGTCATTCCCTTCGCACCGGGGCCGCGTCAGGCCGACCTGATGGTGGTCTCCGGCACGGTCACGGACAAGATGGCGCCCGCGGTGAAGCGCCTGTACGAGCAGATGCCCGAGCCGAAGTACGTCATCTCGTTCGGCGCGTGCAGCAACTGCGGCGGCCCGTACTGGGACTCCTACTCCGTCACCAAGGGCGTCGACCAGATCATCCCGGTCGACGTCTACGTCCCCGGCTGCCCGCCGCGGCCCGAGGCGCTGCTCCAGGGAATCCTGAAACTCCAGGAGAAGATCGCGCGGGAGTCGCTGGGGGAGCGGTACGGGTCCGGTGGGCGGGGTGCCTCCGCGGCTGCCCTGCAGAGCGGGTTGGTGAAGCCGCCGGCGCCGGGCGAGCCCGGTGCGGTGGAGCCCGGTGCGGTGCGGTCCGGCCAGGGGGAGGACCGATGACCGCGGCCGGCTGGCTCCCCACCGACGCCGAAGAACTGTTCGGTACGGAGGCCGCGGCCGAGGAGTCGTACGACGTCCTCACCGTCGACGTTCCGCCCGCCTCCTGGCTCCCGGCCCTGGAAACCGCGCGTGACCGGCTCGGCTGCACGTATTTCGACTGGCTGAGCGCGGTCGACGAGCCAGGCACGGGCTTCCGCGTCGCCGCCCACGTCGTGGCTCTCTCCCCGGTACGGCGCCTGCTGCTGCGTACGACCGTCCCGCACGAGGCACCGGTGCTGCCTTCCGCCGTGGAGGTCTACGCGGGGGCCGCATGGCACGAGCGCGAGACGTACGAGATGTTCGGCGTCGACTTCACCGGTCACCCCGCACTCGACCACCTGCTCCTGCCGGACACCTTCGAGGGCCACCCCCTGCGCAAGGACTTCGTCCTCGCCGCCCGCGTCGCCAAGGCCTGGCCCGGCGCCAAGGAACCCGGCGAGTCCGAGCACGGCGGGCCCAAACGCCGCCAGATGCTTCCCCCAGGGGTCCCCGACCCCAACGAGTGGGGTCCCCTGAAAGGCCGGCTTCCCCAGGCCCCGTCCCGTCCGGCCCGCGGCGGGGGCAGGGCGGCCACCGGCGCCGGAGGCGAAGCCGCCGCAGGACGGGCACCCGGCGACCGCCCGGTACGCCGAACCCGTACGGCGGCGGAGGGCTCCGCGAGCCAGGCCGTCCCCGCGGGAGCCGAGAGCGAGGGCCGTCCCGCACGGCCGCCGCGCCGGAACCGCACGGCGGCGGAGGGCTCCGCGAGCCAGCAGACCGCGCCCGCCACGGAGTCACCGACTGCCGCGTCACCGGGCGGGTCACCTGCTGCCGACACCGCGGCGCAGCCCGGGACGCCTCCGTCGGCCGCACCCCGGACGCGCCGTGCCCGGAGCGCGAGTGAGGGTTCGGCTTCCCAGCGCGGGCCGTCGACGGCAGCCGCGTCCGGGAAAGCCACGGAAGCCGCAGAGGGCGCGGTCGCCCCTGATGCCCGCCCCGGCACCGACGCAACCGAAGCACCGGCAACCGAAGCACCGGCGGCGGTACGCCGCACGCGAAGCGCCTCCGAAGGCTCCGCGAGCCAACGCCCTCGGACGGCAACGCCGAAGCCCGCCGGAACGGGGCCCGCCGATGCACGAGGCCCCGGCCGGTCACGCAGCGCGCCGGACGGGGCAGGGACGCCGGACATCACCGGGGCGTCGGAAGAGACGGAGGAGGCGCCGGACCGGACAGCAGTATCGGGCACCGAGTCCTCCGCCCCACCGCGCAGCCCGGACGCCCCCTGGCACCACGCCCGCCCGGCCTACAGCGAACCCGAATCCGAATCCGAAACACGGGTGGAACCCGCGTCCGAAGCGCAGACTGAGCGCGAGTCCGCCCGCAAGGCCGATCCCGACCCGGAGCCCGACCCGGAGTCGGAGCCGGAGCCGGAGTCGGGCCCCTCCGGCCCTTCGGCCCCCGACACCCCCTCAGGAGGTCCGCGGTGAACGACGTACTCGACGTCGCCCTGCGACTCCTGATCGTCTTCGTCGTCTTCCTCACCTTCCCGCTGATCGTCGGTCAGACCGAGCACAAAGTGATGGCGCACATGCAGGGCCGCCTGGGCCCGATGTACGCGGGCGGTTTCCACGGCTGGGCCCAGCTCGTCGCCGACGGCGTGAAGTTCGCGCAGAAGGAGGACGTGGTCCCGGCCGGTGCCGACCGCCGTGTCTTCCAACTCGCCCCTGCTGTCGCCCTCCTGCCGTACCTCCTCGTGTTGCTCGCGATCCCGGTCGGGCCGGGCGAGGGCGCCGTCGGGCAGGTGCTGGACGCGGGCGTGTTCTTCGTGCTCGCGGTGATGGGCGTCGGCGTCCTCGGCTCGCTCATGGCCGGGTGGGCCTCCGCCAACAAGTTCTCCCTCCTCGGCGGCCTGCGCACCGCAGCTCAGCTCCTCGCCTATGAACTGCCGATGCTGCTCACCGCCGCCTCGGTGGCGATGGCGGCCGGCACCGTTTCGCTCGTCGGCATCCTCGGCGCCTTCGAGTGGTGGTGGCTGCCCTGGCAGATCGTCGGCGCGATCGTCTTCTTCGTCGCCGGACTGGCCGAACTCCAGCGGCCGCCCTTCGACATGCCCGTCGCCGACTCGGAGATCATCTTCGGCGCCTACACCGAGTACACCGGTCTGCGGTTCGCCCTCTTCCTCCTCGCCGAGTACGCCGGGATCGTCGTCCTGTGCGGCCTGACCACCGTTCTCTTCCTGGGCGGCTGGCACGGTCCGTGGGGCGCCGACGGCCTCGGCTGGATCTGGACCCTGCTGAAGACCGCGGTCCTCGCCTTCGTCGTGATCTGGCTCCGCGTCAGTTATCCCCGCCTGCGTGAGGACCAGTTGCAGAAGCTGTCCTGGACCCTTCTCGTTCCCCTCGCCCTCGCCCAGATCGCCCTCACCGGCGTCGTCAAGGTGGTGATCTCCTAGCCATGGCTCCTCTTCCCGGCTTCCCCGGCTCCGGTCTGGCCAAGGGCCTGGCCGTCACCCTGCGGACGATGACGAAGAAATCCGTCACCGCCCAGTACCCGGACACCCAGCCCGACCTCCCGCCCCGCACCCGCGGGGTGATCGGCCTGTTCGAGGAGAACTGCACGGTCTGCATGCTGTGCGCCCGCGAGTGCCCCGACTGGTGCATCTACATCGACTCCCACAAGGAGACCGTTCCGGCGGCGACGCCCGGCGGCCGTGAGCGCAGCCGCAACGTCCTCGACCGGTTCGCCATCGACTTCTCCCTGTGCATGTACTGCGGTATCTGCATCGAGGTGTGTCCTTTCGACGCCCTGTTCTGGTCCCCCGAGTTCGAGTACGCCGAGACCGACATCCGCGAACTCACCCACGAACGCGACAAGCTCCGCGAGTGGATGTGGACGGTTCCGGCCCCGCCGGCCCTCGACTCCGCCGCCGAGGAACCGAAGGAAATCGCCGCCGCCCGCAAGTCAGCCGACAAACTGGCCGCCGACCGGGCCGCCCCCCGACCCGGCCCGCCGTCGGCCGCGCAGGCCGACCCGCAGCCCGACCCGCGGGGGGAGGAGTCGTGACCCTCGTCGCAGCCGCCGGCACGGTCGCGCACGCCACGACCGCCACCGTCGACGCCGCCACCGGGACACAGGGCTTCCTCTCCCCGACCGGAGTGGAGATCGCCTTCCTCCTCGTCGGCCTGGTCACCTTCGGCGCAGCCGTCGTCACCGTCACCACCAGGCAGCTGGTGCACGCCGCCCTGTGGCTGGTGGTGGCCCTCGGCGGACTCGCCGTCGAATACCTCCTGCTCACCGCCGAGTTCATCGCCTGGGTGCAGGTCCTCATCTACGTGGGTTCGGTCGTCGTCCTCCTCCTGTTCGGTCTGATGCTCACCAGAGCGCCCGTCGGCCGCTCCCCGGACGCCGACTCCGGCAACCGCCGGGTCGCCCTCGGCGTGGCCGTCGCCGCGGGCGTCGCCCTGGTCTGGGTCGTCGTCGACGCCTTCCGTACGACCTGGATCGACCTGGACGGCGCGCCCGCCGGCTCCACCGACGTGACCGGCGCCAGTCTCTTCCAGCACTGGGTCCTGCCCTTCGAGGCCCTCTCCGTCCTCCTCCTCGCCGCCCTCGTCGGCGCGATCGTCCTCTCCCGCAGAGCGAAGACGGCCGCCGCGGCACGGGAAACCCAGGCGCGGGAGACGGCCGCCGGAGTCACCGACGGGCCGGCCTCCCGCCCCCGCCGTGATGCGGAAGGGAACCGCTGATGCACCTCGCCTATCCCGTCGTGCTGTCCGCGCTCCTCTTCTGCACCGGCCTGTACGGGGTCCTCGCCCGCCGCAACGCGATCCTGGTGCTGATGTCGGTCGAACTGATGCTCAACGCCGTCAACCTGAACCTGGTCGCCTTCGACGTCTGGCTCAGCAAGACCGCCGAGGAGACCCTGCACTCCGGTCAGGCCCTCGCCCTGTTCACCATCGCCATCGCCGCCGCCGAGATCGGCATCGGCCTGGCGATCGTCCTCGCCGTCCACCGCAACCGCGGCACCGCGGACATCGACAAGCTCCGCGACACCGCCGAGGGCCACGGCCCCGACGCCCCCGACGGTACGGGCAGCCCCGGCGGGCCGGTCGGCCCCGACTCCGACAGCGACGCCCCCACGACCCGGGCGGCCGTCACGAAGGCCGAGGCCACCGCGTGACCACGACCACCCTCGCCGTCCTCGTCCCCCTCCTTCCGTTCCTCGGCGCGATCGCCGGACTGCTCCTGGGCCGCGCGGCCCCCGGTTTCGTCCGTCCGCTCGCCGTCCTCCCCATGCTCACCGCCCTCGCCCTGGCCGCCGTGGTCGCCGCGCGCCAGGGCGGCGGCCGGGCCCTCGACGCCGCAACCGAGCTCACCCCCACCGGCTCCGTCCCCGTCGAACTCGCCCTGCACATCGACGGCTTCGCCGCCCTCACCGCCGTGGTGGTCGGCGCCGTCGCCACCTGTGTGCAGATCTACTCGACGGGCTACCTCCGCGACGACCCGCGCTACCCCTCCTACGCGGCCCTCGTCTCCCTGTTCACCTCCGCGATGTTCCTCGTCGTCTACTCCGGCGACCTGATGGTGCTGCTGGTCGGCTGGGAGGTCATGGGCATCTGCTCCTACTTCCTCGTCGGCCACTACTGGGAGACCCCCGAGGCCCGCGCCGCCTCCCTCAAGGCCTTCCTGGTCACCAAGCTCGGGGACGTCCCCTTCCTCATCGGCCTGTTCGCCCTCGCCGGCGAGACGGGCTCCTTCCGGATCACGCATGTCCTCGACACCGTCGCGAACGGCGGCATCGAGCACCCCACCCCGGTCGCCCTGCTCCTTCTGGCGGGCGTGGCGGGCAAGTCGGCGCAGTTCCCGCTGCACACCTGGCTCCCCGACGCGATGGCGGGCCCGACCCCCGTCTCCGCGCTGATCCACGCCGCGACGATGGTCGCCGCCGGTGTCTACTTCGTCGCCCGTCTCCTCCCGCTCTTCCAGGTCTCACAGGCCGCGATGACCGTCCTCGCCGTCATGGCCGCCGTCACCATGGCCGGCTCGGCGCTCGCCGCTCTCGCCCAGGACGACATCAAACGCGTCCTCGCCTACTCGACGATCGGCCAGCTCGGCTACATGACCGGAGCCCTCGCCGTCGGCGAGCGCGGAGCCGCCGTCTTCCACCTCCTGTCCCACGGCGCCTTCAAGGCGCTCCTGTTCCTCGCCGCCGGCGTGCTCATCCACGCGGCCGGCACCAACTCGCTGGCCGCCATGTCCCGCATGAGCCACCTGCGCGACCGCGTACCCGACGCCTACTGGACGATGACCGTGGCGCTCCTCGCGCTCGCCGCGATCCCGCCGTTCAGCGGCTTCTTCTCCAAGGAGGCCGTTCTCGGAGCCGCCGAACACGTCGTCACCGGCCACACCGGGCAGGCCCCCGCCGCCGCGGGCTGGATCGTCCTCCTCTCCGGCCTGGCCACCGCCCTGCTCACCGCCGCCTACGCGGCACGCCTGTGGCTGCTGGTCTTCCGCGGACACGGCACCGGGGCCCCCGACCACGGCAGGCAGCCCCTCACCATGACCGCCGTGCTGTGGGTGCTCGCGATCCCCTCCCTCACCCTGGGCGCCCTCGCCTTCCGCGTGCTGCCCGACTGGTTCGACGGCCACGACCTCGCCCCGACCCTCACCACCTCGATGCTCGGCACCGGTGCGGCCCTGACCGGCGGCATCATCACCTACGCCGCCTGGCGGCACACCACCGCCCACGCCGCCCACCCCCCACCCGGCGCCGTGGCCGCCCACCCGGAGGCCGGCGCCGGACAGGTCGAGGCCGAGGCCATCGCCACCCACGAACCCGCCTACGGAGACATCGCGTACGCGTCCGACCCGGCCGACCCCGGCCGCCTGCTGCTCGGCCCGTTGCACCGCCACGCGGCCGCCGGCTTCCACCTCGACGCCGTGTACACGACCCTCTTCGTGCGGCCCGTCCAGGCGGCGGCCGGTCTCGTCCGGTTCCTCGACCGCGAGGTCGTCGACACCTACGTACGCGGCGCGGAAACACTGCCCCGGTGGCTCGGTACCGCCGTACGACGTGCCCAGACCGGCAATCTGCAGACCTATGTGAGCGCGCTGCTCGCCGGCACCGTCATTCTCGCGGTCGCCGTCGTCCTCGCCGCCACGGGAGCGTGACCAGACGTGATCGATATCAGCGAGTCCGTGATGCAGTTCCTTCTGGCGTTCCTCGTCGTCGGCCCGCTCCTCGGTGCCGCCGCCGCTCTCCTTCCGGCCCCGCCCGGACTCAAGGGGACGTCACCCGACCAGGCCGTGCTCCGGCACGGTGTGACCGTCACCGGCGCCGTCCTCATCGCGGCTACCGTCCTCGCGCTCGGCTTCGACCACGACCAGCCGTCGAAGATGCAGGCCACCACCGACATCAGCTGGATCCCCGCACTCGACGTGCGGATCCACCTCGGCACCGACGGCATCTCCCTCCCCCTTCTGGTCCTGACCGCCCTGCTGACCTTCCTCAGCGCGGTCTACACGTACGTCAAACCGCCCGCGGGCCCGTCCCCGAAGGCCTTCGTCGCCCTGCTGCTCGTCCTCGAGTCCGGCACCCTCGCGGCCTTCGCCGTCCTCGACCTGATCCTGTTCTTCCTCGCCTTCGAGATGGTCCTGATCCCGATGTACTTCCTCATCGCCCGCTGGGGCGGCGAGGGCCGGGCCGAGGCCGCCTGGAAGTTCATCCTCTACACGCTGCTCGGCTCCGTGGTCATGCTGCTCGGCCTGCTCCTGATCGGAATCAAGGCGGGCACATTCGACATGGTGGCACTCACCACTGACAACGGACGGTCACTGAGCGTATCCGTGCAGCTCGTCGCCGTACTGGCGGTCGGGACCGGGCTCGCGGTCAAGACCCCGATGTGGCCGCTGCACAGCTGGCTGCCCGACGCCCACACCGCCGCCCCGACCGTCGGCTCCGTCCTGCTGGCCGGAGTCCTGCTGAAGATGGGCACGTACGGGTTCGTGCGGATCCTGCTCCCCACCGCACCGGACGGCTTCCGCACCTTCGCGCCCTACCTCGCCGCCTTCGCCGTCGTCGGCGTCATCTACGGATCCCTCGCCTGTCTCGCCCTCGCGAGGCAGGGCGCCAGGGGCGACCTCAAGCGCCTCGTCGCCTACTCCTCCGTCGGTCACATGGGCTTCGTCCTCCTCGGCATCGCCACCATGACCCCGACCGGCGTCAACGGTGCCCTCTTCGCCAACATCGCCCACGGCCTCATCACCGGTCTCCTCTTCTTCCTCGTCGGCGCCCTCAAGGACCGCACCGGCACCGTCGACCTCGACACCCTGGCCCAGCGGACCGGCGCCGCCCTCTACGGCAGGGCACCGCGCCTCGGCGGTCTGCTCGCCTTCGCCGCCGTCGCCTCCCTCGGCCTGCCCGGCCTCGCCGGGTTCTGGGGCGAGATGCTGGCCCTCTTCGGCGCGTTCGACCCCGCCGAAGGGCTCAGCCGCCCCGCCTTCCTCGTCTTCATGTCGGTCGGCGCCCTCGGCACCCTGCTGACCGCGGCATACCTGCTCGTCGTGGTCCGCAGGGTCTGCATGGGCCCCCCGCAGGAACAGGCCCCCGCGCTCACCGACGTGCGCGGCTACGAGTTCGCGGCCTGGACCCCGCTCGTCGTCCTCACCGTCGTCGCCGGACTGTGGCCCGGGGCCCTGATCGGACTGACCGACCCGGCCGTGCAGCAGCTCCTCGCAGGAGGCACCCGATGAGCTCCCTCGTCCAGTCCGTCGACTGGCTGGCCGTCGCACCGCCCGCCGTCGCGGCCGTCGTCGGACTCACCGTCCTCGTCGCCGACCTGTTCCTCGACGAGTCCAGGAAACCGCTCCTCGGCCGCCTCGCGGTGACCGGACTCGCCGCCGCCACACTCATGCTGCTGCCCCTCCTCGATGCCGACCGCAGCACGTTCTGCCTGGTCGGCGACCCCGGAGTGTGCAGCTACACCGTGGACCGGTTCACCCTCGTCATCCAGTTGCTGGTGCTCGGCGGCGCGCTCCTGACCGCCCTTCTGTCGGTCACCGCCCTCAAGGACGCCGACAAACGGCTCCCCGAGGGCGAGTACTGGTTCCTGTTCCTGTCCTCCGTCGCGGGCGCCGCCCTCCTGCCCGCCTCCCGCGATTTCGCGACCCTCGTCGTCGCCCTGGAAGTCGCCTCCCTGCCCGCCTTCGCCCTGGTCGGCCTCCGGCACGGCGACCGGAAGTCGTCCGAAGCGGCGCTGAAGTTCTTCCTGTCCTCGGTCACCGCCACCGCGGTCAGCCTCCTCGGCATCAGCTTCGTCTACGCGGCCACCGGCACCCTCCACCTCACCCTGGTGGCCGAACGCGTCCAGACCGTCGACGGACAGTTCCACACCCTCGCCCAGGCCGGTGTCGTCCTCACCCTCGTCGGCTTCGCCTTCAAGACGGCCGCCGTCCCCTTCCACTTCTGGGTGCCCGACACCTACGTCGGCGCCCCCCTGCCGATCGCCGCCTACCTGTCGGTCATCGGCAAGGCGGTCGGCTTCACCGGCCTGATCCTCGTCACCGTCGTCGCCCTCCCGTCGTACGCCGAGGTATGGGGCCCGGCCCTCGCCGCGCTCGCCGCCCTCACCATGACCGTCGGCAACGCCGGGGCCCTCGCGCAGCAGGCCACGCGCGCGTACAGCGCGGTACGGCTCCTGGCCTGGTCCTCAGTCGGTCAGGCCGGCTACCTCCTGGTGCCGATCGCCGCCGCCGCGTACTCCGGTGACGCCGAGAAGTCGATCGGCTCCACCCTCGCCTACGCCCTCATGTACGGCGCGGTGAACCTCGGCGCCTTCGCCGTCGCCGCCCTGGTAGGCCGGACGAACCCCCTCAACCGGGTCTCCGACTACCGCGGCCTGTACGCCTCCAGCCCGCTCACCGCCCTGCTCCTGGCCTTCTTCCTGCTGTGTCTTGCCGGACTCCCGCCCGGCATCGTCGGCCTCTTCGCCAAGGTCACCGTCTTCTCCGCGGCGGTCGACGCCGGACTCGGCTGGCTCGCCGTCGTCATGGCCGTCAACGTCGTCATCGCGCTGGTCTACTACCTCCGCTGGACGGCCCTGCTGTTCCACGCATCCGAGGCCGAACCGGCCGTGCGCCGCGTCCCGCTCCCGCTCACCGCCGCGATCACTCTGACCGGCGTCCTCGGCATCGTCCTGTCCGGCGCACCCCAACTGATCCTGCGCTTCACCGGCACCGGGCTCTTCTGACCCGACGCCCCGGGGCCGCGCCGCCCCGCCGGCACCCGACGCCCCACGATCTTCCGTGCTCACCGGGCCTCCTCCGGCACCCCTGTCCCGATCCACCGGTCGCGCTTCCGGACCAGCGGACGGGCGCGGCGGCACGGCGCCGGGAGCCGCCGTCACCCGGGCGGTTCACACGTGCCACCACGCGTCCCAGGGAACCTGTGCCGCTCGCCTGGCGTTGACGAATACGGGAGGGTCCACTGGACGTGAGGCCAAGACACCCGGGGACGTCGCAGGTCAGAAGGAAGATCGGCCGACAAGGGTCTCCCTGCCGCACGATTTGGAGGGCGTACCGTGCACCGCCGGCACAACGGGCTCAAGACCGCGGTCCTCCTCGGGGGACTGTCCGCGCTCATCATCGTCATCGGCAGCTTCTTCGGCAGCACGGGCCTCGTCGTCGCTGTCGTGATCGCGCTGGGCACCAACGCGTACGCGTACTGGAACAGCGACAAGCTCGCCCTGCGCGCGATGCGGGCCCGCCCCGTGAGCGAGTTCGAGGCCCCCGGCCTGTACCGCATGGTCCGCGAGCTCTCCACACAGGCCCGCCAGCCCATGCCCCGCCTGTACATCTCCCCGACCGAGGCACCCAACGCCTTCGCCACCGGCCGCAACCCGCGCAACGCCGCGGTGTGCTGCACCGAAGGAATCCTGCGCCTGCTCGACGAGCGCGAACTGCGCGGCGTCATCGGCCACGAGCTCAGCCATGTCTACAACCGGGACATCCTGATCTCCTCGGTCGCCGGCGCCCTCGCCTCGGTGATCATGTTCCTGGTCAACTTCGCCTGGCTGATCCCGGTCGGCCGTTCCAACGACGACGACGGCCCCGGCATCCTCGGCATGCTGCTGATCATGATCCTGGGCCCGCTCGCCGCCGCCCTCATCAAGCTGGCCGTCAGCCGCTCCCGGGAGTACGAGGCCGATGCCTCCGGCGCCCAGCTGACCGGCGACCCTCTCGCCCTGGCAAGCGCCCTGCGCAAGCTGGAAACGGGCACCAAGCAGCTTCCCCTGCCCCCCGAGCCCCGCATCGAGACCGCCAGCCACATGATGATCGCGAACCCGTTCCGGCCGGGCCAGGGGTTCGCGAAGATGTTCTCGACCCACCCGCCCATGGCGGAACGCATCGCCCGACTCGAGAAGATGGCAGGTCGAACGCAGTGAAGACCATCCTGAACGTCATATGGCTCGTTCTGAGCGGCTTCTGGCTGTTCCTCGGCTACCTGCTCGCCGGTGTCCTGTTGTGCGTCACGATCATCGGTATTCCCTTCGGGATCGCCGCCTTCCGGATCGGTGTCTACGCCCTGTGGCCGTTCGGGTACACGGCGGTCGAGCGCGGGGACGCGGGCGCCGCCTCCTGCGTCGGCAACGTGCTGTGGCTGGTCCTCGCGGGCTGGTGGCTGGCCATCGGCCACATCGTCACCGGCCTGGCCCTGTGCGTGACGATCATCGGAATCCCGCTCGGCATCGCCAACTTCAAGCTGATCCCGGTCTCGTTGCTCCCGATGGGCCGCGAGATCGTACGCACCGACCAACCGTTCGCAGCCCGCTAGCCCGGCTCGGTTCTCCACAGTTCGCAAGCGCGTCGGCGGGGGTTGTCCACAGGCTGCTCCGACCGTCGGAGCCGGCGTGCACCATGGGGCCATGACCGAACGTGATCGGCTTCCGACTCCAGGTGGCGTCCGTGTTCCGGAAGGCCCGGAAGGGCGGGCCCCACCCCACCCCGAAGACCCCGTCTCCGCTCCGCCTGTGGGCTGCCCTGCGCCCTGCGGGCCCCACCGGCCCGGACCCGGGAGAGCTACTGCCCGGCTGCCCTCCACCGCCGTACCCCGTAAGCGGCGGCACCCACCGCCAGCACCCCCGCGCCGACGGCCACGGACATCCTCGGCAGTGAGAACGCCAGGACCAGACACCCGGCGAGCCCGACCGCCGGCAGCACCCGCGCCGCCGGCCCCGGCCGAAGCGTCCAGGCCGACGCGTTGGCCACCGCGTAGTACGCCAGCACCCCGAAGGAGGAGAACCCGATCGCGCCCCGTACGTCCACCGTGGCGGCCAGGACGGCGACCACCGCTCCCACGGCCAGCTCGGCCCGGTGCGGCACCTGGAACCGGGGGTGGACGGCTGCCAGGGACCCCGGCAGATGCCGGTCCCGGGCCATGGCGAGCGTCGTCCGTGAAACACCCAGGATCAGGGCGAGCAGCGATCCCAGCGCGGCCGCGGCCGCCCCCACCCGTACCAGCGGCGTCAGTTCCGCAACCCCGGCCGCCCGCACCGCGTCGGCGAGCGGCGCGCCCGAGTCACCCAGTTCCTGTGCCCCCAGCACCGAAAGGACGGCGACCGCGACAGCCGCGTACACGACCAGCGCGATACCCAGAGCCAGCGGGATCGCGCGCGGGATGGTGCGCGCAGGATCCCGCACCTCCTCGCCGAGGGTCGCGATCCGCGCATACCCGGCGAAGGCGAAGAACAGCAGACCGGCGGCCTGAAGTACACCGCCCACGCCGTCCGGTGCCGCGAAGGAGAGGCGCCCGGCATCGGCCTGCCCCGAGGTCAGGCACACGACCACCACGGAGGCGAGGACAGCGAGGACCACGGCCACGATCACCCGCGTCAGCCACGCGGACTTCTGCACACCGCCGTAGTTCACCGCGGTCAGCGCCACGACCGCGGCGACGGCCACGGCATGGGCCTGCCCCGGCCAGAGGTACGCGCCGACGGTGAGGGCCATCGCCGCGCAGGAGGCGGTCTTGCCGACCACGAACGCCCAGCCTGCGAGGTACCCCCAGAACTCGCCGAGCCGCGCCCGCCCGTAGACATAGGTGCCGCCCGAGGCGGGATACAGCGCGGCGAGGCGCGCCGACGACGTGGCGTTGCAGTAGGCGACCACGGCGGCGACCGCGAGTCCGAGGAGGAGCCCGGAGCCGGCCGCGTGCGCGGCGGGCGCCAGAGCGGCGAAGATCCCGGCCCCCACCATGGAGCCGAGACCGATGACGACGGCGTCTCCCACACCGAGCGTGCGGCGCAGTCCGGAACCGGAAGGGGATGTCATGAGGCCGCACCCTACTGATCGCGGCAACCGTCACGCGTACCCACGTCGTCCTCCACCCCAGGACGGGATGAACACCGGGATCGGACCGGAATCACAGGCCGCGACAGGTGAGGGCGCGGCACGAAAGGACAGGGATCAGAGAATGACGATCATCAGTTGGATCATTCTGGGGCTGTTGGCCGGAGCGGTCGCGAAGTTCCTGCTGCCGGGCCGCGATCCGGGCGGCCTCATCGGCACGACCCTGATCGGCGTCGCCGGAGCGTTCATCGGCGGCTGGGTATCGGCCCGTTGGCTCGACCACCCGATCACCAAGGACTTCTACGACGGCGCCACCTGGGCCGCCGCGATAGGCGGCTCCCTGGTCCTCCTGATCGCCTACCGCATCCTCTTCGGCCACTCGCGCGACTGAGCCCCGGCGCCGGGGCCGCTCCGGACGCCGTCGACAGCCGAGAAGGGCGGGCGCCCGGCGGCACCCACCCTCCCGCACACACGCAGACAGATGTGCGCGCGACGCCCACGGCGCACGCGGCTTCGTCCTTTGACCCGGCTCAGCGGTAGTTCACGAACTGCAGGGCGAAGTCGAAGTCCTGGCCCTTGAGCAGGGAGATGACGGTCTGGAGATCGTCGCGGCTCTTGGAGGAGACCCGGAGTTCCTCGCCCTGCACCTGGGCCTTCACGCCCTTGGGGCCCTCGTCCCGGATGAGCTTCGCCACCTTCTTCGCGTTCTCCTGGGAGATGCCCTCCTGGATCGATGCGAAGATCTTGTACTCCTTGCCGGAGAGCTGCGGCTCACCGGCGTCCAGGGACTTCAGCGAGATGCCCCGCTTGATCAGCTTGGACTGGAAGACGTCGAGGACGGCCTTCACCCGGTCCTCGGAGTTCGCCTCCAGAAGGATCTTCTCCCCGGACCACGAGATCGAGGCTCCCACGCCCTTGAAGTCGTAGCGCTGCGAGATCTCCTTGGCGGTCTGGTTGAGGGCGTTGTCGACCTCCTGCCGCTCGACCTTCGAGACGATGTCGAAACTGGAGTCGGCCATGTCCTGTGGCTCCTTGTATCGGGGTGCGTATCGGGCTGAGAGCCGGATGCGTACCGGCTACCGGCGTACGGGCGGCCGTCGAGCCCGGTATCGGTCCCGGGCCGCATCCGCACAAGCCTAGCCACCCCGGGGTCCCCGGGTGGCGATCAATCGGGTGGCGAAGCACCCCTCCTCATCAGGTATCGTTTACGTCGTTGCCACGGAGCGCCGCCGCAAGGCGGTTCGAGGGCAGCAGCCTTGGCGGTGTGCCCGAGCGGCCAAAGGGAGCAGACTGTAAATCTGCCGGCTCAGCCTTCCCAGGTTCGAATCCTGGCGCCGCCACAAGGGGAAGACCCCCTCCGGACCGCGAGACGCGGTCCGGAGGGGGTCTTCCGTGTTCGCGGTGGGGTGTGCGTGGGGCAGGCCGCTCGGGAGACACTGGCGGGATGTCGTCGCGTCGTAGGCGTTGCCCCGAGTGTCGTCGTGAGATCGCCGTCGTGGCCGGGCGGTACGCGCGGCATGATCCGCCCGGCGCTCGGGAACACGGGGCGCTGACCTCGTGTCCCGGGTCCCGCCGGTACGCCCGGGCCGGCGTCGAACAGCCGTCGCTGGACGGGTACGTCGTCCCGGAGTTTCCGGGGCAGATGCCGCTGTTCTAGCCGTCCTCGCGCAGCTTTCCGGGCCCTCCAGGACCCCTTCCCCGGCTCATTCGCCCGCCACCGATTTCACCGCCACCGGGACCGGTGAGGGGCCGCTGATCAGTTCCAGGGTCAGGCCGGCCGTCGAGGAGTCCTCCACCAGCTCGGCCAGGACGGCGGCCACGTCGTCGCGGGGGATCGGGCCGCTGCCGGTGCGGGCTTCCAGGCGGACCAGGCCGGTGCCGGCGTCGTCGGTGAGCGAGCCGGGGCGCAGGATCGTCCAGTCGAGGGCGTCCAGGCCGCGGACGTAGGCGTCGGCCTCGCCCTTGACGCGTTGGTACACGTCGAAGATCTCGTCGCCCTCGTGGGCCGGGTCCGCGCCCATCGAGGAGACGACCACGAACCGCCGCACACCCGCGCGGACCGCCGCGTCGGCGAAGAGGACCGCCGCGGCCTTGTCCACCGACTCCTTGCGCGCCGCGCCGCTCCCCGGCCCGGCGCCCGCGGCGAACACGGCGGCGTCCGCGCCCCGGAGTTGCTCCGCGACCTCCTCCACGGATGCCGACTCCAGGTCGAGCACGACCGGCTCGGCGCCCAGGTGCCGCAGATCGTCGGCCTGTTCGGGTTTGCGGATGATGCCCGCCACTTCGTACCCGCGCGCGGCGAGCAACCGCTCCAGCCGCAGCGCGATCTGACCATGACCACCAGCGATGACAATGCGCATGCCTTCGACCGTACGCCGCGACGATGGCATCCGCCGCACGGCACGGCCCGGAAGGAGAACGGCAGGAGGACCAGGAGGAGCAGGAGGAGGGACCGCAGGAGGAGCGGGGGGCCGGTCGGAGAGGTTACGGCGTCCCTCCCCGGCCCTGTCGGGGCAGGCCCGATGCCGTCTCCGTGGTCGTCGCCGAGGAGGCGCAGTACTCCCGTACCGCGCTCGTCCGCGCGACCACGCGCCCCCGGTGCACCACGATCCGGCTGTACGCCAGGGACAGCGCCGCCGGCAGTCGGTCGCCGCGGACCGCGAGCAGTTCGGCGGGGAAGCCCGCCTCCACCCGTACCTCGGGCAGCCCGAGGGCGGCCCGGGCCGACGTGCTCACCGCCTCGTAGGCGTCCTCGGGCGACAGTCCGTGGCGGGAGGCCAGCAGGTAGGCCGCTTCCAGCGGGTCGCCGCGGCCGACCGGGTTCGACACGTCCCGCAGGGCGCCGCTCCCGGCCGAGACCCGCACGCCCGCCGCGCGCAGCAGCCGTACCGGAGCCGTGCCCGTGCCCCGGCGGTCGACGCCCCCGCAGCCGCCCTGGGGCAGGCACACCACGGCCACGTCGGCCGCCGCCAGCTGGTCCGCGGTCCGTGAGGCCGCTTCGGTGGGCAGCCGGCCGAGGCCGCCGCACGGGCTGAGCGTCACTCCCGGCCGCAGCCCGCCCGCCATCGCGGCGAGCCGGGCCACGCGGGCGGGGTCGGCGGTGTCCGTGTGCAGGTCGACGGGGCAGCCGTGCTCGGCGGCGACCTCCAGGACCGCTTCCACGTACCCCGTGGGGTCGGGGTCGACGTCCGGGCAGCCGCCCACCACCGACGCGCCCATCTTCACCGCGTCCCGCAGCATCGCGATCCCGTCGGCCCCGGCCACCCCGGTCAGTACGCGCGGCATCGCCACCGTGGCCAGCTCGGTCAGCCCGCGCAGTGAACGCCCCGCCTGCAGTACGGCGGTGAGCGCGTCGAGCCCGGTCATGTCGTCCACCCGCACGTGTGCCCGCACCGCCGTCGCCCCGTGCCCGAGCTGCAGCAGCGCGGCCTCCGTCGCCCGGCGCCGGACGTCGCGGGAGTCGTACGAGACGGGGCCGTCGGATTCGGCGGAGAGGGCGGTGTCGGCGTGGGCGTGCGGTTCGGCGGGGGCCGGGAGGAGCAGATGGCCGGTCAGATCGACCCGGGTGCCGCCCGCGGGGGTGCCGTCCACGGTCAGGCTGCCGGCCGTGCCGACCGCCTCGATGCGTCCGCCGCCCAGCCGTACGTCCACGGTCCGGCCGTCGGTGAGCCGCGCACCGCACAGCAGGAGCGGCGCCGGGCCGGCCGGGCCAGGGGGCGGCGAGGGCGACGAGGGGGGCGGCGGCTGCGGCCGGCTGTCGGGCATCGCGCTCCTGAGGCTCGGACTGCGCACGGCTGTCGCAGGATCACACAGAGGGAAGATCACGCAGAGTGAGTCGAGCCTAGGGTGGCGGCTCGCCTCCCGGCGGCAGGAGCACAGGAGTCAGCAATAGTCGTACCGGTGAGGTCCCGGGTGTTCCGGTGAGGGCCGGCCAGGGGCCGGACGGAGTACGGCCGCGGTGCGGTGGGAGCGTCGCGGAGGGGCGGGTGCGACGTCCGGGACTCTCGGGAGGGAGCGGTCGGCAGGGCGGGACAGGGGCCGCGAAACGGATTTGGGTGAACGGCGGCGAAGCGTGTAATGTCTTCCTCGCTCGCCCCAATAGCTCAGTCGGCAGAGCGTCTCCATGGTAAGGAGAAGGTCAACGGTTCGATTCCGTTTTGGGGCTCTGGTGTGTGAGGTTCCCGTCGCGAGGCGGGATCCGATCGCATCACAGCGGTGTAGCTCAGTCGGTAGAGCAAGCGGCTCATAATCGCTGTGTCACCGGTTCAAGTCCGGTCACCGCTACACACAGTAGCCGATTGTGGGGTCGGTCCTTCGATCGGCTACTCTTTCTGCGTTCATTCAGTCTCTACTATCCCGTTCGTCAAGGAGCACTCACGTGGCTGCCACCGACGTCCGCCCGAAGATCACGCTGGCCTGCGTGGAGTGCAAGGAGCGGAACTACATCACCAAGAAGAACCGGCGTAACAACCCGGATCGTCTGGAGATGAAGAAGCACTGCCCGCGTTGCAATGCGCACACCGCGCACCGCGAAACGCGATAAATCAGGCTCGTACGCGAGGCCGTCCCCGTAGCCGGGGGCGGCCTCGCGTCGTTCTTCCCACCGGCCGACCACGGCCGCACGAGACACAGGAGGTGCCGCGCGCATGGCGCTCGACCAGTCCTTCGTGGGGCGGAGCTACCCGCCCACCGATCCCTATGAAGTGGGCCGGGAGAAGATCCGCGAGTTCGCCGAAGCGGTGGGGGACACCAACCCGGCGTACACGGACGCGGAGGCCGCCAAGGCGCTCGGCCATCCCGATGTGATCGCCCCGCCGACCTTCGTGTTCGCGGTCACCTTCAAGGCCGCCGGGGACGTCATCGCCGACCCCCGGCTGGGCCTGGACTACAGCCGGGTGGTGCACGGCGACCAGAAGTTCGCCTACCGCCGTCCGGTGCGCGCCGGTGACCGGCTCACGGTCACCTCGACCATCGAGGCGATCAAGTCGATGGCGGGCAACGACATCCTGGACGTCCGTGGCGAGGTGCACGACGAGGCCGGCGAGCACGTCGTGACGTCCTGGATCAAGCTGGTGGCCCGCGCGGGCGAGAACGAGGGGGCGTGAGCGGCATCATGACGGCGAAGATCTCCTACGCGGACGTCGAGGTCGGTACCGAACTGCCCACGGGGACGTTCCCCGTGACCCGGGCCACCCTCGTCCGGTACGCGGGCGCCTCCGGCGACTT
Organism: Streptomyces sp. NEAU-W12; assembly: GCF_026242095.1. NCBI lineage: Bacteria > Bacillati > Actinomycetota > Actinomycetes > Kitasatosporales > Streptomycetaceae > Streptomyces > Streptomyces sp. NEAU-W12. The sequence continues at coordinate 85,942 of NZ_JAPJDM010000019.1, forward strand.
CAACCCCATTCACTGGAACGAGAGGTTCGCCAAGGAAGTCGGCCTGCCGGACGTCATCGCGCACGGCATGTTCACCATGGCCGAGGCGATCCGCGTGGTCACCGACTGGGTGGGTGACCCGGGGGCGGTCGTCGAGTACGGCGTCCGCTTCACCAGGCCGGTCGTTGTTCCCGACGACGACCGGGGCGCCACCATCGAGGTCAGCGGCAAGGTCGCGGCCAAGCTCGACGACCACACGGTCCGTGTCGACCTCACGGCCACCAGCGCCGGGCAGAAAGTGCTGGGGATGTCGCGGGCGGTCGTACGACTCGCCTGACCCGGCACCGGAGCCGTGGCATGACGTACGAGGCGAGGGGCGCTCCCCAGGGGGAGCGCCCCTCGTCTCGTGCCGGGTCCCGTGGGCAGTCCACCCCTTGACGTGGTTAGTGATTGAGCACTAACTTATCGGCATGGTCAGGATGAGTGCAGCGGAGAGGCGTGAGAGCGTCATCCGCGCGGCGAGTACCGAGTTCGCCCGCGGCGGCTATCACGGCACGTCGACCGAGGCGATCGCCAAGCGGGTCGGCGTCTCGCAGCCGTACCTCTTCCGGCTCTTCCCGGACAAGAAGGCCATCTTCCTGGCGGCGGCGGAGCGCTGCGTGGAGGACACCATCCGCATGTTCGCGGAGGCCTCCGCGGGGCTGGAGGGCGAGGAGGCCCTGCACGCCATGGCGAGCGCCTACACACGGGCCATCACGGAGCGGCCCGAGCTGCTCATGATGCAGATGCAGATGTACCTCGCGGTGGCGGCCGCCGAGCAGGAGGGCGATCAGGAGTTCGGCGCGACCGTGCGTGCCGGCTGGCTGCGGCTGTGGGGCACCGCCCACCTCGCCCTGGGGGCCGACGCCAGGGAGACGACGACCTTCATGGCGCACGGCATGCTCATCAACTGCCTGTCCGCCATGGGGTTCCCGTCCGGTCACCGGATCTGGGAAGGGCTGGACCCGTCGGCACGGCTCGGCGGTTAGCCGATGAGTCGGTGATTCGGTGATTCGGTGAGTCGGACCCCGCCCTCTTCCTTGTGCGTGAAAGTTAGTAATCAATAACTAAAAAATCATCAGGATCGCGGGATCCCCAGCCCCGGGACCCGACGGAACCCCTTCACCGACCACGGAAGGACCCGGTCATGCCCACGCTTCCCTGGACCGTCCCGAACACCCCGCCGCCCCACACCGAAGTGCACGTCTTCGCCTCCCGCTTCGAGACCCGCACCCTCCGGGGGGCCCTGCGGTTCTTCCTCGGGACCCCCGGCGTGTGGCGGCAGGTGAGCAGGGCTCCCGGCGCGTACGGGGCCTCCCTGAAGGCACAGCCGCTGCGGCGGACGTTCTGGACCGTGTCCGCCTGGGAGTCCCCGGAGGCCCTCGGTGCCTTCGCCTGTACCGGCCCGCACGCGCCGACCGCCCGCGGGCTCGCCCCGCAGATGCGCGACGCCAAGTTCGCCGGCTGGACCGCGAAGAGCGAGGACCTCCCCGTCGACTGGACCGAAGTGCAGCGCCGCCTCACCTGATGAACGCCCCGCGCGTGCGCCCCGAACGCGCACGCCGCCCCCGCAGGCCCGCCCGGCGGGGGCCTTAGTCTTGAGCCCGTGCAGGAACTCCACGACGCTCCCCTCGCCCCGCTGACCACGTTCCGCCTGGGCGGACCCGCGACCCGGCTGGTCACCGCGACGACCGACGACGAAGTGATCGCCGTCGTCCGCGAGGCCGACTCCGCGGGTACGCCCCTGCTGGTCATCGGCGGCGGCTCCAACCTGGTCATCGGCGACAAGGGCTTCGACGGCACAGCACTCGTCGTCGCCACCAAGGGCCTCACCCTGGACGGCACGCGTCTGGAACTCGCGGCCGGAGAGGTGTGGACCGACGCCGTCGCCCGCACCGTGGAAGCCGGCCTGGCCGGCGTCGAGTGCCTGGCCGGCATCCCCGGCTCGGCGGGTGCCACCCCCATCCAGAACGTCGGTGCGTACGGCCAGGAGGTCTCCTCCACCGTCACCGAGGTCGTCGCCTACGACCGCCGGGCACACGAGACGGTCACCCTCACCAACGAGGAATGCGCCTTCTCCTACCGCCACAGCCGCTTCAAGGCGGACCCCGAGCGGTATGTCGTCCTGCGCGTCCGCTTCGCGCTGGAGGACGCCGACGGCCTCTCCGGACCCGTCCGGTACGCCGAGACGGCCCGCGTCCTCGGCGTCGCGCCGGGCGAGCGCGTCCCTCTGCCCACGGCCCGCGCGACGGTCCTGAAGCTCCGTGCCGGGAAGGGCATGGTCCTGGATCCCGAGGACCACGACACCTGGTCGGCCGGCTCCTTCTTCACCAACCCGATCCTCACGGACGAGGAGTTCGTCACCTTCCGGACCCGGGCACGGCAGCACCTCGGCGCCGGCACCGAGCCCCCCGCCTACCCCGTCGGCGAGGGACGCACCAAGACCTCCGCCGCCTGGCTGATCGACAAGGCGGGCTTCACCAAGGGCTACGGCACCGGCCCCGCCCGCATCTCCACCAAGCACACCCTCGCCCTCACCAACCGCGGCGAGGCGACCACCGAGGACCTGCTGGCACTCGCCCGGGAGGTGGTCGCCGGCGTGCGCGAAGCCTTCGGCATCACGCTGGTCAACGAGCCGGTGACGATCGGGGTCGGCCTCTGACCGGGTCCGGCCCGCCCCACCGGGCGGAGGCCCACCGTCCCGTCATCCCGCCGGCGCGGTGAGCCACGCGTCGACCCCCGCCAGCAGCTCCGCCTTGACCGCCTCCGGCGCCGCCGACCCGCGCACCGACTGCCGTGCCAGTTCGGCCAGCTCGGCGTCCGTGAACCCGTGGTGCTCACGCGCGATCTCGTACTGGGCCGCCAGCCGGGAGCCGAACAGCAGCGGATCGTCCGCCCCCAGCGCCAGCGGCACACCCGCCTCGAACAGCTTCCGCAACGGCACGTCGCCCGGCTTCTCGTAGACGCCCAGCGCCACGTTCGACGCCGGGCACACCTCGCACGTCACCTGCCGGTCCGCGAGCCGCTGCACCAGCCGCGGATCCTCCGCCGCCCGCACCCCGTGCCCGATCCGGTCGGCCTCCAGGTCGTCCAGGCAGTCCCGCACGGACGCGGGCCCGTTCAGCTCACCGCCGTGCGGCGCGGACAGCAGCCCGCCCTCGCGCGCGATGGCGAACGCCCGGTCGAACTCCCGGGCCATGCCACGCCGCTCGTCGTTGGACAGTCCGAACCCGATGACGCCCCGGTCCGCGTACCGCACCGCCAGCCGGGCCAGCGTGCGCGCGTCCAGGTGGTGCTTCATCCGGTTCGCGGCGACCAGCACCCGGATCCCGAGCCCGGTGTCCCGCCGCGCCGAGTCCACCGAGTCCAGGATGACCTCCAGCGCCGGGATCAGCCCGCCCAGCCGCGGCGCGTACGACGTCGGATCGACCTGGATCTCCAGCCAGCCCGAGCCGTCCTTCAGGTCCTCCTCCGCGGCCTCCCGTACCAGCCGCTGGATGTCCTCCGGCTCCCTCAGGCACGAGCGCGCCGCGTCGTACAGCCGCTGGAACCGGAACCAGCCCCGCTCGTCCGTGGCCCGCAGACTCGGCGGCTCCCCGCTGGTCAGCGCGTCGGTCAGCGCCTCGGGGAGGCGCACGCCGTACTTGTCGGCAAGTTCCAGCACGGTGGCGGGGCGCATCGACCCGGTGAAGTGCAGGTGCAGATGGGCCTTCGGCAGCAGGGAGAGGTCACGTACACGTTCCATTCCAGGATCCTGCCGCACCTCCCGGCGGCGCCGGTAGCGCTTTCCCTGAACGTGGTCTTGCTCGCACGTCAGTGTGAGGAAACAGAAGCGGGCTGTTTCCCTCATGGAGGGAAACAGCCCGCAAATCACTCGGTCGAGTGGATTTCGGTCACTCCTGTCTCACTCGTGCGAGTGAGACAGGACTCAGTCCTGTGCCTCCGCCAGCAGCTTCTGGATCCGGCTCACGCCCTCCACCAGGTCCTCGTCGCCCAGCGCGTAGGACAACCGAAGGTATCCCGGAGTGCCGAAGGCCTCGCCGGGTACGACCGCGACCTCGACCTCCTCGAGGATGAGCGCGGCCAGCTCCACGGTGTTCCGCGGCCGCCGGCCCCGGATCTCCTTGCCGATCAGGGCCTTCACCGACGGGTAGGCGTAGAACGCGCCCTCGGGCTCGGGGCAGACCACGCCGTCGATCTCGTTGAGCATCCGCACGATGGTCCTGCGCCGGCGGTCGAAGGCCTCACGCATCGTGGCGACCGCGTCCAGGGAGCCGGAGACCGCGGCCAGCGCCGCCACCTGGGCGACGTTCGACACGTTCGACGTGGCGTGCGACTGCAGGTTGGTGGCGGCCTTCACGACGTCCTTCGGACCGATGATCCACCCGACCCGCCAGCCGGTCATCGCGTACGTCTTCGCGACACCGTTGACCACGATGCACCTGTCCCGCAGCTCCGGCAGGACGGCGGGCAGCGAGGTGAAGGCGGCGTCGCCGTAGACCAGGTGCTCGTAGATCTCGTCGGTCAGCACCCACAGACCGTGCTCGACCGCCCAGCGGCCGATCGCCTCGGCGTCCTCGGCGCTGTAGACCGCGCCGGTCGGGTTCGAGGGGGAGACGAACAGGACGACCTTGGTCTTCTCCGTCCGCGCGGCCTCCAGCTGCTCCACGCTGACGCGGTAGCCGGTCGTCTCGTCCGCGACGACCTCGACCGGGACGCCGCCGGCCAGCCGGATCGACTCCGGGTACGTCGTCCAGTACGGGGCCGGGACGATCACCTCGTCGCCCGGGTCGAGGATCGCGGCGAAGGCCTCGTAGATGGCCTGCTTTCCGCCGTTGGTGACGAGGACCTGGGCGGGGTCCACCTCGTAGCCGGAGTCGCGCAGCGTCTTCGCGGCGATCGCGGCCTTCAGCTCGGGCAGCCCGCCGGCCGGCGTGTAGCGGTGGTACTTCGGGTTCCGGCACGCCTCGATCGCGGCGTCGACGATGTAGTCCGGAGTCGGGAAGTCGGGTTCACCGGCGCCGAAGCCGATCACCGGACGCCCGGCTGCCTTGAGGGCCTTGGCCTTGGCGTCCACGGCGAGGGTGGCGGACTCGGAGATCGCACCGACCCGGGCGGAGACCCGGCGCTCGGTGGGAGGGGTTGCAGAGCTCATGGGGTCCATCGTTCCAGACCGGAAACCTGCCCGGCACGGGGGTTTCACGGACTGAACAGGTCGCGGCCGGCCTCCGGACACCAGTCCGGATCCGTCCCGCAGGACCGCTCGGACCAGGACGATCTTCGACCGCGGGACCGGTCGCGGGCGCTTTCTGTTCGACGCCCGGCTCCGGAACACGTACACTCACACCTCGTTGGCCTTCTGCGGCCGCACTCACCGGGTGCACACCAAGCATCCGGGCGGATGCGGTACGTTGGGGTACACACAAAGGGTCGTAGCTCAATTGGTAGAGCACTGGTCTCCAAAACCAGCGGTTGGGGGTTCAAGTCCCTCCGGCCCTGCTACACACAACCTTAGCCAGGATGTGTACGCATGTACGTACAGCAATGCACCGCCGTGCGGCTCATACCGGGCGCGGCACGGCCATGACCCGGAATCAGGTGAGGACGAGTGACGGACGCCGTGGGCTCCATCGACATGCCTGATGCCGAGGACGAGGCGCCGGACTCCAAGAAGAACCGCAAGGGCGGAAAGAGGGCCAAGAAGGGCCCTCTGAAGCGTCTTGCGCTCTTCTACCGCCAGATCGTGGCGGAGCTTCGCAAGGTTGTCTGGCCGACCCGGAACCAGCTGACGTCGTACACAACCGCAGTGATCATCTTTGTGGTCGTCATGATCGGCCTGATCACTCTGATCGACTACGGGCTCGGCCACGTCGCCAAGTACGTCTTCGGCTGAGCCGCCTGCGAAGAGCGCCGAGGTACCCGGCGCTCCTTTTCGCGTGTTCCACCCCTATGTATCCAGGAAGAAGCAGCCACCGTGTCTGACCCGAACGTGAACGACGCCATCGAGCCGGTCGAGTCCGTCGAGGACGAGCTCGACACCGTCGGGGGCGCGGACAGCGAGGCCTCCAAGGCCTCCGCCGAGGTCGAGGCTGCCGACGCCGCCGCGGACGAGTCCGGAACGGCGGCCGATCCGGCCCCCGACGCCGATGAGGCCGACGCCGCGGACTCCGCCGAGACCGACGCCGTCGAGCACGAGGCCGAAGAGGTCGAAGAGGTCCAGGACGACCGCGACCCGGTCGAGAAGCTCCGCGAGGAACTGCGGACGCTGCCCGGCGAGTGGTACGTCATCCACACGTACGCGGGGTACGAGAACCGGGTGAAGACCAACCTGGAGCAGCGTGCCGTCTCGCTGAACGTCGAGGACTTCATCTTCCAGGCCGAGGTGCCGCAGGAAGAGGTCGTCCAGATCAAGAACGGCGACCGCAAGACGATCAAGCAGAACAAGCTCCCGGGTTACGTCCTGGTCCGCATGGACCTGACGAACGAGTCCTGGGGCGTCGTCCGCAACACCCCCGGTGTCACCGGCTTCGTGGGCAACGCCTACGACCCGTACCCGCTGACCCTGGACGAGATCGTCAAGATGCTCGCCCCGGAGGCCGAGGAGAAGGCCGCCCGCGAGGCCGCCGAGGCCGAGGGCAAGCCGGCTCCGCAGCGCAAGGTCGAGGTCCAGGTGCTGGACTTCGAGGTCGGCGACTCGGTCACCGTCACCGACGGCCCGTTCGCCACCCTCCAGGCGACCATCAACGAGATCAACCCCGACTCCAAGAAGGTCAAGGGCCTGGTGGAGATCTTCGGTCGTGAGACGCCGGTCGAGCTCTCCTTCGACCAGATCCAGAAGAACTGACCCGGTTCTGGGCAGTACGAACATTCTGGACAGCAGCTTCCGGGCAGGTCAGGCGAACGCTCAGGCGTCTGCCTGACCTGCTCGGTTTTTGGCCGCACATCCGTACCCGCTATCGTTGTGCGGTATGCCTGTGTCCGGGTTGTTTCCCGGTGCACGGGCAGGACCCGAACCGAAAGGACCCGGAGAGCCATGCCTCCCAAGAAGAAGAAGGTCACGGGGCTCATCAAGCTCCAGATCCAGGCCGGTGCCGCCAACCCGGCTCCGCCGGTCGGCCCCGCGCTGGGTCAGCACGGCGTCAACATCATGGAGTTCTGCAAGGCCTACAACGCCGCGACCGAGTCGCAGCGTGGCTGGGTCATCCCGGTGGAGATCACGGTCTACGAGGACCGTTCCTTCACCTTCATCACCAAGACCCCGCCGGCCGCGAAGATGATCCTCAAGGCCGCGGGTGTGGAGAAGGGCTCCGGCGAGCCGCACAAGACCAAGGTCGCGAAGATCACCGCCGACCAGGTCCGTGAGATCGCCACGACCAAGATGCCCGACCTCAACGCCAACGACCTGGACGCCGCGTCGAAGATCATCGCCGGCACCGCCCGTTCCATGGGCATCACGGTCGAGGGCTGACCTCCACCCCCGTAAGCCAAGCAGAAGTGTGGAAGGGCCCGCTCGGCCCGGACCACGACTCCTAAGAACCCACAGGAGCTACACGTGAGCAAGCGCAGCAAGTCTCTCCGCGCTGCGGACGCCAAGATCGACCGGGAGAAGCTGTACGCCCCGCTCGAGGCCGTCCGTCTCGCCAAGGAGACCTCCACCTCGAAGTTCGACGGCACCGTCGAGGTCGCCTTCCGCCTGGGCGTTGACCCGCGCAAGGCCGACCAGATGGTCCGTGGCACCGTGAACCTCCCGCACGGCACCGGCAAGACCGCCCGGGTCCTGGTCTTCGCGACCGGCGACCGTGCCGAGGCCGCGCGTGCCGCGGGCGCCGACATCGTCGGCGCCGACGAACTGATCGACGAGGTGTCGAAGGGCCGTCTGGACTTCGACGCCGTCGTCGCCACCCCGGACCTCATGGGCAAGGTCGGCCGCCTCGGCCGCGTGCTCGGTCCCCGTGGTCTCATGCCGAACCCCAAGACCGGCACCGTCACCCCGGACGTCACCAAGGCTGTCAACGACATCAAGGGTGGCAAGATCGAGTTCCGCGTCGACAAGCACTCGAACCTGCACTTCATCATCGGCAAGACGTCCTTCGACGACGCCAAGCTGGTGGAGAACTACGGCGCCGCGCTGGAGGAGATCCTCCGTCTGAAGCCGTCCGCCGCGAAGGGCCGGTACATCAAGAAGGCCGCGATCAGCACCACGATCGGCCCCGGCGTTCCGCTCGACCCGAACCGCACCCGCAACCTCCTCGTCGAAGAGGACCCGGCGGCGGTCTGAGCCCCTCGGGCCGGTCCGACCGGCCCGCGCTCACCGAGCACACCGTGAGTCCGTCCCCACGCCTTCAGAGGCGCGGGGACGGGCTTTTTTCGTATGTTCGTGTCAGTCGGCCGGGTTACGGTTCAACGGACTTCACAGACCAGGCACAGCACAACAGGGGTGGGACTCATGGGCATGTCCGCAGGGAAGCGGGTGGGCGTCTGCGTGGCGGCCGTGACGGTGGTCGCGGGCGTCTCGGGCTGTCAGGCCGGCGGCGGGGGAGCGGAGGGGAAGGCGGCGGAGCCCAAGGTCCTGTCCCGGGGCGAGGCGTCCGAGGTCCTTCGGACCGCCTTCGAGAAGACGGCCGAGGCGAAGTCGGCCAAGGTCCGGATGACCATGTCGGTGCCCGCCGGAGCGCAGGGCATGGGGGACATGATGGGCATCGCGGGCGACGGCACCATGGAGATGACCGGAGTCCAGGGCTGGGACCCGGCGGTCATGGATCTGACCATCAAGGGATCCGACGTCGGGGAGGCCGATCCCGAGGCGCCCTCCGAGACCCGCGTGATCATGCTGGACGACGTCATGTACGCGGACATGGGTGCGGAGCAGGCCGCCGAGACGGACGGCAAGCGCTGGATGAAGCTGGACTTCCGGGCCATCGCCGAGGAGGCCGGAAGCGAGGAACTGCAGAAGCAGATGACCGGCAGCCTGGAGAGCATGAACCAGGACCCGGCCCAGCAGCTGGCCCTGCTGCTCGAGTCGCCGAACCTGAAGCACGTCGGCCCGCAGAAGGTCGACGGCGTCCAGGCGCAGCACTACAAGGGCACCCTGACCTTCGAGGAGATCATCAAGAGCGACGGGTCCTTCGACTTCCTCTCGGAGGAGGAGCGCGAGGAGCTCGTCGCCAGCGCCGAGAAGTCGGGTGTGAAGGGCTACGACACCGAGGTCTGGGTCAACGAGGACGACTACCCGGTCAGGATGGTCCTCGGCGTGGAGTCGGGCGAGGGCACGGTCGAGATCACGACGCACTACTCCGACTACGGGGCCCAGGCCGAGGTCGAGGCGCCGCCGGCCGAGGACACGGTCGATCTCTTCGAGGTGCTGCAGGGCCTCGAGGAAGGGCTCGCGGACGCCGGGGCCGACGTCTGAGTGCCGTGACCGTCCCGACGACCCGTCCGTCCTGACGCCTTGACTGCCGGGCCTGGACGTCCCACCGGGAACGGATTTGCCTCGCGGCGATCCGTTCCCGTACTCTCCAGAAGAAGCCAAAGACCGCTGGTCGTTACCGTGCGCTTGCAAGAGGGTACGGTGGCCGAAGGATCCGCTGAACTGCGGACGACCCGCGCAGGTGACAGTGGAAGAGTTCCCGGAACTCGCGGCCGCGAGGATGCGAGACAACCGGTTGAGCCCAGCCCCGTGCGCCTGCGCCCGGGGCGTTTCGTTTTCCCCAGTCCTCCTTCGGGTCCGCGCGGTCCGAATCACCCGGAAGGAGGCCGAGGCTCTATGGCGAGGCCCGACAAGGCTGCCGCGGTTGCCGAGCTGACGGACCAGTTCCGCAACTCGAGCGCCGCCGTGCTGACCGAGTACCGCGGTCTCACCGTGGCACAGCTCAAGCAGCTGCGCCGTTCGCTCGGTGAGAACGCCCAGTACGCCGTGGTGAAGAACACGCTGACCAAGATTGCGGCCAACGAGGCCGGGATCACGACGCTGGACGACCTGTTCAACGGTCCGACGGCAGTCGCCTTCGTCACCGGTGACCCGGTGGAGTCGGCGAAGGGTCTTCGTGACTTCGCCAAGGACAACCCGAATCTCGTCATCAAGGGCGGTGTCCTTGACGGCAAGGCGATGTCCGCCGATGAGATCAAGAAGCTCGCGGACCTCGAGTCCCGCGAGGTTCTGCTCTCCAAGCTGGCGGGTGCCTTCAAGGGCAAGCAGTCCCAGACTGCTCAGCTCTTCCAGGCGCTTCCGTCGAAGCTCGTCCGCACCGTGGACGCGCTTCGCGCCAAGCAGGACGAGCAGGGCGGTGCCGAGTAATTCGGCTCGCTTTCCGGCCCTCGCCGACATGAGGCAAGGGTCATAGCGGGCCCGATGTACGCCCGCCTCACCCAGTACACCCGGCACCTGCCGATTTAGTGGAAGGACCGCCATCATGGCGAAGCTCACCCAGGACGAGCTGCTGGCCCAGTTCGAGGGCATGACCCTCATCGAGCTCTCCGAGTTCGTGAAGGCCTTCGAGGAGAAGTTCGACGTCACCGCCGCCGCCGCGGTCGCCGTGGCCCCGGCCGGTCCGGCCGCCGCGGTCGAGGCCGAGGCCGAGAAGGACGAGTTCGACGTCATCCTCACCGGCGCCGGCGACAAGAAGATCCAGGTCATCAAGGTCGTGCGCGAGCTGACCTCCCTCGGCCTGAAGGAGGCCAAGGACCTGGTCGACGGTGCGCCGAAGCCCGTCGTCGAGAAGGTCAACAAGGAAGCCGCGGACAAGGCCAAGGAGGCCCTCGAGGGCGCCGGTGCCTCCGTCGAGGTCAAGTAGTACCTTCCGGGTCCGACAGGACCCCCGCGGTCCGGCAGTGCCGGATCCGCACCGCGTCCAGCAGGGCGTGTAACGCGTAAGCGCCGAGGAGCGATCATCCATCCGGGTGGTCGCTCTTCGGTGTCTCCGGGCCCGGCGGCGGCTTCCTCGAACCCGGGACGGCGGGGGGTAGGGTGATCTTCGTTGTGGCCCCGCGCGGGCCGCGAAGGGTCGCCTGTGGAAGGCGGTTCGGGCAAGGGGGCCTTGACGAACCGCACGTGGCGCGCAATTCTCAGGACGCGTCGCCACAAGGATCCGAATCCGAGGCATGGATCGGCGGCGAAGAGGGCAGGATCACGGTGCGTTGAGGGCACGACCGTGTCGCACAGTCACAACAGTCGGTCGCAGGAGTTGAGAGCAACGAGGGCCTTCGAGGGTCTCGAAAACCCGCACTGGACATCAGTGTGCCAAGTGGCTACACTGACCCTTTGCGCTGCCTGTTAGCTGTCCCCTGCCCGTCACCAGGGGCATGCCCTCACTTGAGCATGAACGATCAGACCTGTCCGACCTGGCCCTTTCCGCCGGGAAGCGAAGTGTCTGCCGTTGTGTCCCGTGAGGGGCCGGTACGCGCGTAGTGAGTCCGAGCCCTCGGAAGGACCCCCTCTTGGCCGCCTCGCGCAATGCCTCGACCTCGAATACGAACAACGCTGCCAGCACCGCCCCGCTGCGCATCTCCTTTGCAAAGATCAGGGAGCCCCTCGAGGTTCCGAACCTCCTCGCGCTGCAAACCGAGAGCTTCGACTGGCTGCTCGGCAACGACGCCTGGAAGGCTCGCGTCGAGGCCGCTCTGGAGAACGGTCAGGACGTCCCCACCAAGTCCGGCCTGGAGGAGATCTTCGAGGAGATCTCCCCGATCGAGGACTTCTCCGGGTCGATGTCGCTGACCTTCCGCGACCACCGTTTCGAGCCCCCGAAGAACAGCATCGACGAGTGCAAGGACCGCGACTTCACGTACGCGGCGCCGCTCTTCGTCACCGCCGAGTTCACCAACAACGAGACCGGCGAGATCAAGTCCCAGACGGTCTTCATGGGCGACTTCCCGCTCATGACGAACAAGGGAACCTTCGTCATCAACGGCACCGAGCGTGTCGTGGTGTCGCAGTTGGTCCGTTCGCCGGGTGTCTACTTCGACTCCAGCATCGACAAGACGTCCGACAAGGACATCTTCTCCGCCAAGATCATCCCCTCCCGGGGTGCCTGGCTGGAGATGGAGATCGACAAGCGCGACATGGTCGGCGTCCGCGTCGACCGCAAGCGCAAGCAGTCCGTCACCGTCCTGCTCAAGGCGCTCGGCTGGACCACCGAGCAGATCCTCGAGGAGTTCGGCGAGTACGAGTCCATGCGCGCCACCCTGGAGAAGGACCACACCCAGGGGCAGGACGACGCGCTGCTCGACATCTACCGCAAGCTGCGTCCGGGCGAGCCCCCCACCCGTGAGGCCGCGCAGACGCTGCTCGAGAACCTCTACTTCAACCCGAAGCGCTACGACCTGGCCAAGGTCGGCCGTTACAAGGTCAACAAGAAGCTGGGTGCCGACGCACCGCTCGACGCGGGCGTGCTGACCGTCGAGGACGTCATCTCGACGATCAAGTACCTGGTGAAGCTGCACGCCGGCGAGATCGAGACCGTCGGTGACAGCGGCCAGAACATCGTCGTCGAGACGGACGACATCGACCACTTCGGCAACCGCCGCCTGCGCAGCGTCGGCGAGCTCATCCAGAACCAGGTCCGTACGGGTCTGGCCCGGATGGAGCGCGTCGTGCGCGAGCGCATGACGACGCAGGACGTCGAGGCGATCACGCCGCAGACCCTGATCAACATCCGGCCGGTCGTCGCCTCCATCAAGGAGTTCTTCGGCACCAGCCAGCTGTCCCAGTTCATGGACCAGAACAACCCGCTGTCCGGGCTGACGCACAAGCGTCGTCTGTCCGCGCTCGGCCCGGGTGGTCTCTCCCGTGAGCGGGCCGGCTTCGAGGTCCGTGACGTGCACCCCTCGCACTACGGCCGCATGTGCCCGATCGAGACCCCCGAAGGACCGAACATCGGTCTGATCGGCTCGCTCGCCTCCTACGGCCGGGTCAACGCGTTCGGCTTCGTCGAGACCCCGTACCGCAAGGTGGTCGACGGCCAGGTCACCGACGACGTCGACTACCTGACCGCCGACGAGGAGGACCGCTTCGTCATCGCGCAGGCCAACGCGCCGCTCAACGACGACCTGCGGTTCGCCGAGGCCCGCGTGCTGGTCCGCCGCAAGGGCGGCGAGGTCGACTACGTCAGCCCCGACGAGGTCGACTACATGGACGTCTCGCCGCGCCAGATGGTGTCGGTCGCGACCGCCATGATCCCCTTCCTCGAGCACGACGACGCCAACCGTGCCCTCATGGGCGCGAACATGATGCGTCAGGCCGTGCCGCTGATCCGCTCCGAGTCCCCGCTCGTCGGCACCGGCATGGAGTACCGCTCCGCCGCCGACGCCGGTGACGTGGTCAAGGCCGAGAAGGCGGGTGTGGTCCAGGAGGTCTCCGCGGACTACATCACCACGACCAACGACGACGGCACGTACATCACGTACCGCCTGGCCAAGTTCGCCCGCTCCAACCAGGGCACCTCGGTCAACCAGAAGGTCATCGTCAACGAGGGCGACCGCGTCATCGAGGGCCAGGTCCTCGCCGACGGTCCGGCCACCGAGAACGGCGAGATGGCGCTCGGTAAGAACCTGCTGGTCGCGTTCATGCCGTGGGAGGGCCACAACTACGAGGACGCGATCATCCTGTCGCAGCGCCTCGTCCAGGACGACGTCCTCTCCTCGATCCACATCGAGGAGCACGAGGTCGACGCCCGTGACACCAAGCTCGGCCCCGAGGAGATCACCCGGGACATCCCGAACGTCTCCGAGGAGGTCCTCGCCGACCTCGACGAGCGCGGCATCATCCGCATCGGTGCCGAGGTCGTCGCCGGCGACATCCTCGTCGGCAAGGTCACGCCCAAGGGCGAGACCGAGCTGACCCCGGAGGAGCGCCTGCTGCGCGCGATCTTCGGCGAGAAGGCCCGCGAGGTCCGTGACACCTCCCTGAAGGTGCCGCACGGCGAGATCGGCAAGATCATCGGCGTGCGCGTCTTCGACCGCGAGGAGGGCGACGAGCTTCCCCCCGGTGTGAACCAGCTGGTGCGCGTCTACGTCGCGCAGAAGCGCAAGATCACCGACGGTGACAAGCTCGCCGGCCGGCACGGCAACAAGGGCGTCATCTCGAAGATCCTGCCGATCGAGGACATGCCGTTCCTGGAGGACGGCACCCCGGTCGACATCATCCTCAACCCCCTCGGTGTGCCGTCCCGGATGAACCCGGGGCAGGTCCTGGAGATCCACCTCGGCTGGCTCGCCAGCCGCGGCTGGGACGTCTCCGGCCTCGCCGACGAGTGGGCGCAGCGCCTGCAGGTGATCGGCGCCGACAAGGTCGAGCCCGGTACCAACGTCGCCACCCCCGTCTTCGACGGTGCGCGTGAGGACGAGCTGGCCGGCCTGCTGCAGCACACCATCCCGAACCGGGACGGCGAGCGCATGGTGCTCCCCTCCGGCAAGGCGAGGCTGTTCGACGGCCGCTCCGGTGAGCCGTTCCCGGAGCCGATCTCGGTCGGCTTCATGTACATCCTCAAGCTGCACCACCTGGTCGACGACAAGCTGCACGCCCGTTCGACCGGTCCGTACTCGATGATCACCCAGCAGCCGCTGGGTGGTAAGGCCCAGTTCGGTGGCCAGCGCTTCGGTGAGATGGAGGTGTGGGCGCTGGAGGCGTACGGCGCCGCTTACGCCCTCCAGGAGCTGCTGACCATCAAGTCCGACGACGTCACCGGCCGCGTGAAGGTCTACGAGGCCATCGTCAAGGGCGAGAACATCCCCGAGCCCGGCATCCCCGAGTCCTTCAAGGTGCTCATCAAGGAGATGCAGTCCCTGTGCCTCAACGTGGAGGTGCTGTCCTCGGACGGCATGTCCATCGAGATGCGCGACACCGACGAGGACGTCTTCCGCGCTGCGGAGGAGCTTGGCATCGACCTGTCCCGGCGCGAGCCGAGCAGCGTCGAAGAGGTCTGACGGGAGTTTTGGCCAGGAGGTTCGGCGATGAAGATCCCTGAACCTCCGGCCGGCCCCAGGACCCCCGTATCAGACCCCATGACTTACAACCCTGAGAGGGATTGACGCATAGTGCTCGACGTCAACTTCTTCGATGAGCTCCGGATCGGCCTGGCCACCGCGGACGACATCCGTCAGTGGAGCCACGGCGAGGTCAAGAAGCCCGAGACCATCAACTACCGCACCCTCAAGCCCGAGAAGGACGGACTCTTCTGCGAGAAGATCTTCGGTCCGACCCGGGACTGGGAGTGCTACTGCGGCAAGTACAAGCGTGTCCGTTTCAAGGGCATCATCTGTGAGCGCTGTGGCGTCGAGGTCACGCGCGCCAAGGTGCGCCGTGAGCGGATGGGCCACATCGAGCTCGCCGCCCCCGTCACGCACATCTGGTACTTCAAGGGCGTTCCGTCGCGCCTCGGCTACCTGCTCGACCTCGCCCCGAAGGACCTGGAGAAGGTCATCTACTTCGCGGCGTACATGATCACGTTCGTCGACGAGGAGCGCCGCACCCGCGACCTGCCCTCGCTGGAGGCGCACGTCTCCGTCGAGCGTCAGCAGGTGGAGAACCGTCGCGACGCCGACCTGGAGGCCCGGGCCAAGAAGCTCGAGACCGACCTGGCCGAGCTCGAGGCCGAGGGTGCCAAGGCCGACGTGCGCCGCAAGGTGCGCGAGGGTGCCGAGCGTGAGATGAAGCAGCTGCGCGACCGTGCGCAGCGCGAGATCGACCGTCTCGACGAGGTGTGGACCCGGTTCAAGAACCTCAAGGTCCAGGACCTGGAGGGCGACGAGCTGCTCTACCGCGAGCTGCGTGACCGCTTCGGCACGTACTTCGACGGTTCGATGGGTGCCGCGGCGCTGCAGAAGCGCCTGGAGTCCTTCGATCTCGAGGAGGAGGCCGAGCGTCTCCGCGAGATCATCCGTACCGGCAAGGGCCAGAAGAAGACCCGTGCGCTCAAGCGCCTCAAGGTCGTCTCCGCGTTCCTGCAGACCAGCAACAGCCCCAAGGGCATGGTGCTGGACTGCGTGCCGGTCATCCCGCCGGACCTGCGTCCGATGGTGCAGCTGGACGGTGGCCGCTTCGCGACCTCCGACCTGAACGACCTGTACCGCCGTGTCATCAACCGCAACAACCGCCTGAAGCGGCTTCTCGACCTCGGCGCGCCCGAGATCATCGTGAACAACGAGAAGCGCATGCTCCAGGAGGCCGTCGACGCGCTCTTCGACAACGGCCGTCGTGGCCGTCCGGTGACGGGCCCCGGCAACCGTCCGCTGAAGTCGCTGTCCGACATGCTCAAGGGCAAGCAGGGTCGCTTCCGTCAGAACCTGCTCGGCAAGCGCGTGGACTACTCGGCGCGTTCCGTGATCGTCGTCGGTCCGCAGCTGAAGCTGCACCAGTGCGGTCTGCCGAAGGCGATGGCGCTGGAGCTGTTCAAGCCGTTCGTGATGAAGCGCCTGGTCGACCTGAACCACGCGCAGAACATCAAGAGCGCCAAGCGCATGGTCGAGCGCGGCCGCACGGTCGTGTACGACGTGCTCGAAGAGGTCATCGCGGAGCACCCGGTTCTGCTGAACCGTGCGCCCACGCTGCACCGCCTCGGCATCCAGGCCTTCGAGCCGCAGCTGGTCGAGGGCAAGGCCATCCAGATCCACCCGCTCGTGTGCACCGCGTTCAACGCGGACTTCGACGGTGACCAGATGGCCGTGCACCTGCCGCTGTCCGCGGAGGCGCAGGCCGAGGCCCGCATCCTGATGCTGTCCTCGAACAACATCCTCAAGCCCGCCGACGGCCGTCCGGTGACGATGCCGACCCAGGACATGGTCCTCGGTCTGTTCTTCCTCACCACCGACGGCGAGATGCGCGACCTCAAGGGCGAGGAGCGTTCCTTCGCCTCGGTCGCCGAGGCGATCATGGCCTTCGACGCGGGCGAGCTGTCGCTCCAGTCGCGGATCGACGTCCGCTTCCCGGTCGGCACCATCCCGCCGCGTGGCTGGATGCCGCCGGCGCGGGAGGAGGGCGACGAGGGCGCCGGGGAGCGGGAGTGGCAGCAGGGTGACAGCTTCCGGCTGAACACCACGCTGGGCCGCGCGCTCTTCAACGAGCTGCTGCCCGAGGACTACCCGTTCGTCGACTACGAGGTCGGCAAGAAGCAGCTCTCCGAGATCGTCAACGACCTCGCCGAGCGCTACCCGAAGGTCATCGTGGCGGCGACGCTCGACAACCTGAAGGCGGCCGGCTTCCACTGGGCGACCCGTTCCGGCGTCACCGTGGCCATCTCCGACGTCGTCGTTCCCGAGGCGAAGAAGGAGATCGTCCGCGGGTACGAGGCGCAGGACGAGAAGGTCCAGAAGCAGTACGAGCGCGGTCTGATCACCAAGGACGAGCGCACGCAGGAGCTCATCGCGATCTGGACCAAGGCGACCAACGAGGTCGCCGAGGCGATGAACGACAACTTCCCGAAGACCAACCCGATCTTCATGATGGTGAACTCGGGCGCACGAGGCAACATGATGCAGATGCGTCAGATCGCCGGTATGCGTGGTCTGGTGTCGAACGCGAAGAACGAGACGATCCCGCGGCCCATCAAGGCCTCGTTCCGTGAGGGTCTGTCCGTGCTGGAGTACTTCATCTCCACGCACGGTGCCCGTAAGGGTCTGGCGGACACCGCTCTGCGGACCGCCGACTCGGGTTACCTCACCCGTCGTCTGGTCGACGTCTCCCAGGACGTCATCATCCGCGAGGAGGACTGCGGCACCGAGCGCGGTCTGAAGCTGCGGATCGCCCAGCGCGATGGTGACGGCACCCTGCGCAAGACGGACGACGTCGAGACCAGCGTCTACGCCCGCATGCTCGCCGAGGACGTCGTCATCGACGGCAAGGTGATCGCGCCGGCCAACGTGGACCTCGGTGACGTGCTCATCGACCAGCTGGTGCACCACGGCGTCGAGGAGGTCAAGACCCGTTCGATCCTGACCTGCGAGTCCGCGGTCGGCACCTGCGCCATGTGCTACGGCCGTTCGCTGGCCACCGGCAAGCTGGTCGACATCGGTGAGGCGGTCGGCATCATCGCCGCCCAGTCCATCGGCGAGCCCGGTACCCAGCTGACGATGCGCACCTTCCACACCGGTGGTGTGGCCGGTGACGACATCACGCAGGGTCTGCCGCGTGTCGTCGAGCTCTTCGAGGCCCGTACCCCGAAGGGTGTCGCCCCGATCTCCGAGGCCGCCGGCCGCATCCGGATCGAGGAGACCGAGAAGACGAAGAAGATCGTCGTCACCCCGGACGACGGCAGCGACGAGACGGCGTTCCCGATCTCGAAGCGCTCCCGTCTGCTGGTCGGCGAGGGCGATCACGTCGAGGTGGGCCAGAAGCTCACCGTGGGTGCCACCAACCCGCACGACGTGCTGCGCATCCTGGGTCAGCGGGCCGTCCAGGTCCACCTGGTCGGCGAGGTCCAGAAGGTCTACAACTCGCAGGGTGTGTCGATCCACGACAAGCACATCGAGATCATCATCCGGCAGATGCTCCGCCGTGTGACGATCATCGAGTCCGGCGACGCCGAGCTGCTGCCCGGCGAGCTGGTCGAGCGGTCGAAGTTCGAGACCGAGAACCGTCGTGTGGTGCAGGAGGGCGGTCACCCCGCCTCCGGCCGTCCGCAGCTGATGGGTATCACCAAGGCCTCGCTGGCGACCGAGTCGTGGCTGTCGGCGGCGTCCTTCCAGGAGACGACCAGGGTCCTCACGGACGCGGCGATCAACGCCAAGTCCGACTCCCTGATCGGCCTCAAGGAGAACGTCATCATCGGTAAGCTCATCCCGGCCGGTACGGGCCTGTCCCGCTACCGCAACATCCGGGTCGAGCCGACCGAGGAGGCCAAGGCCGCGATGTACTCGGCCGTCGGCTACGACGACATCGACTACTCGCCGTTCGGCACCGGCTCCGGCCAGGCCGTTCCGCTGGAGGACTACGACTACGGTCCGTACAACCAGTAAGCGGGTCGCTCGACGTACCGCAGGGCGGTCACTTCCGTTTCGTACGGGGGTGGCCGCCCTGCGGCGTTCCCGTGACCTGTACCGGTTTCGTGACGCGCGGTGGTGCCGGATGGCATCGCGGGGGCGCATCATGGATGACACGTGCAGTTGGGGGAGGTACCTGGTGTCGCAGTCGCCGTATCCGTCGTGGCAGCCCTGGCAGGGGCGAGGCGTTCCGCAGCCGTGGGGCGGACCGGGTGGACCGGTCGGACCGCCGCAGGGCGGGCCCCCGATGCTGGCCTCGCACGCCGACCGGGAGCGGACCGTGGACGTGCTGCGGGCCGGGTACGCCGAGGGCCGGCTGGACCAGCAGGAGCTCGAGCGCCGGGTGGCGCGGGCCTACCAGGCGCGTACGGTGGCGGACCTGACGCTGCTGGTGGCCGACCTGCCGCAGGGCCCCGTACCGCAGACCGCCGCGATGCAGCACGCCGTTCCCGTCATGCCGCCGGCGACGTTCCTGGCCCGGCCGCCGAAGACCAACGAGAAGGCCGTCGGGGCCATGGTGTGCGGGGTGCTGTGCCTGGCGACGGGTGGCCTGACCGGTATTCCGGCCGTGATCCTCGGGCACGTGGCCCGCGGGGAGATCCGGCGGACGGGGGAGAACGGTGACGCGTACGCGATGACCGGGCTGGTGCTCGGCTGGCTGTCCACGGCCGGCTGGGCCCTGGTGATCATGCTGATGGTCCTGGTCGGCGCGTCCGGCTGACGTCCGGCCGGCCGGTGGGCGGTGGCCGGGAGGGCCGAAGGGCGCCCATTCGAAGATCATTGACCATGCCCCGGCTTCACTTGCTTCGCGCGGCGGTGGGGTGAAGGCCCATTTGTTTTGACCGCAGCCGATGCTGTAGGTACGCTCAGACCTTGTGCCTGGGGTGTGCCCTGGCCTCCGCGCGTGCCATCACCCGCATCGGGGGCTGTGAACGGCCACCGTGATCATGCGTCTCTTTCTGCCTGGCGGTGGGAGTCCGCGGGATTCGACACACCCGACCGCGTGGGTCGGCGACGTTCCAGGTTAGCTTCACCATTCGGCACACAGAAACCGGAGAAGTAGTGCCTACGATCCAGCAGCTGGTCCGGAAGGGCCGGCAGGACAAGGTCGAGAAGAACAAGACGCCCGCGCTCGAGGGTTCGCCCCAGCGTCGCGGTGTCTGCACGCGTGTGTTCACGACCACCCCGAAGAAGCCGAACTCGGCCCTGCGTAAGGTCGCGCGTGTGCGTCTGACCAGCGGGATCGAGGTCACCGCTTACATTCCGGGTGAGGGACACAACCTGCAGGAGCACTCCATCGTGCTCGTGCGCGGCGGCCGTGTGAAGGACCTGCCGGGTGTTCGCTACAAGATCATCCGCGGTTCGCTCGACACCCAGGGTGTCAAGAACCGCAAGCAGGCCCGCAGCCGCTACGGCGCCAAGAAGGAGAAGTAAGAATGCCTCGTAAGGGCCCCGCCCCGAAGCGCCCGGTCATCATCGACCCGGTCTACGGTTCTCCTCTTGTCACGTCGCTCATCAACAAGGTGCTGCTGAACGGCAAGCGCTCCACCGCCGAGCGCATCGTCTACGGCGCCATGGAGGGCCTTCGCGAGAAGACGGGCAACGACCCGGTCATCACGCTGAAGCGCGCTCTCGAGAACATCAAGCCGACCCTCGAGGTCAAGTCCCGCCGTGTCGGTGGCGCCACCTACCAGGTGCCGATCGAGGTCAAGCCCGGCCGTGCCAACACCCTGGCGCTGCGCTGGCTGGTGGGTTACTCCCGCGCCCGTCGCGAGAAGACCATGACCGAGCGTCTGCTCAACGAACTCCTCGACGCCAGCAACGGCCTCGGTGCCGCGGTGAAGAAGCGCGAGGACACGCACAAGATGGCCGAGTCCAACAAGGCCTTCGCGCACTACCGCTGGTAGTCGCTACCCACATCGAGACCGAGAGAAGACTGAAGCCTTATGGCTACCACTTCACTTGACCTGGCCAAGGTCCGCAACATCGGGATCATGGCCCACATCGACGCGGGCAAGACGACCACCACCGAGCGGATCCTGTTCTACACCGGCGTCTCGTACAAGATCGGTGAGGTCCACGACGGCGCTGCCACGATGGACTGGATGGAGCAGGAGCAGGAGCGTGGCATCACGATCACGTCTGCTGCGACCACCTGTCACTGGCCGCTCGAGGACGACGACTACACGATCAACATCATCGACACCCCGGGGCACGTCGACTTCACCGTCGAGGTGGAGCGTTCCCTGCGTGTGCTCGACGGTGCCGTGACCGTGTTCGACGGCGTCGCCGGTGTCGAGCCGCAGTCCGAGACGGTGTGGCGTCAGGCCGACCGTTACGGCGTGCCGCGTATCTGCTTCGTCAACAAGCTCGACCGCACCGGCGCGGAGTTCCACCGCTGCGTCGACATGATCAAGGACCGCCTGGGCGCGCAGCCGCTGGTCATGCAGCTGCCGATCGGTGCCGAGGCCGACTTCAAGGGCGTCGTGGACCTGGTCCGCATGAAGGCGCTCGTGTGGTCCGCCGACGCGGCCAAGGGCGAGATGTACGACACCGTCGACATCCCGGCCACGCACACCGAGGCCGCCGAGGAGTGGCGCGGCAAGCTGGTCGAGGCCGTCGCGGAGAACGACGAAGAGATCATGGAGCTGTACCTGGAGGGCCAGGAGCCCACCGAGGAGCAGCTGTACGCCGCGATCCGTCGCATCACCATCGCCTCCGGCAAGTCCGAGGACACCACGGTCACCCCGGTGTTCTGCGGCACCGCGTTCAAGAACAAGGGCGTCCAGCCCCTGCTCGACGCGGTCGTGCGCTACCTCCCGACCCCGCTCGACGTCGAGGCCATCGAGGGCCACGACGTCAAGGACCCCGAGGTCGTGGTCAAGCGCAAGCCGTCCGAGGACGAGCCGCTCGCGGCCCTCGCCTTCAAGATCATGAGCGACCCGCACCTCGGCAAGCTCACCTTCGTCCGGGTGTACTCGGGCCGCCTGGAGTCCGGCACCGCCGTGCTGAACTCCGTCAAGGGCAAGAAGGAGCGCATCGGCAAGATCTACCGCATGCACGCGAACAAGCGTGAGGAGATCGCGTCGGTGGGCGCCGGTGACATCGTCGCCGTCATGGGCCTGAAGCAGACCACCACCGGTGAGACGCTGTCCGACGACAAGAGCCCGGTGATCCTGGAGTCCATGGACTTCCCGGCGCCGGTCATCCAGGTCGCCATCGAGCCCAAGTCGAAGGGTGACCAGGAGAAGCTGGGCGTCGCGATCCAGCGCCTGGCCGAGGAGGACCCGTCCTTCCAGGTTCACTCGGACGAGGAGACGGGCCAGACCATCATCGGCGGTATGGGCGAGCTGCACCTCGAGGTGCTGGTCGACCGTATGCGCCGTGAGTTCAAGGTCGAGGCCAACGTCGGCAAGCCGCAGGTCGCCTACCGTGAGACGATCCGCAAGACCGTCGAGCGCGTGGACTACACCCACAAGAAGCAGACCGGTGGTACCGGTCAGTTCGCCAAGGTGCAGATCGCGATCGAGCCCATCGAGGGCGGCGACGCCTCGTACGAGTTCGTGAACAAGGTGACCGGTGGCCGCATCCCGAAGGAGTACATTCCTTCGGTGGACGCCGGTGCGCAGGAGGCCATGCAGTTCGGCATCCTCGCCGGCTACGAGATGACGGGCGTCCGCGTCACGCTCATCGACGGTGGCTACCACGAGGTGGACTCCTCCGAGCTCGCCTTCAAGATCGCCGGTTCGCAGGCGTTCAAGGAGGCCGCGCGCAAGGCTTCGCCCGTGCTCCTCGAGCCGATGATGGCCGTCGAGGTCACCACGCCCGAGGACTACATGGGTGAGGTCATCGGCGACATCAACTCCCGCCGTGGCCAGATCCAGGCCATGGAGGAGCGGGCCGGTGCCCGCGTCGTGAAGGGCCTCGTGCCCCTTTCGGAGATGTTCGGCTACGTCGGGGACCTCCGCAGCAAGACGTCGGGTCGCGCAAGCTACTCGATGCAGTTCGACTCCTACGCCGAGGTTCCGCGGAACGTCGCCGAGGAGATCATCGCGAAGGCCAAGGGCGAGTAACGGACACCGTTCGCACGCTTTAGGCTTGACCCCGGAGCCTGCTTGGGGCATTCCGCCGGAACCCGGCGGAATGCCCCCGGCCCCGGGCTTTCCAGCAAAGATCACCTGGCGCCGATGAGTAAGGCGTACAGAACCACTCCACAGGAGGACCCCAGTGGCGAAGGCGAAGTTCGAGCGGACTAAGCCGCACGTCAACATCGGCACCATCGGTCACATCGACCACGGTAAGACGACCCTCACGGCCGCCATTACCAAGGTGCTGCATGACGCGTACCCCGAGCTGAACGAGGCCTCGGCCTTCGACCAGATCGACAAGGCTCCCGAAGAGCGCCAGCGCGGTATCACCATCTCCATCGCGCACGTCGAGTACCAGACCGAGACGCGGCACTACGCCCACGTCGACTGCCCCGGTCACGCGGACTACATCAAGAACATGATCACGGGTGCGGCGCAGATGGACGGCGCCATCCTCGTGGTCGCGGCCACCGACGGCCCGATGCCGCAGACCAAGGAGCACGTGCTCCTGGCCCGCCAGGTCGGCGTGCCGTACATCGTCGTCGCCCTGAACAAGGCCGACATGGTGGACGACGAGGAGATCCTGGAGCTCGTCGAGCTCGAGGTCCGCGAGCTGCTCTCCGAGTACGAGTTCCCGGGCGACGACCTGCCGGTCGTCAAGGTCTCGGCGCTCAAGGCCCTCGAGGGCGACAAGGAGTGGGGTCAGACCGTCCTCGACCTGATGAAGGCCGTCGACGAGAACATCCCGCAGCCCGAGCGTGACGTCGACAAGCCGTTCCTGATGCCGATCGAGGACGTCTTCACGATCACCGGTCGTGGCACCGTCGTCACCGGTCGTATCGAGCGCGGCATCCTCAAGGTCAACGAGACCGTTGACATCGTGGGCATCAAGCAGGACAAGACCACCACCACGGTCACCGGCATCGAGATGTTCCGCAAGCTGCTCGACGAGGGTCAGGCCGGTGAGAACGTCGGTCTGCTGCTCCGCGGCATCAAGCGCGAGGACGTCGAGCGCGGCCAGGTCATCATCAAGCCCGGTTCGGTCACCCCGCACACCGAGTTCGAGGCCCAGGCCTACATCCTGTCGAAGGACGAGGGTGGCCGTCACACCCCCTTCTTCAACAACTACCGTCCGCAGTTCTACTTCCGTACGACGGACGTGACCGGCGTCGTGACCCTCCCCGAGGGCACCGAGATGGTCATGCCGGGTGACAACACCGAGATGAAGGTGGAGCTCATCCAGCCCATCGCCATGGAAGAGGGCCTGAAGTTCGCCATCCGTGAGGGTGGCCGGACCGTGGGCGCCGGCCAGGTCACCAAGATCAACAAGTAAGCTCCGGCTGCTTGCTGATCCGACCTGGTAGCTCCACTGCGAGCACCTGAGAGGGCCCGCACGACTTCGGTCGTGCGGGCCCTTTCGCGTTGCCGGGAGCCGGTGGCCGGTGGTGTCCACCTTCGCGTTCTGCTTGTCACTCGATCGTGGGAAGGGTTGGCATATGCGGCCCGTGAAGTGAGGTGCGGTTCTAGTTTCGGATCATGGTCAGCTCATCCCATGAGGCCCTGCACCGGATCTTCCAGGAAGACCCGGGTCTCTTCGCCCGTGCCGTCAGAGGGCTCGGCGTTTCCTTTCCGCCGCCTGTTTCCGCTTCCCCGCTGCCCACCGACCTCACGGAGAACCGTCCGGTGGAGCGACGGGTGGACACGCTGCTGAGGATGGACACCGAGGACGGCGAGTTCGTCCTGGCAGTCGAGTCCCAGGGCAAGCGGGACCCCGGCAAGCCCGCGAGCTGGGCGTACTACCTCTCCCACCTGTACGCCAAGTACGGCATTCCCCCGGTCCTCCTCGTTGTGTGCGCGGACCGGTCCACCGCGGCCTGGGCGGCCCGACAGGTCGACATCGGCCCGCCCCAGTGGCCCTCGCTCACCCTGCGCCCTCTGGTCCTGGGGCCGGACAGCCTGCCGGTGATCGCCAGCCCCGACGAGGCCGCCCGCGACATTCCGCTCACGGTCCTGTCGGCGGCTCTGCACCGCCGGGATCCGGACGCCGATGCCATACTGAACGCGCTGGCGAAGGCACTGAAGGGCTTGTCGGCCGAGGACGAGGACACCGCGGGCACCTTCATCGAACTCACCGAACAAGGCCTCGGCAAGACGCCGGCCGCGGATCTCTGGAGGCACCTGATGGCTGTCGACCTCTCTTTCTTCCAGTCGGAGACTGCTCAGAAGCTCCGGGCGGAGGGTCGTGACGAGGGCCGTGACGAGGGCCGGGCAGAAGGCCGTGACGAGGGCCGGATCGAGGGCCGGGCGGAGGACATCCTGCGGTTGCTTCAGGGCCGGGGCGTCGAGGTGCCGGAAACGGACCGGGAACACGTCATCGGCTGCCGCGACCTGGACACCCTGGACGTCTGGTTCACCCGGGCGATCACGGCCACGTCGGCGGCGGAGGTCTTCGCGCCGGCCGGGGAGGCGGGGCCCGCGGACTGAGGGACCTCTCCTTGTTCCAGTCGCAGACCGCTCAGCGGCTTCGGGCGGAAGGCCGGGTGGAAGGCCGGGCGGCGAACATTCTGCTTCTGCTCGACCATCGGGGTGTCGAACTGTCCGACGAGGAGCGGGAGCGTGTCATGGGCTGCTCCGACTTCGACACGCTGGACCTCTGGTTCAGGCGGGCCGTCACGGCTTCCTCGGCGGACGGTGTCTTCAACAGCCAGGAGGGCTGAACAACTGCGGTAGGGGACGATCCGGGCGCAGGCTCCCATCCCGCGGGAGGCGCCGGCCTTCATCGAGCAGGTGCTGGAAGCGGCATGATCCGCAAGTCTTCTGCCGGGGACGCTTGCGAACCGGTCCGGTTCAAAAGCAGTTACCACGACGGTCCCGACGGCAACTCCTGTGCCGGGATCGCGAGAGCACCTCGTGCCGTCCACGTCCGTGACTCCAAGGACGTGGCAGCTCCTCGGCTCGCGCTCACGCCGGATGTCCGGGTGGTCTTCGGGGCGTACGCCTCGGATCGCTGACACCCCGACGGCGCCCGCTCCGCGCCTGATCGTCACCGGGAGCGGGCTGCGTCGGCGGCGGACGTGTTGGTGCCGGAGGGGGGCCGGGGGACCGCCTCGGGCCGGCGGTTTTGGAAGGCGTCCGTCACCGTCCCGGGCCCGCCGTGGCGTACAGCAGGAGGCCGGTCGCGAGAAGGACGGAAGCGGTCCAGGCGGCCGCCGTCGTACCGGCCGGGAAGAGCAGCCACCCGCCCACCTGTCCCGCGATGCCGGTCTGGGGAGGGGCGAAGAGGGTGAACGCGAGCCAGCCGGTCGGCAGGGTCCACGCGTACTGCGTCCCGCACACCGTCGCCCCGAGCCACGCTTCCGGGTGGGAGGGGTCCGTCCCCGGCCGGGGGCCGGGGACGGACCCCGCGGGAAGGCGGTCCGCGCGGGATCCTGGTGCGTGCCGGTGGTCGCGTTGCGGCACTGTCCCGGCCCTCGGTGCCGAAGGCGCCCGCGGCAACCCTGCGAACCGACACCACTCCCGCGGGAGCCCGAACGGAGCGCCGACGCACATCGGGGCGTTAGGATCATTTGTGGCGTCCCGGTCTCACATAGTGACGCAAGGGCCGTGGGCCGCTGGCCACCGTGTTCACGCAAGCGTCACACTGAAGTGTCCCGCGCGCGGCAACGGCGCCGAGCGCCATCTCTCACCGAACCGGATCAGACCGGACGTACCGGCTGCCGGGCTTCCGGTGGCAGCCGTGCCAGAAAGGGCTCCCGTGACGACGCGACCCGCCAACACCTCACTCGACCACCTCCGCGCCGAACTCGTACGCCGGAATCCGGCCGAACCCGAGTTCCACCAGGCCGCACGCGAGGTGCTGGACAGCCTCGGGCCGGCGCTCGCGGCGCGCTCCGAGTACCGGGACCCGGGGCTCGTCGAGCGGTTGATCGAGCCGGAGCGGCAGATCATCTTCCGGGTGCCGTGGCAGGACGACCAGGGCCGGGTGCACGTCAACCGCGGCTTCCGGATCGAATACAACAGCGCCCTCGGCCCGTACAAGGGCGGCCTGCGCTTCCACCCCTCCGTGAACCTGGGAATCATCAAGTTCCTCGGCTTCGAGCAGGTCTTCAAGAACGCGCTGACCGGGCTCGGCATCGGCGGCGGCAAGGGCGGCAGCGACTTCGACCCGCAGGGCCGCAGCGACACGGAGGTCATGCGCTTCTGCCAGTCCTTCATGACGGAGCTGTACCGGCACATCGGCGAGTACACCGACGTCCCGGCGGGCGACATCGGCGTCGGCGCGCGCGAGATCGGGTACCTCTTCGGCCAGTACCGGCGGATCACCAACCGCTGGGAGGGCGGCGTCCTGACCGGCAAGCGCGCCGGCTGGGGCGGCTCGCTGATCCGGCCGGAGGCGACCGGGTACGGCAACGTGCTGTTCGCCGAGGCGATGCTGCGCGAGCGCGGCGAGGACCTCGAGGGCCAGACCGCGGTCGTCTCCGGCTCGGGGAACGTCGCGATCTACACCATCCAGAAGCTGATCGCCCTCGGCGCCAACCCGGTGACCTGCTCCGACTCCAGCGGCTACGTCGTCGACGAGAAGGGCATCGACCTGGAGCTGCTCTGCCAGATCAAGGAGGTCGAGCGCGGCCGGGTGAGCACCTACGCCGAGCGGCGCGGCTCCTCCGCGCGGTTCGTGCCCGGCGGACGGGTCTGGGAGGTCCCGGCCGACATCGCCCTGCCGTCGGCCACGCAGAACGAGCTGAACGAGGACTCGGCCGCCACGCTCGTCCGCAACGGCGTGAAGGCCGTCTCGGAGGGCGCGAACATGCCCACGACACCGGAGGCGGTCCAGCTCCTCCAGCAGGCCGGAGTCGCCTTCGGCCCCGGCAAGGCGGCGAACGCGGGCGGGGTCGCGGTCAGCGCCCTGGAGATGACGCAGAACGCGTCGCGTACGACGTGGAAGGCCGACCAGGTCGAGAACGAGCTGGCCCGCATCATGACCGACATCCACCGCACCTGCGCCGAGACCGCCGAGCGCTACGGCGCCCCCGGCGACTACGTCACGGGTGCGAACATCGCCGGTTTCGAGCGGGTCGCGGACGCGGTTCTGGCGCAGGGCGTCATCTGACGGTGCCGGTGCCGGTCCTGACGCCGGTGCCGGTGCCGGTCCTGGCGGGGGAGGGCAGAAGCCCTTCCCCGCTCGGACCGGGGACTGCCCCACATGGCCCTGGTGCCCGCACGACCCGGCCGGGGAGACTCGGACCCATGCAGAAGCTCTCCCTCGACGCACTCGCCCGCGAGCACCTGGAACGCGCGGCCGCCGCCTCCACCGGCCGCAGCGCGAGCACGGTCCACGGCGGTCACGAACACACCCTGCGCCAGACCCTCCTCGCCCTGACCTCCGGAACCTCCCTCGCCGAGCACGAGAACCCCGGTGAGGCCACCCTGCTGGTGCTGCGCGGCCGGGTCCGCCTCACCAGCGGGGAGACGTCGTGGGAGGGCCGGACCGGAGACCTGATCGTCGTCCCGCCGGCCCGGCACGCCCTGGAGGCCCTGGAGGACGCGGCCGTACTCCTCACCGTCGCCAAGCAGGGCTGAGGGACAGGAGCGAGGACCGAACCCTCCCCACCACGGGAGCCGCATCGGACAATGGGACGATGTCGGCGCAGACGATCGAACCGTGAACGGGGGAGTGCGGCGTCATGGCCCGCTACATGGAGGCGCTGACCGTCGAGCGCGGCGGTTTCCGGATCAAGGTGCCGGAGTCCTGGTGGGAGTTCGACGTCCGGCCCGAGTCCCGGGACGACTCGATCCACCGGATGGTGACCGAACGCCTGCGCCGGCACCCGGAGTTGGAACCGCACCGGGACACGTACACCACGTTCCTGCGGAAGGCCGCTGCGGACGCCTGGAAGTCGGGTGCGCTGTACTGCGGTTGCATGGCGGAGAACTTCGGCGGGGACACCCCGATCACCGGCTCGGTGACGGTGTCCCTGGTCGGCGGCCGTACGGACGGGGGTGACCCGCTCCCCACCGACCCGGCCGCCGTCGCCGCCCAACTCGCCGTCAAGGAGGCCAAGAAGCCGGGTGACTCCTGGCGCAAGGTGGCGACGGTCGACATCCCGGGCGTGGGTCCGGCGGCCCGGACGTACGGCATCGAGGACATCCCCGTCCCCGGTGACGAACTCCACCGCACCGTCCGCGCGGTGCTCACCCAGACCTTCATCCCGGTCCCGGGCCAGGAGGGCAAGGTCGCCCTGGTGGCCGGCAGCAGCCAGGTCCTCGACCTCGCGGACTCCTTCTTCGACATCTTCGACGCGATCACGTCGACGTTCCGCTTCACCGACTGAGCCACGCGCCCCGGCCTGGCCTGGCCTTTCCCTCGAACTGTTGTGCCTTGTAAGTGCACGTGTGCATACGGTTGTTGGTGATGTGCGGGTGAAGTGGGACTGGGAAAGCGGCGAGGGTCTGCCGGGTATCGACGACCCTGCCGAGGTGGACGCGGCGTTTGAGCGGGGCGAGCGGCGACTTCGGGCGGTGGTGATCGGGTCGGCCTTCAACTGCTCGCCGGAGGAGGCGTCGCCCCGGATCGTCAGGAGGACGCGGCTGCCGGACCGGGATCAGCGGGGATTGGCGTTCACGGCCGCAGGCGCGGTGGTCCGTCTCAATGGAGGGTTGACGCCGGAACCGTGTACCGCGCTGCGCGTGGAGGGATTCGGTAACGTCGCCGACGACGCCATCAGGGACACGCTGACATTCGTCCCGTTCCGGTAGCTGCCCCCGTGGTTCGAGTGGTGGTGGGCATGTGTGACGGTGTGGGACACGCCGGAAGGCTGGTGGCTGCGCTCCGAGGACACCACCGGGGATGCCTGGCGAGGCCTGCGGAGGCGCGCTCGTAAGGCACCGAACGGGGCGCGAAGCCCACTCCGCGACGCTTACCCCGTACGAGGTGGACCGATGTTTCCGGCTCATTGTCAGCGGTCTCGCCGGAACCCCACCGAGCTGCTGCGGGCGAAGGCGAGGTGACACGGCAGAGCCGGTACATGCTGCGTGTGGGCGCCGCAGGGACCGGACGACGCCACTACGGAAAGCCGTGCCGACGCGCGGCCGGACCGGTCCGTCGATCACCAGGGAGACAAGAGACCGGTGAGGGGCCGACCCTCTGCAGAGGCTGGATCCATGACGGGGACGGAAGAACTCCTTATGGTGCTCGACGAAGGAATGCGTGAGTTTTTCGGTAGGTTGCCGACGAGTTGGTCGGCCGGGCCGGTGTTTCTCGGGCCGAGGCCGTGGCACGCGTTGATGCGGCATATGAGGGAGCCGTTGTCGAACCCTGTCCGGCTCCTCAGGTGCCATGAGGAGCCGGAGTGCCGGGCCTATGAATCTGCTTCCGCCCAAGGACGGAAGAGTCCCGCACAGTGGAGCTGCCGAGGACCTCTCGCGGTGGGAAACGAGGCCGGCCCCTCCGAAGAGCTGGCATGTCTGGACGCTCACCGAGTGAATGCCTCGGACCAAGGCCTCCGGGCGGATGCGGCCCCCCGGTGAACTTGTGACGCCAGGGTCGGGCGGAAGCGCGCACGCCCACGGGGGCGCCGCCGGGTTTGACCCCCGCCACCCCCGGGGTATTCTCTCCCGCCCCGATTGGCCAGTCCCGCACCCCGTATGGCAGACTAGCGGGGTTGCTCGGTCGAGTGCCGATGCTGCGCGCCTCCCGCCGGGGGGACCGGAAGCGAGTCCCACAGTACTCGTCGCCCCACGCGATACATCGAGAGATGTAGGAGCGGACGTACGGGAATCTTCCGGGAAGCGTCAGCGGGGTGCCGGCCAGGCACCCGGTGGGCCTCTCGCCCCCGCCCGCGGTTCCGGAAGGGCCCGCACTCCCACGCAGGGAAGTTCCGACAAGGGACATTCATGTCAGCGGGAGCGCGACACGCCCGACCGCGTGGGTCGGAGGAGGGGAGGGTGAGTGACAGAGCAGGACACCACCGGGTTCCGGAGCGTTACTAGAGACAGGACTACGAAGCAGCCATGGCGGGACAGAAGATCCGCATCCGGCTCAAGGCCTACGACCACGAGGTCATCGACTCCTCGGCGAAGAAGATCGTCGAGACGGTGACGCGTACTGGTGCGTCGGTCGCGGGCCCGGTGCCGCTGCCCACTGAGAAGAACGTGTACTGCGTCATCAAGTCGCCGCACAAGTACAAGGACTCGCGCGAGCACTTCGAGATGCGCACGCACAAGCGTCTGATCGACATCCTCGACCCGACCCCCAAGACCGTTGACTCTCTGATGCGACTCGACCTCCCGGCCGGTGTCGACATCGAGATCAAGCTCTGAGGCCGGTGATCTGAAGAGATGACGAAGCAGATCAAGGGCATCCTGGGCGAGAAGCTCGGCATGACGCAGGTGTGGGACGCGAACAACCGCGTCGTCCCCGTCACCGTCGTCAAGGCCGGCCCCAATGTCGTCACCCAGGTCCGCACGAACGATGTCGACGGCTACGAGTCCGTCCAGATCGCCTTCGGCGAGATCGACCCGCGCAAGGTGAACAAGCCCCTCAAGGGTCACTTCGCCAAGGCCGACGTCACCCCCCGCCGCCACCTCGTCGAGATCCGCACGGCCGACGCCGCCGAGTACACGCTCGGTCAGGAAGTCACCGCCGAGGTCTTCGAGGCCGGCATCAAGGTCGACGTGACCGGCAAGAGCAAGGGCAAGGGCTTCGCCGGTGTCATGAAGCGTCACAACTTCAAGGGCCTCGGCGCCGGACACGGCACCCAGCGCAAGCACCGCTCTCCCGGTTCCATCGGTGGCTGCGCCACCCCGGGCCGCGTGTTCAAGGGCCTCCGCATGGCCGGCCGCATGGGCAACGAGCGGGTCACCACCCAGAACCTGACCGTCCACGCCGTTGACGCGGAGAAGGGTCTGCTGCTCATCAAGGGCGCGGTTCCCGGTCCGAACGGCGGCCTCGTCCTGGTCCGCACCGCGGCCAAGGGGGCCTGAGGTAACCGATGAGCACTGTTGACATCCTTTCGCCTGCCGGCGAGAAGACCGGAAGCGTCGAGCTCCCCGCGGAGATCTTCGGCGTGGAGAAGATCAGCATCCCGCTGATCCACCAGGTCGTCGTCGCGCAGAACGCCGCTGCCCGCCAGGGCACGCACAAGACCAAGCGTCGCGGTGAGGTCCGTGGTGGCGGCAAGAAGCCGTACCGCCAGAAGGGCACCGGCCGCGCCCGCCAGGGCTCGACCCGTGCGCCGCAGTTCGCCGGCGGTGGCGTCGTCCACGGCCCGCAGCCGCGCGACTACTCGCAGCGGACCCCGAAGAAGATGAAGGCCGCGGCGCTGCGCCACGCCCTCACCGACCGGGCCCGCCACGACCGCATTCACGTCGTCACCGGCGTGATCGAGGGCGAGAACCCCTCCACGAAGGCCGCTCGGACGCTGTTCGGCAAGATCTCGGAGCGCAAGAACCTGCTCCTGGTCGTCGACCGCGCCGACGAGGCCGCGTGGCTCTCCGCCCGCAACCTGCCCCAGGTCCACATCCTGGAGCCGGGCCAGCTGAACACGTACGACGTTCTCGTCTCGGACGACGTGGTCTTCACCAAGGCCGCTTTCGAGTCCTTCGTCGCCGGCCCGAACAAGGCCAACGACAACGAAGGGAGCGAGGTCTGATGGCAGTCCGTCACCCCTCCATCGCCTCCAAGGCGGCGAAGAAGGCCAAGGCCGCACGCGTCGCCAAGGCGCGCCGCCACGCCACCGAGGGCAAGAACACCGTCGTCACCCCGGCGAGCAAGGCGTACACGGACCCCCGTGACGTCCTGATCAAGCCGGTCGTGTCGGAGAAGAGCTACGCGCTCATCGACGAGAACAAGTACACGTTCATCGTCGCTCCGGGCTCCAACAAGACGGAGATCAAGGAGGCCGTGCAGGCGGTCTTCTCGGTCAAGGTCACCGGGGTCAACACGATCAACCGCCAGGGCAAGCGCAAGCGCACCCGCACCGGCTTCGGCCAGCGCGCGGGCACCAAGCGCGCGATCGTGACCCTTGCCGAGGGCGACCGTATCGACATCTTCGGCGGTCCGACCTCCTGACGGAGGTCCGGATCGTCCGGAATCGGACGAGGACTGAGAAATGGGAATCCGCAAGTACAAGCCGACTACGCCGGGCCGTCGTGGCTCCAGCGTCGCCGACTTCGTCGAGGTCACGCGGTCCACGCCGGAGAAGTCGCTGGTCCGTCCCCTGCACAGCAAGGGCGGCCGTAACAACTCAGGTCGTGTGACCGTTCGCCACCAGGGTGGCGGACACAAGCGCGCCTACCGCGTGATCGACTTCCGTCGTCACGACAAGGACGGCGTGCCGGCGAAGGTCGCGCACATCGAGTACGACCCCAACCGCACCGCGCGCATCGCGCTGCTGCACTACGCGGACGGCGAGAAGCGCTACATCCTCGCCCCGCGCAACCTGCAGCAGGGCGACCGCGTGGAGAACGGTCCCGGGGCCGACATCAAGCCGGGCAACAACCTCGCCCTGCGCAACATCCCGGTCGGTACCACGCTGCACGCCATCGAGCTGCGTCCCGGTGGCGGTGCCAAGTTCGCCCGCTCCGCCGGCGCCTCGGTGCAACTGCTCGCGAAGGAGGGCTCCATGGCCCACCTCCGCATGCCCTCCGGTGAGATCCGCCTGGTCGACGTCCGCTGCCGCGCCACCGTCGGCGAGGTCGGCAACGCCGAGCAGAGCAACATCAACTGGGGCAAGGCCGGGCGCAAGCGCTGGCTGGGCGTCCGCCCGACCGTGCGTGGTGTGGTCATGAACCCGGTGGACCACCCGCACGGTGGTGGTGAGGGCCGTACCTCCGGTGGTCGCCACCCGGTGTCCCCGTGGGGTCAGAAGGAAGGCCGTACTCGTTCGCCCAAGAAGGCGTCGAACAAGTACATCGTCCGCCGCCGCAAGACGAACAAGAAGCGCTAGGAGCGGGTTTAGATGCCGCGGAGTCTCAAGAAGGGGCCCTTCGTCGACGACCACCTGATCAAGAAGGTGGACGTCCAGAACGAAGCTGGCACCAAGAACGTCATCAAGACCTGGTCCCGTCGCTCGATGATCGTCCCGGCCATGCTCGGCCACACGATCGCGGTGCACAACGGCAAGACCCACATTCCGGTGTTCGTCACCGAGTCGATGGTCGGCCACAAGCTCGGCGAGTTCTCGCCGACGCGCACCTTCCGGGGTCACGTCAAGGACGACCGGAAGTCGAAGCGCCGCTAAAGGCGGGGTGGAATGACCATGACAGACACTGGAAGGACAACCATGGAAGCCAGGGCCCAGGCGCGGTACATCCGCGTCACGCCCATGAAGGCCCGCCGCGTGGTGGACCTCATCCGTGGCATGGACGCCACGGAGGCTCAGGCGGTCCTGCGTTTCGCCCCGCAGGCCGCGAGCGTGCCGGTCGGCAAGGTGCTGGACAGCGCCATCGCCAACGCCGCGCACAACTACGACCACACCGACGCCGACAGCCTCTTCATCTCCGAGGCGTACGTCGACGAGGGTCCGACCCTGAAGCGGTTCCGGCCGCGCGCCCAGGGCCGCGCCTACCGGATCCGCAAGCGGACCAGCCACATCACCGTGGTCGTCAGCAGCAAGGAAGGAACCCGGTAATGGGCCAGAAGGTAAACCCGCATGGGTTCCGGCTCGGCATCACCACCGACTTCAAGTCGCGCTGGTACGCCGACAAGCTGTACAAGGACTACGTCAAGGAAGACGTCGCCATCCGTCGGATGATGACGTCCGGCATGGAGCGCGCCGGCATCTCGAAGGTGGAGATCGAGCGCACCCGTGACCGTGTGCGGGTGGACATCCACACCGCGCGTCCGGGCATCGTCATCGGCCGCCGTGGCGCCGAGGCCGACCGCATCCGCGGCGACCTCGAGAAGCTCACGGGCAAGCAGGTCCAGCTGAACATCCTCGAGGTCAAGAACCCCGAGACGGACGCTCAGCTCGTGGCCCAGGCCGTCGCCGAGCAGCTCTCCTCCCGCGTCTCCTTCCGCCGTGCCATGCGCAAGAGCATGCAGTCGGCGATGAAGGCGGGCGCCAAGGGCATCAAGATCCAGTGCGGTGGCCGTCTCGGCGGCGCCGAGATGTCCCGCTCGGAGTTCTACCGCGAGGGCCGTGTGCCCCTGCACACGCTCCGCGCGAACGTGGACTACGGCTTCTTCGAGGCCAAGACGACCTTCGGCCGCATCGGCGTGAAGGTCTGGATCTACAAGGGCGACGTCAAGAACATCGCCGAGGTCCGCGCCGAGAACGCCGCCGCCCGCGCCGGCAACCGTCCGGCCCGTGGCGGTGCCGACCGCCCGGCCGGCCGTGGTGGCCGCGGTGGCGAGCGTGGCGGGCGCGGTCGCAAGCCGCAGCAGGCTCCGGCTGCCGAGGCCCCCAAGGCCGAGGCTCCCGCCGCCGCTCCGGCTGAGAGCACCGGAACGGAGGCCTGACCGACATGCTGATCCCCCGTAGGGTCAAGCACCGCAAGCAACACCACCCGAAGCGCCGTGGTCAGGCCAAGGGCGGTACGACGGTCGCGTTCGGCGAGTACGGCATCCAGGCCCTCACGCCGGCGTACGTGACCAACCGCCAGATCGAGGCGGCCCGTATCGCGATGACCCGCCACATCAAGCGTGGCGGCAAGGTCTGGATCAACATCTACCCGGACCGCCCGCTGACGAAGAAGCCTGCCGAGACCCGCATGGGTTCCGGTAAGGGTTCTCCGGAGTGGTGGATCGCGAACGTGCACCCGGGCCGGGTCATGTTCGAGCTGTCCTACCCCAACGAGAAGATCGCCCGTGAGGCGCTGACTCGTGCGGCCCACAAGCTGCCGATGAAGTGCCGGATCGTCAAGCGCGAGGCAGGTGAAGCGTGATGTCGGCCGGTACCAAGGCGTCCGAGCTGCGCGAACTGGACAACGAGGAGCTTCTCGCGAAGCTCCGCGAGTCCAAGGAAGAGCTGTTCAACCTCCGCTTCCAGGCGGCGACCGGACAGCTCGAGAACCACGGCCGTCTCAAGGCGGTCCGCAAGGACATCGCGCGGATCTACACCCTGATGCGCGAGCGTGAGCTGGGCATCGAGACGGTGGAGAGCGCCTGATGAGCGAGAACAACGTGACCGAGAACGACCAGCGGGGCTTCCGCAAGACCCGCGAGGGCATCGTCGTCAGCGACAAGATGGACAAGACCGTCGTCGTCGCCGTCGAGGACCGCAAGAAGCACGCGCTGTACGGCAAGGTCATCCGCAGCACGAGCAAGCTCAAGGCCCACGACGAGCAGAACTCGGCCGGCGTCGGCGACCGCGTCCTCCTGATGGAGACCCGGCCGATGTCCGCGACCAAGCACTGGCGCATCGTCGAGGTCCTCGAGAAGGCCAAGTAGGTAGTTCCCGCAAGGGAATTCCAAGAGCACGTTCCTGCGAGGCACCCCTCGCAGGACAGTTCCGCCAGGCTCCGGGGCCCGGTCCAGGTGACCGGACCCCGGGGAACCGGCAGACAATCAGGAGATAGACGTGATCCAGCAGGAGTCGCGACTGCGCGTCGCCGACAACACGGGGGCGAAGGAAATCCTTTGCATCCGTGTGCTCGGTGGCTCCGGTCGCCGCTACGCGGGCATCGGTGACGTCATCGTCGCCACCGTCAAGGACGCGATCCCCGGTGGCAACGTGAAGAAGGGTGACGTCATCAAGGCGGTCATCGTTCGCACCGTCAAGGAGCGCCGCCGTCCGGACGGCTCGTACATCCGCTTCGACGAGAACGCCGCCGTCATTCTGAAGAACGACGGCGACCCTCGTGGCACCCGTATCTTCGGCCCGGTCGGCCGAGAGCTGCGCGAGAAGAAGTTCATGAAGATCATCTCCCTCGCGCCGGAGGTGCTGTGAGCATGAAGATCAAGAAGGGTGACCTGGTCCAGGTCGTCACCGGCAAGGACAAGGGCAAGCAGGGCAAGGTCATTGCCGCTTACCCGCGCGAGGACCGCGTCCTGGTCGAGGGCGTCAACCGGGTCAAGAAGCACACCAAGGCCGCCCCGACCGCCCGCGGTTCGCAGGCCGGCGGGATCGTGACCACCGAGGCCCCGGTCCACGTGAGCAACGTTCAGCTCGTCGTGGAGAAGGACGGCCAGAAGGTCGTCACCCGCGTCGGTTACCGCTTCGACGACGAAGGCAACAAGATCCGCGTTGCCAAGCGGACGGGTGAGGACATCTGATGACGACCACCACCACTCCGCGTCTGAAGACGAAGTACCGCGAGGAGATCGCGGGCAAGCTGCGTGAGCAGTTCTCCTACGAGAACGTCATGCAGGTTCCCGGCCTCGTCAAGATCGTGGTCAACATGGGTGTGGGCGACGCCGCCCGCGACTCCAAGTTGATGGACGGCGCCGTGCGCGACCTCACCACGATCACCGGTCAGAAGCCGGCCGTCACCAAGGCCCGCAAGTCCATCGCGCAGTTCAAGCTGCGTGAGGGCCAGCCGATCGGTGCCCACGTCACCCTCCGTGGCGACCGCATGTGGGAGTTCCTGGACCGCACCCTGTCGCTCGCGCTGCCGCGCATCCGCGACTTCCGTGGTCTGTCCCCCAAGCAGTTCGACGGCCGTGGCAACTACACCTTCGGTCTCACGGAGCAGGTCATGTTCCACGAGATCGACCAGGACAAGATCGACCGTGTCCGGGGTATGGACATCACCGTGGTCACCACGGCGACCAACGACGAAGAGGGCCGTGCCCTTCTCCGTCACCTCGGCTTCCCGTTCAAGGAGGCGTGAGCGAGATGGCGAAGAAGGCTCTCATCGCGAAGGCTGCTCGCAAGCCCAAGTTCGGAGTGCGCGGCTACACCCGTTGCCAGCGCTGCGGTCGCCCGCACTCCGTGTACCGCAAGTTCGGCCTGTGCCGCGTGTGCCTTCGTGAGATGGCTCACCGTGGCGAGCTGCCGGGCGTGACCAAGAGTTCCTGGTAGTCCGGTAGTTCCGGACTCCCAGGGCTCTCGGTAAGCAAGGGGAACGGCAGGAGGCCCGCTCCGCATGGCTTAGGCTTGTGGGGTTGGGCACCTGCCGTGCCCGGACGCACGCGGGCTCGCCCGCTAATGTTTGCTTACTACGCCGTAGGTCCACCGCGCCGCACCCGTCCCGTCTCGGATCGGGGAGAGGGATGGCGCACCAGGAAACCACGGCGAGAGAGGCCGAAGGCCAATTCATGACCATGACTGATCCGATCGCAGACATGCTGACTCGTCTGCGGAACGCGAACTCGGCGTACCACGACTCCGTGACGATGCCGGCATCCAAGATCAAGTCTCACATCGCGGAGATCCTCCAGCAGGAGGGCTTCATCACGGGCTGGAAGGTCGAGGACGCCGAGGTCGGCAAGAACCTCGTCCTGGAGCTGAAGTTCGGCCCCAACCGTGAGCGCTCCATTGCGGGCATCAAGCGGATCTCCAAGCCCGGTCTCCGGGTGTACGCGAAGTCCACCTCCCTGCCGAAGGTGCTGGGCGGCCTCGGCGTGGCGATCATCTCCACGTCGCACGGGCTCCTCACCGACAAGCAGGCCGGCAAGAAGGGCGTGGGTGGGGAAGTCCTCGCCTACGTCTGGTAGCAGAAGGGAACGGAGGAAACAGCTATGTCGCGCATCGGCAAGCTCCCCATCGCGGTTCCCGCCGGCGTGGACGTCACCATCGACGGCCGCACGGTCGCGGTCAAGGGCCCGAAGGGCACGCTGACCCACACCGTCGTGGCGCCGATCGAGATCGCCAAGGGCGAGGACGGCGTGCTGAGCGTCACCCGCCCCAACGACGAGCGTCAGAACAAGGCCCTCCACGGCCTGTCCCGCACGCTGGTGGCGAACATGATCACCGGCGTGACCCAGGGTTACGTGAAGAAGCTCGAGATCAGCGGTGTCGGTTACCGCGTACTCGCCAAGGGTTCGAACCTGGAGTTCTCTCTCGGTTACAGCCACTCGATTCTGGTCGAGGCCCCCGAGGGCATCACCTTCAAGGTGGAGTCCCCGACCCGTTTCTCGGTCGAGGGCATCGACAAGCAGAAGGTCGGCGAGGTTGCGGCGAACATCCGCAAGCTCCGCAAGCCCGACCCGTACAAGGCCAAGGGCGTCAAGTACGAGGGCGAAGTCATCCGGCGCAAGGTCGGAAAGGCGGGTAAGTAAGCCATGGCATACGGGCAGAAGATCCTCAAGGGCGACGCCTACAAGCGTGCTGCTATCAAGCGTCGTCACATCCGGATCCGCAAGAATGTCTCTGGTACCGCCGAGCGTCCTCGCCTGGTCGTGACCCGTTCCAACCGCCACATCGTGGCGCAGGTGATCGACGACCTGAAGGGTCACACCCTGGCGTCGGCGTCCACGCTGGACGCATCGATCCGCGGTGGCGAGGCCGACAAGTCCTCGCAGGCCAAGCAGGTCGGTGCCCTGGTCGCGGAGCGCGCCAAGGCCGCCGGTGTCGAGGCTGTCGTATTCGACCGCGGTGGTAACCGGTACGCGGGGCGCATCGCCGCCCTGGCGGACGCCGCCCGCGAGGCCGGACTCAAGTTCTGAGTCGCCCGTCGCGTCAGCGACACAATCGTTGGCGCGTAGCTAGCGGAAACAGAGAGAGGTAATTCCAATGGCTGGACCCCAGCGCCGCGGTGGCGGTGCCGGTGGCGGCGAGCGGCGGGACCGGAAGGGCCGTGACGGCGGCGCAGCTGCCGCCGAGAAGACCGCATACGTTGAGCGCGTCGTCGCGATCAACCGTGTCGCCAAGGTTGTGAAGGGTGGTCGTCGCTTCAGCTTCACCGCGCTGGTCGTGGTGGGCGACGGTGACGGCACCGTGGGTGTCGGATACGGCAAGGCCAAGGAGGTGCCGGCCGCCATCGCCAAGGGTGTTGAGGAGGCCAAGAAGCACTTCTTCAAGGTCCCCCGCATCCAGGGCACCATCCCGCACCCGATCCAGGGTGAGAAGGCTGCCGGCGTCGTTCTGCTCAAGCCCGCGTCCCCCGGTACCGGTGTTATCGCCGGTGGTCCGGTGCGCGCCGTGCTCGAGTGCGCCGGTATCCACGACATCCTGTCGAAGTCGCTCGGCTCCGACAACGCGATCAACATCGTGCACGCGACCGTGGCGGCCCTCAAGGGCCTGCAGCGTCCCGAGGAGGTCGCGGCCCGCCGCGGCCTGCCGCTCGAGGACGTCGCCCCCGCGGCTCTTCTCCGTGCACGTGCCGGGGCGGGTGCGTAATCATGGCGCAGCTCAGGATTACGCAGGTCAAGTCCTACATCGGCAGCAAGCAGAACCACCGTGACACCCTGCGTTCGCTGGGCCTGAAGAGGCTCAACGACGTGGTCGTCAAGGAGGATCGTCCCGAGTTCCGCGGCATGGTGCACACCGTCCGCCACCTCGTGACGGTCGAGGAGGTCGACTGATCATGGCGGAGAACAACCCGCTCAAGATCCACAACCTCCGTCCCGCCCCGGGCGCCAAGACCGCCAAGACCCGTGTGGGTCGTGGCGAGGCGTCCAAGGGTAAGACGGCCGGTCGTGGTACGAAGGGCACCAAGGCCCGTTACCAGGTTCCGGAGCGCTTCGAGGGTGGCCAGATGCCCCTCCACATGCGCCTCCCGAAGCTGAAGGGCTTCAAGAACCCGTTCAAGACCGAGTTCCAGGTCGTGAACCTCGACAAGCTGGCCGCGCTCTACCCCGAGGGTGGCGAGGTCACCGTCGAGGGTCTGGTGGCCAAGGGGGCCGTTCGCAAGAACAGCCTCGTCAAGGTCCTCGGCCAGGGCGAGATCTCCGTGGCGCTGCAGGTGACGGTCGACGCCGTCTCCGGCTCCGCCAAGGAGAAGATCACCGCCGCCGGCGGTACCGTCACCGAGCTCGTCTGAACCACTCAGGCGTGCCGATGACTTGAGCGATCCCGACCGGGGATACCCCACATATGGGGTATCCCCGGTTGGTCGTTCCTAGGGCGGTGGTCTCGCCGGTAAGGTGGCCTGCACTGCCCACTTTCCCCGGGCGCCCCACGCGGGCACTCCGGGCGAAGGTTGTCCGTTACCTATTCGTCGAACCTCAAGACCACCACCCTTGACGCGGTTGCGCGGGGGTCGCAGGAGGCACCGTGCTCACCGCGTTCGCCCGGGCGTTCAAGACGCCCGACCTGCGCAAGAAGCTGCTGTTCACTCTCGGCATCATCGTGGTGTACCGGATCGGTACCAACGTGCCGGTTCCCGGTGTCGACTACCGGAACGTGCAGACCTGTATCGATGCGGCCCAGGCGAACCAGGGCCTGTTCGGGCTGGTCAACATGTTCAGCGGCGGTGCGCTGCTGCAGATCACGGTCTTCGCGCTGGGAATCATGCCGTACATCACGGCGAGTATCATTCTGCAGCTGCTGACCGTGGTGATTCCGCGCCTGGAGGCCCTGAAGAAGGAGGGCCAGGCCGGCACCGCCAAGATCACGCAGTACACCCGTTACCTGACGGTGGCGCTGGCCATCCTGCAGGGCACCGGCCTGGTGGCCACCGCCCGCAGTGGCGCGCTCTTCCAGGGCTGCCCGGTGGCGAGCGAGATCGTCCCCGACCAGTCGATGTTCGTGACCATCACCATGGTCATCACCATGACCGCCGGCACGGCCGCCGTCATGTGGCTCGGTGAGCTGATCACCGACCGCGGCATCGGCAACGGCATGTCGATGCTGATGTTCATCTCGATCGCCGCCACCTTCCCCTCCGCCCTGTGGGCCATCAAGGAGCAGGGCAGCCTGGCGGACGGCTGGATCGAGTTCGGCACGGTCATGATCGTCGGTCTGGTCATGGTCGGCCTCGTCGTCTTCGTCGAGCAGGCCCAGCGCCGGATTCCCGTGCAGTACGCGAAGCGCATGATCGGCCGTCGTTCCTACGGCGGTACGTCGACCTACATCCCGCTCAAGGTGAACCAGGCGGGTGTCATCCCCGTCATCTTCGCCTCGTCGCTGCTCTACATCCCGGCGCTGATCGTCCAGTTCTCCAGCTCCACCTCGGGCTGGGCGACGTGGGTGACGAACAACCTCGCCGACACCGGCGCCACGATGCACATCATTCTGTACTTCTTCCTGATCGTGTTCTTCGCGTTCTTCTATGTGGCGATTACCTTCAACCCCGAAGAAGTCGCCGACAACATGAAGAAGTATGGTGGTTTCATCCCGGGCATCCGGGCTGGCCGACCGACCGCTGAGTACCTGAGTTACGTACTCAACCGGATCACCTGGCCGGGTTCGCTGTACTTGGGGCTGATCTCTCTCGTGCCGACGATGGCGTTGGCCGGTTTCGGGGCAAACCAGAACTTCCCGTTCGGCGGGACCAGCATCCTCATCATCGTGGGTGTCGGTCTCGAGACGGTGAGGCAGATCGAGAGCCAGCTCCAGCAGCGCAATTACGAAGGGTTCCTCCGCTGATGCGAATCGTCCTCGTCGGGCCGCCCGGTGCTGGGAAAGGCACGCAGGCCACCCGCCTAGCCGAGAAGCTGAGCATCCCCCACATCTCCACCGGCGACCTGTTCCGCGCCAACATCAGCAAGCAGACCGAGCTGGGCAAGCTCGCGAAGTCCTACATGGACGCGGGCAACCTGGTGCCGGACGAGGTCACCATCGCCATGGCGAAGGACCGCATGGAGCAGCCGGACGCCGAAGGCGGCTTCCTGCTGGACGGCTTCCCGAGGAACGTCTCCCAGGCCGAGTCCCTGGACGAGCTGCTGGAGACCGAGGGCATCACGCTCGACGCGGTGCTGGACCTGGAGGCCCCCGAGGCCGAGGTGGTCAAGCGGATCGCCGGGCGGCGGATCTGCCGCAAGGACTCCAGCCACGTCTTCCACGTGACGTACAGCAAGCCGAAGCAGGAGGGCGTCTGCGACGTCTGC
This sequence comes from Streptomyces sp. NEAU-W12, assembly GCF_026242095.1. Lineage (NCBI taxonomy): Bacteria > Bacillati > Actinomycetota > Actinomycetes > Kitasatosporales > Streptomycetaceae > Streptomyces > Streptomyces sp. NEAU-W12. Next base: position 128,890 of record NZ_JAPJDM010000019.1, read on the forward strand.
GGCGGCGAGCTGTACCAGCGCGACGACGACTCCGAGGAGACGGTGCGCACCCGGCTGGAGGTCTACCACACGCAGACCGAGCCGATCATCGACTACTACAAGGCCCAGGGCCTTGTGGTGACGATCCAGGCGACGGGTCCGGTCGACGAGGTCACCGGGCGTGCGCTGGAGGCGCTCAAGCAGGACAAGTAGCCGTGCCCGTCCGGCCGCGGTTCCCTGCGGGGGCCGCGGCCGACGTGTGCGCGGCGGGCGTGAGTACGGGTGAGCGGGTGCGGACGCCGTCCCCCGTATCGTTGACGGTGTCCGTATTCCTTCCGGTCCAGAAAGGCCGTCGCCCTCATGGTGCAGATCAAGACCCCCGAGCAGATCGCCAAGATGCGTGAGGCGGGGCTGGTGGTCGCTGCCATTCACGCGGCCACCCGCGAGGCTGCCGTGCCCGGGGCCACGACGAAGGACCTGGACCAGGTCGCCCGCAAGGTGCTCGCGGAGCACAACGCGAAGTCGAACTTCCTGGGCTACGGCGGTTTCCCCGCGACGATCTGCACTTCCGCCAACGAGGTCGTCGTCCACGGCATCCCCTCCGACGACGTCGTCCTGGCGGACGGCGACATCATCTCCATCGACTGCGGAGCCATCATCGACGGCTGGCACGGCGACGCGGCCTACACGGCCTTCGTCGGCTCGGGACACGCGCCGGAGCTGGTCGAGCTGTCCCGGGTGACCGAGGAGTCGATGTGGGCCGGCATCGCGGCCATGAAGCTCGGCAACCGGCTGGTCGACGTCTCCCGCGCCATCGAGACCTACATCCGCCGGCAGCCGAAGCCGGGCGGCGGACGCTACGGGATCATCGAGGACTACGGCGGCCACGGCATCGGCACCGAGATGCACATGGACCCGCACCTGCTGAACTACGTCGACCGCCGCCGGGGCAAGGGGCCCAAGCTGGTCCCGGGCTTCTGCCTCGCCATCGAGCCGATGGTCGCGCTGGGCACCGCGAAGACGCGGGTGCTGGAGGACGACTGGACCGTGATCACCACGGACGGCACCTGGTCCTCGCACTGGGAGCACTCGGTCGCGCTGACGGAGGCGGGTCCCTTGGTGCTGACCGCTCCGGACGGCGGGAAGGCGAAGCTCGCCGAGTACGGGATCACGGCGGCTCCGGACCCGCTCGCCTGACGTGGGCCCCCGCCACGCCCGCCGGCCGGAGGCCGGCGCAGTCGCCCGAAGCCTGTGAGGCGCCCCGGGTGCCGAGCCCGCGAGAGGGGCGTGGGGGAGGAGCGGGTCGACCGGAGCGTGATCACGACGGGCGGCACGTGCACAGGCCCGCGGGTTAAGGATCTCGTGGGTGGGGCAGACTTTCCCGATTCGTCTTTCCGGGAGCCCTGACGTAGACTGACTCGTCGGCTCTTGTGCACCCGCATGCCTGCATCCGCGTCCATGGACGCGGGTCCGCGCCGGGGTGCGCAGCTGAGTCGATCAAGGTAGTCGATTCGAAGGGCGAAGCGTGGCCAAGAAGCAGGGTGCCATCGAGATCGAGGGCACTGTCGTCGAGTCTCTTCCGAACGCCATGTTCAAGGTCGAGCTCCAGAACGGCCACCAGGTCCTGGCGCACATCAGCGGCAAGATGCGTATGCACTACATCCGTATCCTCCCTGACGACCGGGTCGTGGTGGAGCTCTCTCCGTACGACCTGACGCGTGGCCGGATCGTCTACCGGTACAAGTGAGCAAGTAGATCTTGCCCCTCCCCCCGTGATGCGGGTGCGGGGGCACTGAGCCCGGAGAACTTCACATCCCATGAAGGTCAAGCCGAGCGTCAAGAAGATCTGCGACAAGTGCAGGGTGATCCGCCGTCACGGCCGGGTCATGGTCATCTGCGACAACCCGCGCCACAAGCAGCGCCAGGGCTGAACCGCACGACCCACCCTCTGCGACTTTCCGCAGAACTTCGCGCGACGCGAGCAACACACGTTCATACGCAGGACCCGAGCCTCGCGGCTCGACACCCCCGGCTCGGAGGCTGGGGACCCAGTCCGTACCAAATCGCCGAAGCGGGCGAGGCCGGCGGCTGGGAGGCGGTTCTGCGGAAGACCTCCGACAACAAACTGGAGCCATTGAATGGCACGCGTTTCCGGTGTTGACATCCCGCGCGAAAAGCGCGTGGAGATCGCCCTCACCTACGTGTTCGGCATCGGCCGAACCCTTTCGCAGCAGACGCTGGCCGCTGTCGGCGTCGACCCGAACACCCGCGTTCGCGACCTCTCCGAGGAGCAGCTCGTCGCGATCCGCGAGTTCGTCGACAACAACATCAAGACCGAGGGTGACCTCCGTCGCGAGATCCAGGCCGACATCCGCCGCAAGGTCGAGATCGGTACCTACCAGGGTCTGCGTCACCGTCGCGGTCTGCCCGTCCGCGGTCAGCGCACCAGCACCAACGCGCGTACCCGCAAGGGCCCGCGTCGCGCCATCGCCGGCAAGAAGAAGCCGGGCAAGAAGTAGTCCGCAGCGGACACCTGTCCACGGTCTTCGCTGAAGGACCGACCACCTCCCGTAGGAGTTAGTAGATGCCCCCCAAGGGACGTCAGGGCGCTGCCAAGAAGGTGCGCCGCAAGGAAAAGAAGAACGTCGCTCACGGCCACGCGCACATCAAGAGCACGTTCAACAACACGATCATCTCCATCACGGACCCGTCCGGCAACGTGATCTCCTGGGCCTCCGCCGGCCACGTCGGCTTCAAGGGCTCCCGGAAGTCCACGCCGTTCGCCGCGCAGATGGCCGCCGAGTCGGCTGCCCGCCGCGCCCAGGAGCACGGCATGCGCAAGGTCGACGTGTTCGTCAAGGGCCCGGGTTCCGGTCGTGAGACCGCCATCCGTTCGCTCCAGGCGACCGGTCTCGAGGTCGGCTCCATCCAGGACGTCACCCCGACCCCGCACAACGGCTGCCGTCCGCCGAAGCGTCGCCGGGTCTGATTCGCCGGTGTCGGTGGTCGGCCTCCTGCTGGGGGTGCGGGGGTCGTCCCCCGCGGTGTCGCAGCACGGCTGCCGTCCGCCGAAGCGTCGCCGGGTCCGATTCGCCGGCGTCGCGTCCGAGTCCTTGACCCGGTGCCACGCGGGCAGTGATTTTTCGGGCGGTACGTTCCGTATACGGGCCGTACCGCCCGTACCCTTGCAGTGCCCGCACTCCTCACCGGGTGCGGTTTCCGTCGGACGTCAAATAGCGGGCGTCCACGAGAGAAGGATCCACACATGCTGATCGCTCAGCGTCCCTCGTTGACCGAAGAGGTCGTCGACGAGTTCCGGTCCCGGTTCGTGATCGAGCCGCTGGAGCCGGGCTTCGGCTACACCCTCGGCAACTCCCTCCGCCGTACCCTCCTGTCGTCGATCCCCGGCGCTGCTGTCACCAGCATCCGCATCGACGGTGTCCTGCACGAGTTCACCACCGTGCCGGGCGTCAAGGAGGACGTCACCGACCTGATCCTCAACATCAAGCAGCTGGTCGTCTCCTCCGAGCACGACGAGCCCGTGGTGATGTACCTGCGCAAGCAGGGCCCGGGTCAGGTCACCGCCGCCGACATCGCGCCCCCGGCCGGTGTCGAGGTGCACAACCCCGACCTCGTCCTCGCCACGCTCAACGGCAAGGGCAAGCTGGAGATGGAGCTGACCGTCGAGCGCGGCCGCGGCTACGTCTCCGCCGTGCAGAACAAGCAGGTGGGCCAGGAGATCGGCCGTATCCCGGTCGACTCCATCTACAGCCCCGTGCTGAAGGTCACGTACAAGGTCGAGGCGACCCGTGTCGAGCAGCGCACCGACTTCGACAAGCTGATCGTCGACGTCGAGACCAAGCAGGCCATGCGTCCGCGTGACGCCATGGCGTCGGCCGGCAAGACCCTGGTCGAGCTGTTCGGTCTGGCCCGCGAGCTCAACATCGACGCCGAGGGCATCGACATGGGCCCGTCCCCGACGGACGCCGCTCTCGCCGCCGATCTGGCACTGCCGATCGAGGAGCTCGAGCTCACCGTCCGCTCGTACAACTGCCTCAAGCGTGAGGGCATCCACTCCGTGGGTGAGCTCGTCGCCCGCTCCGAGGCCGACCTCCTCGACATCCGCAACTTCGGTGCGAAGTCGATCGACGAGGTCAAGGCGAAGCTGGCCGGCATGAGCCTGGCTCTGAAGGACAGCCCGCCCGGATTCGACCCGACCGCTGCCGCGGACGCCTTCGGCGCGGACGACGACGCGGACGCCGGGTTCGTCGAGACCGAGCAGTACTGAGGGCCCGGGACCGACGGTTCCGTTTCGGCTGGTCGCGCGCACGCGACGGAGCCGCATACCGGCACCTCCCCGTGCCCCTGTGGGGCGCGGGGTCTCCGACAGGCGACCGCCTGCTCGGATACTGACCCCGGTACCTGATACGGCCGGGGCAGACACCTAGGAGAGACAGCATGCCGAAGCCCACCAAGGGTGCCCGTATGGGCGGCAGCGCCGCGCACGAGAAGCTGCTCCTCGCGAACCTCGCGAAGTCGCTCTTCGAGCACGGCCGGATCACCACCACCGAGGCGAAGGCGCGCAAGCTGCGTCCGTACGCCGAGCGTCTGGTCACCAAGGCGAAGAAGGGCGACCTTCACAACCGCCGCCAGGTGCTCCAGGTCATCACGGACAAGAGCATCGTGCACACGCTCTTCACCGAGATCGGCCCGCGGTACGAGAACCGGCCGGGTGGCTACACCCGCATCACCAAGATCGGTAACCGCCGTGGCGACAACGCGCCCATGGCCGTCATCGAGCTGGTCGAGGCCCTGACGGTCGCCCAGGAGGCCACCGGTGAGGCCGAGGCCGCGACCAAGCGCGCGGTCAAGGAAGACACCCTCAAGAAGGACGAGGCCGCCGAGGCCCCGGCCGAGGACACCAAGGCCGACCTGGCCAAGGACGAGGCCGCCGAGGACGCCAAGGACGCCTGAGGCAGTACTGCTTCACGTTGAGCGGGTCCGCCCTGTGAGGGCGGGCCCGCTTCTTCGTATGCCTGCTGCCCCTCCTGCCTCCTGTCTCCTGCCCGATGCCGTGCGCCTGAGAGGATCTGTACGTGAGTGACGAAGTGCAGCCCGGACACGTCCGTATCCGTCTCGATCTCTCCTACGACGGGGCCGGGTTCTCCGGCTGGGCCAAGCAGGCCGGGGGCCGGCGGACCGTGCAGGGGGAGATCGAGGACGCCCTGCGGACCGTCACGCGGTCCGGGGAGACGACGTACGAGCTGACCGTGGCGGGACGGACCGACGCCGGGGTGCACGCCCGCGGCCAGGTGGCCCATGTCGACCTCCCGGCCGAACTGTGGGAGCAGCACCGGGAGAAGCTGCTCAAGCGGCTCGCGGGACGGCTGGCGCGCGATGTGCGCATCTGGTCCCTCGCCGAGGCCCCCGCGGGGTTCAACGCACGCTTCTCCGCGATCTGGAGGCGTTACGCGTACCGCGTCACCGACCATCCCGGCGGGGTGGACCCGTTGCTGCGGGGCCACGTGCTCTGGCACGACTGGCCCCTGGACGTCGACGCCATGAACGAGGCGGCGGGGGGGCTCCTGGGGGAGCACGACTTCGCCGCGTACTGCAAGCGGCGGGAGGGCGCGACGACGATCCGTACGCTCCAGGAGCTGAGCCTGGCGCGCGACGCGGACGGGGTGATCACGGCGACGGTCCGGGCCGACGCCTTCTGCCACAACATGGTGCGCTCGCTGATCGGGGCGCTGCTGTTCGTCGGCGACGGCCACCGCGCGCCCGACTGGCCGGGCAAGGTACTGGCGGCGGGCGTACGGGACTCCGCGGTGCACGTCGTGCGTCCGCACGGGCTGACCCTGGAGGAGGTCGGCTATCCGTCCGACGACCTCCTGGCCGCCCGCTCCCAGGAGGCCCGCAACAAGCGCTCGCTGCCGGCACCGCCGGCCCGGTGCTGCTGATCCCGGGCCCGGACCGGTTCTCCGCCCCGCTCCTTGCTCAGTTTCCGGCTCCTTCCTCCGCCCAGGTCGTGAGCAGTCCCGCCAGGGCGTCCACGACCTCCTGGGAGTCGGGTCCCTCGCCGCGGCCGTCCGGGGTGAGTTCCAGGTGCAGGAAGGTCGCGTGGTGCTGCTGTGCGGCCTTGCCCTGCACGTTGGTGGTGCCCTCGAGGGGGCAGCGGGCCGACCAGCCGCGGCAGACCCGCAGCCCGTCCGTCTCCAGACGGTCGGCCAGGGCGGACGCCTCGCCGGGCGCGCTCTGCGCGGCACCGCTGGAGAGGATCGCGTCGTAGCGCTTCGCGGAGGACTCGGCGAAGCCGTGCAGCTGGATGCCGGGTACTCCGCGCTTCTGCAACTCCACGACGACGGTGTGGAAGGCGCTGTCCTCACGGTGGGCCACATCGGCGACGGCGTTTCCGTCGTCGTCCTGGCCGTCGCCCGCCCGGCGGTGGGCGCCGGCCAGGACGAGCGCACCGCCCGGGTTGTCCTCCAGGAGCCGTACGCCGAGCGCCTCGGTCTTTCGGTCGGCGACGGGGTGCGGCACCTGCGCGTTCCAGCGGACGGCGGAGTCGGCGTTCAGATACAGCCGCCCCCAGTGCGCGCTCGCGCCCTTGCCCGAGGCCGCGACCTCGTCGTAGCGCCGGCCGGTGGAGGTGTCGGTGAGCCGGGTGACGCGCAGGCCGAGGGGGGCGAGGAGTTCACCGGCCTCGCGCGCGTCGTGGTCGAGGAGCCGTCCGATGCCGCGGGCGAGCCGGTCGCGCTGGTCGGCGTCGGGGGGCGCGTAGGGACCGTCGCGCTCGAAGGTCTCCGTGTAGGTGAGGACGCGGCTGCGAAGGTCCACCAGTTCCCGCGCTGCTGGAATGGTTTCCTCCGATTTATCCGCGGATTTCGCCTGGCAGCCCGTCATTGTAAGAACGAGTAGCACCAGGGCGATAAGTGGAGTGAAACGTGACTGTCTCGTAATGGTAATCGGCGTGGGGGATGTACGGACCATGTAAATATGACCAAGTGACACTGTGTAAGTCTCTCCCCAAGGTCCGGGTGGCGGCCACCCTGGTCGCGCTGACCGCTCTCCTGGCGTCGTGCGGTACGGCCGACGGTTCCGTGGAGCCGCAGGCCAAGCCGGGAGGACGCTCCTTCACCGTCGCGGCTGCGGGCGACGTGCTCATCCACCCCGAGATCGTCGAGCAGGCCGCCAAGGATGCGAAGGCGACCGGTGAGGGAGAGGCCGGGCTGGACTTCGGGCCGACGCTCGCCGGGGTGAAGCCCGTCATCAGCAAGGCGGACCTGGCGATCTGCCACATGGAGACCCCCGTGGGCGAGCCCGAGGGCCCCTTCGAGGGGTATCCCGAGTTCCTGGTCCCGCCGCAGGTCCTGACGTCGCTGAAGGACGTGGGGTACGACACCTGCTCCACGGCCTCCAACCACACGTACGACCACGGGCTGGACGGCGTACGGCGCACGCTGGACGTCATGGACGACCTGGGGCTCGGGCACGCCGGATCGGCGCGGTCGGCCGAGGAGGCGCAGTCGGTCACCCTTCGCGAGGTCAAGGGTGTCAAGGTCGGACATCTCTCCTTCTCCTGGGAGTCGTTTCTGAACCCGACGCCCGAGAAGCAGAAGTGGGCGTTGAACCGGCTCAGCACCGAGGAGATCAAGAAGGCCGAGGCCCGTGCCCGGGAAGAGGGTGCCGAGGTGGTGATCCTCTCCGTCCACTGGGGGCTGGAGCACTACAACGAGCCCAGCGTGCCTCAGCTGCAGCTGGCGCAGCGGCTCACCGAGGAGACCGGCGTCGACCTCGTGATCGGGCACCACGCCCACGTCGTCCAGCCGATCCAGAAGGTGAACGGCACCTGGGTCGCCTACAGCCTCGGCAACCAGCTGGCCCGGCACTCCTCCCCGACGGGACTGACCGAGGAGGGGGTCATCGGCTGGTTCGAGTTCCAGGAGACGGCCGAGGGCTGGGACGTCACCGCGCGCTACCGCACCACGCTGGTGGACATTCCGCCGGAGGTGGAGCCCGGCGAGGAGGCACCCGACGGCGCCGTACGGGACCTGCGGCTGGTGGACGCCCAGCAGATGCTCGACGAGCCCGGTGACCTGTCCGAGGAGCGGCTCGCCCGCTACCGGCTGGCGCTCGACCGGACCCGCGGTTTCCTCTACAACCGGGGTGCCCCCGGCGGCGACGGCATGGAGCAGCTCTCGCTGGAGAAGTGACCGGCCCCACACCCGAAGTCCGCGCCGGGGATACAACCTTGTCGGCGTTTATCAGTCCATTGAGTGACGACGTCGCACGGTCGCGGTAATGGTGCGCCGGCGTACGCCCGGCACTCGTGTACAGACCAAGGAAGACCACCGGTGACATCGAGTCGTGTCGCGCCGCCCTCGGCACAGAAGCGGCGCCGCAGCCGCAGACGGGCGGACATGCCGCTGCTCGGCGGCGTCCGTCCGCCGATCGCGGTGCTGTGCGTACTGATCCTCGCCCTGGCCGGGCTGACCGCCCAGGTGCTCGGCCCCGGCAGCGATCCGGTCGTACCGAAGGCCGTGCTCTCCTCCCAGCAGCACTACGCGGAGGACGGGGCGATCGCCCTGCGCGCCTCGATCGACGAGCGGGTCACGGACCTGCGGCGCACCGCCACCGCGCTGAACGCCGGGAAGCCGGCCGAGCCGGAGGACGTCCTCTCCGACCTCGGCACCACGTACCAGAAGTGGACCGGCACCACCGTGGTGGACCTGGAGAGCGGGGACGTGCTCGCCGCACGTGGCGAACGCATTCCGCTCGGCTGGCTGGACAAGGGCGTCCTCACCGGGGAACACGCCCTCATTCCGCGCATGGTGCGGCTGGAGACCGGTGACGTCCGGCTGATGACGATGGCCCTCCTCGACTGGAAGGACCGTCCCCAGCAGCTGCTGATCGCCTCCAACAGCCTGTCCGTGCCGCCCATCACACTGGGCCCGTTCCGCACCATGGCCGTGGTCGCGCGGGGTGGCGAAGTGCTCGCCACGGCAGGCTTCGAGCGGTCCGAGGCGCTCAACTCGGACCAGGAGCGCAAGGAACTCGAGTTCCTCCAGAAGCAGATGAGCGACCTGTCCGGCCGGGCGGCCGAGCGGACCGAGGACCACCCCGTCACCGCCAAGGAGCCCGGTTCCCGCGGCTACCCCGGCATCAGCGGGTCCGTGACCGGAGACGAGTACAACGGCCGTGTCGTCACCGGCGGCTACGCCTCCCTGGCCTCCTCCGACCCCGAGGAGAAGGACAGCGTCGCGGCGGGCCTCGGACTCACGGTCGTGGCCATGCTGCCCGTGGTCGCCGAGCAGAGCGGTGCCACCGGCCGCGAGCTGTACGGACTGATCGCGGCCGGGGCCCTGGTGGTGCTCGGCCTGCTGGCCGCGGCGGTGCTGTGGGCGCGGGTGCAGCGGCCCCTGCTGCGGCTGTTCCTGGAGTCCCGCCGGCTCGCCCGCGGTGACCTGACCCGCCCCGTCGGTACCTTCCGGGGCGGCGAGGCCGCCCGCATCGGCTCCGCCCTGGAGCGGCTGCGGGGACAGCTCGGCGGCCCGGGGGGCCCCGACGGCGGAAAGGGCACCAAGCGCGGCGGCAGGGCCCGGTTCGGCATCCGGGCGCAGCTCGCGGTGACCGCCGTACTGCTGCTCCTGTGGTGCGTGCCGGTCGGCCTGCTCCTGAACCGCACCGACGACTCGGTCAGCGTGCCCGCCCCCATGGTCAACGACCAGCGCGACCGCACCGACCTGGTGTCCGACCGCGTCCGCCGGGCGCTCAACGAGGCCCAGGCGGACCTGGTCTCCACCTCCCGCCTCGTCGACGTGGCCGACCGGGCCGCCACCGAGAAGGTGCTCGAGGACGCCCTGCGCCAGCACACCCGGTACGCGGCGCTGTACGTCGTCGACGCGGGTGGCGAGGTCGCCGCCCGCGCCGGCGGCGACCCGCACGCCTGGAGCGACGAGAAGGATCTGCCGCTGGTCCGGATCTCCGGGGAGGGCGGCAGGAAGCCGGTGCTCCAGGCCGGCGCGCCGCTCCCGGAGGAGGGCGGCACGCTCGTCGGCGAGGTACGGGTCGAGTTCCTCAACTCGCTGCTGAAGCGTCCCGGCCTCGGTGAGGTCCGCGTGGCGGACGCGAAGGGCCGGACCCTCGCCGCCAGTGACGGCTTCCTCGCCTTCGAGGAACTGCCCCGCGAGGCCCTGACGGACCTGGTCCGGGCGGGCAGTGTGCAGGTCGGCGCCGGACCCGTCGAGAACGGGCTCCTCATCCGCGACGGCGGCACCATCACCGTCGCGGCCGCGGCTCCCTTCAGCGGCGGCGGTGTCGCCGCCGACATCGGCTGGACCGTGGTCAGCTGGCAGAACGCCGACCGCTTCCAGATCACCGCGTACGAGCAGGAGGACCGCAGCGTACTCGCGGGCCTGCTCGGACTCGCCGCGATCGTGGTCTGCCTGGGCTGGGTGCACCTGGTGGTCGCCCGGCCCCTGCGCGCCCTCGCCACCAGCGCCGAGAAGCTGGCCGACGGCGACCTCAAGGCGGTGCTCTACCCCACGTACCACGACGAGGTGGGAGCGGTCGTCCGCAGCCTCGAACTGATCCGCCAGCAGCTCCAGACCCGTCGGCAGCAGCAGACCCGCCGACCCGCCGACCCCCGATCCGCCGACCCCCGACCCGGTGAGCCCCGGCTCGGCACCGGAGGAAGGTGACCCGCCGTGCTCTACCTCTACTTCGCGCTGCTGATCTGCTGCCTGCTTCTCTTCGTCGCGGGTGTCGTCGAGCAGCGCCGGCACTACGCCGCCCTGCACTCCATACCGTCCCGGGTACTCGTCAACGGCATCCGCGGCAAGTCCTCCATCACCCGGCTGTGCGCCGGCGCCCTGCGCGGCGGTGACCTGACCACCGTCGCCAAGACGACCGGCACGGCCGCCCGGTTCATCCACCCGGACGCGACCGAGGAGCCGGTCTACCGCAAGTTCGGCATCGCCAACGTGGTGGAACAGATCGGTATCGTCCGCCGGGCTGCCGCGTACCGGCCGGACGCGCTCGTCATCGAGTGCATGGCGGTCATGCCGGCGCTGCAGGAGGTCAACCAGAGCAAGCTGATCCGCTCGACGATCGGTGTGCTGTGCAACGTCCGTGAGGACCACCTCGCCGAGATGGGCCCCACGCTCGACGACGTGGCCCGTTCGCTGTGCCGCTCGATGCCCCAGGACGGCATCTGCGTCACCGCCGAGAAGGATCGCTTCGACATCCTTCAGGAGGAGGCCGACGCCCGGAACTGCAAGCTGATCTACGCGGACCCGGAGATGGTCACCGACGAGGAGCTGCGGGGCTTCAGCTGGTTCACGTTCAAGGAGAACGTCGCGATCGCCCTGGTCGTGGCCGAGCTGCTCGGCGTGGAACGCGAGGTCGCCCTGCAGGGCATGTACGACGCCCCGCCGGACCCGGGTGTGCTCTCCGTGGAGAAGTACGTGACCGAGGAGAACAAGCGGCTGTCCTTCGCCAACGTCTTCGCGGCCAACGACCCCGAGTCGACGCTGATGAACATCAACCAGCTGCTCGACCTCGGCGCCATCCGCCGCCCGCTGAACGTCGTGATCAACTGCCGCCCGGACCGGGTGGAGCGCAACGGGCAGATGGGCGAGATCGTCCCCGACCTCCAGCCGGACAACGTCTTCGTCATCGGACACCCCGCCAAGAGCGCCATCGACGCCATTCCCGCCGAGTGGCGGGACCGCGCGGTCGACCTGGGCGGCGAACGCCGGGACGCCCACGAGTTCATGACGGAACTGCTCGGCCGCATGTCCGACGGCTCCTCGCTCGTCGCCATCGGCAACATCCACGGCCAGGGCGAGGAACTGCTGGAGTATCTGGCCGAACTCCCCGCGGACGAGACGCCCGACGCGGACCAGCCGGCCGGCCCGGGGCAGCAGACCGGCCCGGGACCGGCGGCCCGGGGCCCGGCCGCCGTTCCGGCGCAGCAGGTGCCCCGCCTGGACCCGTTCGCCGCCTACCCGACGGCGTACGAGGAGCGCTACCAGGCGTCCCGGACCCAGGAGATCCCCGTCATCCGCCGCCACCTCCTCGCCCGGCAGGCGGCACTCCAGCAGCAGGACCAGCAGCAGGGCCAGCAGCAGGACCAGTACACCCCCTACGCCCCACAGGACCAGTACGAGCAGCGAGGCCGGTACCAGCAGCATGCGCAGCACGAGCGGTACGAGCAGCGCGACCGGTACGCGGAGCCCGGGCAGTACGAGCAGCGGCGCGCACCGCACCCGCCGCAGCAGGCGCAGCGCGCTCCGCAGCACGGGCAGTACCAGGAGCACGGGCCCGAGCAGCAGCGCCCGCCGTACTACGACGAACCCGACGGCGGGCCCTGGTACCCGACCGACGAGGACAGCGGCGGACCACCTCCGCGTCGCTGAGCCCTCGCGGGCCGACCGCCCTTCTTCCTTCCGCACACCTGCCCGGAGACCCCGTTGATCACCGCCGCACTGACCCCCGAGATGGCCGCTCTGGGCATCGCGATAGGTCTGTTCTTCTCACTGCTGTGCTACCTCACCACCAACCTGTCGCCCGGCGGCATGATCACCCCGGGCTGGCTGGCGCTCACCCTCATCGAGGACCTGCAGCGCGCGGCGATGGTGGTGGGGGTGACGGCCCTGACCTACGCGGGCACCAAGGTGATGCAGCGGCTGGTGATCCTGTACGGCAAGCGGCTCTTCGCCGCGGTCGTGCTGCTGGGCGTGCTGCTCCAGGGCACCGTGATGATCGTGCTCTCACTCGAGTTCCCGCTGCTGTACGGCAACCAGACCCTCGGGTTCATCGTGCCCGGCCTGATCGCCTACCAGATGGTGCGGCAGCCCAAGGGACCCACCCTGCTGGCCACAGGCACCGTGTCGCTCATGGCCTACATCGTCATCGCCGCCGGCCTGCTGCTCGGCGTCATGCCCACCGTCTGACAACAACCGAGGAGCATTCCGATGGCAGGGAAAGGGAAGAGGAAGACGCGCCACATCGTCCCCGGACTGGTGGTGCTCACCCTCGTCGCGGCCTCCGGCTACCTCACCGTGGAGCTGCGCAAGCAGGAGGCGCCCGGCGTCACCGAGGTCCGCAACGTCGGTGTCCTGGACGGCACCGGCGGGTCCGGGGGCGGAGCGGACGACAGCAAGGCGACGTGGTCCCGGCTGGAGAACCCGGCGCGCTCGGTGCTGCGCGGCGGCGACGGGCAGATCGCGGCGGTCCTCACCGACGGGTCGCGCACCGCGACGCTGACCGGGAAGGCCCGCACCTTCCAGGAGCCGGCAGCCACCAAGTCCAAGGTGTCGACCCGGGACTGGGTCCGGCTCATGCCCGAGGCGTGGGAGGAGGGCGCGGAGGAGGAGCAGTGGTTCAAGGACTGGTACGCGGAGAACAAGGGCAGCGAGGAGGACGACCTCTTCGCGTTCGCCTTCCAGTACGTGGCCGGCGCCCCGGACAAGAAGGACGAGCAGGGCACGCTCTACGCCGGTGACGCCGACTTCGGCCCACTGAACACCAGCGGCGCGGAAGGCGGCGACCTGCGCCTGGAGCAGTCCGACTTCTACGACTTCCTCGGTGTCCCGTACCCGTTCAGGGACGGTGCCGTCGGGGCGCCGGAGACCATGCGGGCCAGGGCCCTGGACTGCTCCGGCTTCATCCGCATGGTGCTCGGCTACCGCGCCCGCTACCCGCTGATGTCCTCGGACGACTCCTCCGGCGACGGGCTGCCGCGCACCGCCAACGGCATGGCCCGCTCCAAGGTGGGCGCCGACGTGCTCCCGCTCACCGGAGTGGCCGCGGAGGACCGGCCCGCCAACATCGACCAGCTGCAGCCCGGCGACCTCGTCTTCTTCAAGCTCGACGCGCGGACCAAGGACCGGCTGGACCACGTGGGCATGGTGCTCGGCTACGACACCGAGGGCCACCTGATCTTCGTCTCCAGCCGTGAGGAGATCAACGGCCCGACCATCGGCGACGTCGGCGGCGTGTCCCGGCTGGACGGCAACGGCTACTACGCGAAGACGCTGCGCAGCGCGAAGCGGCTGTGAGGCACCGGGGGAACGAGGCACGGAAGAACCGGGCCGGGCCCCCGGGCCGGGCCCCCGGTGGCCGCGGTGACCGAAGGAGCTCGCCCGGCCGTCGTCACCCGTTCGCGGCGGCCGAGGCCTGGGCCTCGCCGCGGCGGCGGATCTGGCGGAAGGTGAACTCGGCGAGATCGTTGCCGGTGGAGAAGACGGCCTTGTCCTGCTCGGTCACGTTCTTGGCGTCGGTGAAGCCGGACAGCGTGAAGTAGGCGTAACGGCCGTAGGAGTTGGTGGTCGAGCGGCAGACCGCGCCGTCGCAGAAGCCCTTGACGCCGCCGCCCGCGAGGGACTTGACGATGCTCCTGGTGTCGGCCTGCTGCTTGGTCTTGACCGCCTGGGCCTCGGTGTCGAAGACGGCCACGCCCACCGTCACCGCGATGTCGTCCTTGGTGTAGGTGACCCGGAGCAGGCGGCTGCACCCGTTGTCGGTGAGGACCTTGGGCAGCGTGGCCTTCGCGGCCGAGGCGCAGTCGCGGGTGTCGGCCGTCGGGCCCTTCTTGTACACGGTGTCGCCCATGGTGAGCTGCGTGCCCGGGAAGAGGACGTCGGGAGCCAGCGGCGCCCGGTCCTTCTGCACGCTGGAGACGAAGTCCTTCGGGTCCAGCGGCGGCGGCGCGCTCGTCGGGGCGAACGACGGGACCGTGCCGGTGGCGCTGGGCAGGCCGGCGGTCGCCGGCAGCTGGGAGGACGAGGGGCCGGAGGCCTGGTCGCCACCGTTCGCCGAGACGACGGCCACCGCCACGGCCGTGCCTATCGCGACGGTCGCGATCGCGCCGCCGCCGATGAACAGCAGCCGCCGTCGCTTGTGGCGTGTCTCGGACGCGTCGGCGAGCGCGGCCCAGTCCGGTCCCTGGCCGCTGCCGCTCGCGCCCCCGCTGGTCCAGGGCTGCTGAGACTGTGGTTTCCAGGGATCCCACTGCGAAGGAGGTCCCCCCTGCCCGTAACTCATGGGGCGCATCTTAGACGGGGAGCGGGGTGCGCCGGTCCGCCCCAACGCCGCCCGGTGCCCCCGCCGTTGCCGCCGTCACCACCGCACCGGCGGGCAAAGGGGACAACTCGGGGTGGTTGGTGCGGGTGACGCGCGGGAGGTCTCGGCGAACGGGAGGGGGCCGGGTGGTGGCGGACCCCTGTAGAGTTGGTGTAGCCCACATCCGACGGACTCGTTTTGACCCGTCCGGTCGAGCGTGGGTATTCTGCATGTTCGTTATGTGTATTGGCTTGCTCATTCTCACGTGAGGGGCCCTTACACCGGTCCGCCGGGCCGATGACCAGCGACCAGCACGCGGTTTGCGTCACCGCAGTGCGGTCAGGGCTGTCGTGATCGTCTTCGGTGGCCATGTCAGGACCACTCACTGAAGAAGCGAAGGCTACGAACCGTGCGTACGTACAGCCCCAAGCCCGGCGATGTGACGCGCCAGTGGCACGTCATCGACGCTCAGGACATCGTCCTGGGTCGTCTGGCCTCCACTGCGGCCTCCATCCTGCGCGGCAAGCACAAGCCGATCTACGCCCCCCACGTCGACACCGGTGACTTCGTCATCATCGTCAACGCCGACAAGGTGCACCTCTCCGGCAACAAGCGGACCCAGAAGATGGCGTACCGCCACTCGGGCTACCCGGGCGGTCTGCGCTCCGTCCGCTACGACGAGCTGCTGGCGAAGAACCCCGAGAAGGCCATCGAGAAGGCCGTCAAGGGCATGCTCCCCAAGAACACCCTGGGCCGTCAGATGCTGTCGAAGCTGAAGGTCTACTCGGGCGACCAGCACCCGCACGCTGCGCAGCAGCCGGTGCCGTTCGAGATCACCCAGGTCGCGCAGTAATTCCGGCCACCCCCTAAGACTGAAGAGAATCTGAGGAGCATCGTGGCCGAGACCACTGCCGAGCAGCCGCTCGAAGAGACCGACATCGACATCGACAGCTACACCACCGAGTCCGAGGTGCCCGTCGAGGGCGAGTACACCTCGGAGTCCATGGCGTCCCGCTTCGGTGACCCGCAGCCGGCCGCCGGCCTGGGCCGTCGCAAGAACGCCATCGCCCGTGTCCGGATCGTCCCGGGCACCGGCAAGTGGAAGATCAACGGTCGCACCCTCGAGGACTACTTCCCGAACAAGGTGCACCAGCAGGAAGTCAACGAGCCCTTCAAGGTGCTCGAGCTCGAGGGCCGCTACGACGTCATCGCCCGCATCGCGGGTGGCGGTGTCTCGGGTCAGGCCGGTGCGCTCCGTCTCGGTGTCGCCCGCGCGCTGAACGAGGCGGACGTCGACAACAACCGCGGCGCGCTCAAGAAGGCCGGCTTCCTCCGCCGCGACGACCGCGCGGTCGAGCGCAAGAAGGCCGGTCTGAAGAAGGCCCGCAAGGCCCCGCAGTACAGCAAGCGCTGATTGCAGCTGCCCCTGCACGTACTCCGAACGCCCCGGCGGCACGCCACAGTGCCGTCGGGGCGTTCGTTTTCTCACTGTTGCGGGCGTATAACGGCACAAGGTGCTCGACGGCTAATCTGATCGGATGGCCGGGGAGCGCTTGCCTCGGGATGCGGGAGCCGCCCATGCATCGCGACCTTCGAACACCGCACACGCACCCATGGGCCGCGGCCCGGGGAGTCATGCACGGTGCCCGGTGCCCCGCATCGATACTGACGCTTCTCAGGAGGACAAGTGGGACGACTCTTCGGCACGGACGGCGTGCGCGGTGTCGCCAACGTGGACCTGACGGCCGAGATGGCGCTGGGCCTCTCCGTGGCCGCCGCGCACGTACTGGCCGAGGCGGGCACGTTCGAGGGGCATCGGCCGACCGCCGTGGTCGGGCGTGACCCGCGGGCGTCCGGGGAGTTCCTGGAGGCCGCGGTGGTCGCCGGGCTGGCCAGCGCCGGCGTGGACGTGCTGCGGGTCGGCGTGCTGCCGACGCCCGCCGTGGCGCATCTGACCGGGGCGCTCGGCGCCGATCTCGGCGTGATGCTGTCCGCGAGCCACAACGCCATGCCCGACAACGGCATCAAGTTCTTCGCGCGCGGCGGCCACAAGCTCGCCGACGAGCTGGAGGACCGGATCGAGTCCGTGTACGAGGAGCACCGCACCGGCGCCCCCTGGGACCGCCCGACCGGCGCGGGCGTGGGCCGCGTGCGGGACCACGAGGAGGGGCTCGACACGTACGTCGCCCACCTCGTCGGCGTGCTGCCGAACCGGCTGGACGGCCTGCGGGTCGTCCTCGACGAGGCGCACGGCGCCGCCTCCCGGGTCTCGCCGGAGGCGTTCACGAGGGCCGGGGCCGAGATCGTCACCATCGGCGCCCAGCCGGACGGGCTCAACATCAACGACGGCTGCGGCTCGACCCACCTGGAGCAGCTGAAGGCCGCGGTCGTCGAGCACGGGGCCGCCCTCGGTATCGCGCACGACGGCGACGCCGACCGCTGTCTGGCGGTCGACCACACCGGTGAAGAGGTGGACGGGGACCAGATCCTCGCCGTGCTCGCGCTGGCGATGCGGGAGCGTTCCGCACTGCGCTCCGACACCGTCGTCGCGACCGTGATGTCCAACCTCGGGTTCAAGCTCGCCATGGAGCGCGAGGGCATCCACTTCGTGCAGACCGCGGTCGGCGACCGGTACGTCCTGGAGCAGATGAAGCAGCAGGGCTACGCCCTCGGCGGCGAGCAGTCCGGCCACGTCATCGTCCTCGACCACGCCACGACCGGCGACGGCACGCTCACCGGGCTGCTGCTGGCCGCGCGCGTCGCCGAGACGGGGCGTTCGCTGCGCGAGCTGGCGTCGGTGATGGAGCGGCTGCCGCAGGTGCTCATCAACGTGCCCGACGTGGACAGGAGCCGGGTGAAGACCTCCGGGGAACTCGCGGCGGCAGTGACGGAGGCCGAGCGCGAGCTGGGCGGGACCGGCCGCGTGCTGCTGCGCCCCTCGGGCACCGAGCCGCTGGTCCGCGTGATGGTGGAGGCCGCCGACATCGACCAGGCCCGCTCGGTCGCGGAACGCCTGGCGGACGTGGTGAAGTCGGCACTGGGCTGACCGGGGCGGGCGTGGGCGGGGTGCGGGGCGGCTGATCGCCCCGCACCCGGATCGCGACCGGTGCTCCGCGCCCGAGGTCAGAGTTTGCGCAGGCTGAGGCGCTGGACCGTGTGGTCCGGGCCCTTGCGCAGGACGAGGGTGGCCCGGCCGCGGGTGGGGGCGATGTTCTCCACCAGGTTGGGCCGGTTGATCGTCCGCCACGTCGTGCCGGCGTAGTCGAGGGCCTCCTCCTCCGAGACCTGGGTGTACCTGCGGAAGTACGAGGAGGGGTCCTGGAAGGCGGTCGCGCGCAGCTTGCGGAAGCGGTTGAGATACCAGCGCTCGATGTCCTCGGCGCGGGCGTCCACGTACACGCTGAAGTCGAAGTAGTCGGCGAGCCCGACCCGGGTGCGCCCGTCCTTGCCCGGGAGCGCGGGCTGCAGGACGTTGAGCCCCTCGACGATCAGGATGTCCGGGCGGCGCACGGTGAGTCGTTCGCCCGGGACGATGTCGTAGATGAGGTGGGAGTAGACCGGGGCCGTCACCTCGTCCTTGCCGGCCTTGATGTCGGCGACGAAACGGGTGAGCGCGCGGCGGTCGTACGACTCGGGGAACCCCTTCCTCGACATCAGGCCGCGCGCCTGGAGCTCCGCGGTGGGCAGCAGGAAGCCGTCCGTGGTGACGAGCTCGACGCGCGGGTGCTCGGGCCAGCGCGACAGCAGGGCCTGGAGCAGCCGGGCGACCGTGGACTTCCCGACGGCGACGGAACCGGCGACCCCTATCACGAAGGGTGTGCCGGACTGCGAGCCCTGCTCCCCGAGGAAGGTGTTCAGCGCGCCGCGGAGCCCGTCGGTGGCGCCGACGTAGAGGTTGAGCAGCCGGGACAGCGGCAGGTAGATGTCCCGCACCTCGTCGAGGTCGATGACGTCACCGAGCCCGCGCAGCCGCTCCACCTCGTCGGCGGACAGCGGCAGCGGCGTCTTGTGGCGCAGCGCGCTCCACTCCGCACGGGTGAGGTCGAGGTAGGGAGTCGCCTCCGGCCGCTGCCGGTGGGCGCTCCGGGAAGTCGAGGAGACCGGAGAGATCACAGTCCATTGTTAACGGAGTTCGAACGGGATGGTTCGTGGGCTGTGTCACGTGATGGGCGGGAGCAGAGGGCTGTTGGGGGAAGTTGTCGGAATGTGAACACCCCGTGTCCGACTTTTCTTTGCATGACGTTTAGCATTTCGTAGCAGCTCGGACCGCAGTCGAGCGCATCAAACCGCGACCGGGAGTGTCGAGTGAAGCGTATTCTGATCCGTTCAGGGAAGAGCCCGTTCCGCGTGGCCACGCCGACGGAGTTCATGCACCAGGACTTGATCGGGACCAACACGGGCAACCTGCTCTTCAGCGACTCCGCCCACAAGATGCTCTCCGCGCCGGACACCGAGGTCGTCTCGAACGGCATCCGCACCGACCCGTCCGCCCGGCGCGCGGCCGAGATCAACGAGCAGTACGACGCCTTCGTCGTGCCCCTCGCGAACGCCTTCCGCCCCACCTTCCAGGCGTCCCTGGACCGGCTGTCGACCCTGGTGGAGCAGCTCACCATCCCCGTGGTCGTCTTCGGCGTGGGTGCCCAGACCGGGGACGACTACGACACCGAGCAGCTCAGGCCGCTCAACGCGTCGGTGCGACGTTTCATTTCCGCCGTCCTCGACCGGTCCGCGTCGATCGGCGTCCGCGGCGAGCTGACCGCCCGTTACCTCACCGGCCTGGGGTTCCCCGCCGACCGCATCGACATCATCGGCTGCCCGTCGATGTTCCTCCACGGGGACACCTTCCCCGACATCCGTCCCGTCGAGCTGACCGGCTCCTCACGTCTCGCCCTCAACCTCTCCCCGAACGCCATACCCGTGGGAGACATCTCCGGACTGGCCCGTCACGCCTGGGAGCGCTACCCCGACCTGCTCTACTACGCGCAGAACCTCGTCGACGCGGAACTGCTGTTCTGGGGTGACCTCACGCCGGAGACCGGGATCGAGAAACCGTTCCCGCTCCAGCTCAGCCACGAACTGCTGCGTGAGAACAAGGTGCGCATGCCGCTGGACCCGGCGACCTGGATCGACGAGCTGCGCGGCCGCGACTTCGCCTACGGCACCCGGATCCACGGCAACATCGCCGCCCTGCTGGCCGGTACGCCGAGCGTCGTCCTCACTCACGACTCGCGGACCCTCGAACTGTGCCGTTACTTCGACATCCCGCACGTCCCGCTGGCCACGCTCGCCGCGGACACCGACCCGCGCGACCTGTACGAAGCCGCCGACTACTCGCCGATGATCAAGAACCACGGTGAACGGTTCGAGCGGATCGTCTCCTTCCTCGACCGCAACGACCTGCGGAACACCTACTCCCACGGCGACGGTGGCGCCGCGTTCGACGCCCGGCTCGCCGCCCTGGACCTGCCCGCGTCGATGCCGGTCTGGGACGGCTCGGACGACGGCCACATGCGCTACCGGGTCAGCCGGCTGCGGGAGCGGATCGCCGTCGCCAACACCCGGATCGACAAGCGCGTCCAGGAGAACAAGGAACTGCGCACCCGGCTGGCCGCCGCCGAGAAGCGGACGAAGGAGACGAGCCTGAAGCTTGCCGAGGCCCGCAAGGAACTGGCGGCCACCCACAAGCGGCTCGCCGCCCTGGAGCGGCGTATCGGCGGCATCGAGAAGCGCGCCATGGTCCGGATCGGCCCCGCCGTCCGCCGCCGGGTGCGTCGCCTCTCCAAGCCAGGCGAGAAGGGCTGACCGGGCGGAACGGGCGGAACGGGCCTGCCGGGCCGGGCTGGGCCGGGCGGCGGGTGCGCGAGGCAAGATCACGCAGCAGTCACGGTTGCCCCACAGGTGATCTTCTGAAGATCATTTCATGAGGGAGCTGTGTCTATATTGCGCGCAACGCGTTGCGGGTCCCGCCGCGCCTTCGAAGAAAGAGTCCCCCCGTGAGAACCACCGCCGTCCGCCGTACCGCTCTCGCCGCCTCCGCCACCGCGCTCGCCCTGCTCGTCACCGCCTGCGGCGGCTCCGACGGCAGCGGCAGCGGCAAGGGCGACGAGGGCAAGGCCGACTCCTCCGCCTCCGCCGCGCCCGCGGCCAAGGCGCTGACCGCGGCCGAGCTGGAGAAGGTCGCGCTGGTGCAGGCGGACGTGAAGGACGGCAAGGTGCTGACGAAGCTGCCGCCCGCGGAGGACCTCGCCGCCGACAAGGTCGAGGCCGAGGACAAGACCTGCGAACCTCTCGCCCAGATGCAGGTGGGTGTGCCCGTCGGCTCGCCGACCGCCACGGTGAAGCGGTCCTGGACGGGTGAGCCGAAGAGGCCGACCAAGGAGCTCGGCATCGAGGAGACCCTGCTCGCCGGCATGGACGTGGAGAAGATGCTGCTCACGCTCACCTCCCACGAGGACGGCGGCGCCGAGCAGGTGATCAAGGACGTGAACACCGCTGTCGGCGAGTGTGCCGGGGGCTTCACCTACGCCGCCGGAGGCGAGAAGATGAAGGCCCTGAAGGTTGAGAAGACCCAGGCGCCCGACGAAGCCGACGAAGCCCTCGCGATCACGATGACCCTGGCTGCGGACGAGGACATCAAGATGCCCGTGAAGTTCGTCGTCGTTCGCAAGGGTGCCACCGTCGCCTCCTTCACCGCCGCCAACTTCGCCTCCGCAGCCACCGGCACGGACTTCGACTTCCCGACGCAGGTCTCCGACGCCCAGCTCGCCAAGCTCGGCTGACGCACCTCCTTCCGTTCCCACCGGTGCGTCGCGCACCGGTGGGAATTTCCGATTCCGGGCACGCGGCGGCCCTTTCCGGTGCCTGACGGATCGTAGGCTGCCGGGCATGTGTGGAATCGTGGGATACGTGGGGCCACAGTCGGCGCTGGACGTCGTGACGGCCGGACTGAAACGACTGGAGTACCGGGGCTACGACTCGGCGGGCGTGGCCGTCCTCGTGGACGGCGGGCTCGCCACGGCGAAACGGGCCGGGAAACTCCTCAACCTGGAGAAGGAGCTGGCGGCCCGGCCGCTCCCCACCGGGGCGACCGGCATCGGTCACACCCGTTGGGCCACGCACGGCGGCCCCACCGACGCCAACGCCCACCCGCATCTCGACAACGCGGGCCGGGTCGCCGTCGTCCACAACGGCATCATCGAGAACTTCGCCGAACTGCGGGCCGAACTGGCCGGGCGCGGCCACGACCTGACCTCCGAGACGGACACCGAGGTCGTCGCCCACCTGCTCGCCGAGGAGTTCTCCTCCTGCGCGGACCTCGCCGAGGCGATGCGCCTCGTCTGCAAGCGCCTGCTCGGCGCCTTCACCCTGGTCGCCGTCCACGCGGACGCGCCGGACGTGGTCGTCGGCGCGCGCCGCAACTCGCCGCTCGTGGTGGGTGTCGGCGAGGGCGAGTCGTTCCTCGCCTCGGACGTCGCCGCGTTCATCGACCACACCCGCTCCGCGATCGAACTGGGCCAGGACCAGGTGGTCGAACTGCGCCGCGACGCGGTCACGGTCACCGGCTTCGACGGCACACCCGCGGACGTCCGTACGTACCACGTCGACTGGGACGCGTCGGCCGCCGAGAAGGGCGGCTACGCCTCCTTCATGCTCAAGGAGATCGCCGAGCAGCCCCGGGCGGTCGCCGACACCCTGCTCGGCCGCACCGACGGCTCCGGCGCCCTGTCCCTCGACGAGGTACGCATCCCGCCGGAGGCGCTGCGGGAGGCCGACAAGGTCGTCATCGTCGCCTGCGGCACCGCCTTCCACGCCGGGATGATCGCCCGGTACGCCATCGAGCACTGGACGAGGATCCCCTGCGAGGTGGAGCTGGCGAGCGAGTTCCGCTACCGCGATCCGATCCTCGACCAGCAGACCCTCGTCATCGCCGTCTCCCAGTCCGGCGAGACCATGGACACCCTGATGGCCCTGCGGCACGCGCGTGAACAGGGCGCCCGCGTCCTGGCCATCTGCAACACCAACGGCTCGACCATCCCTCGCGAGTCCGACGCCGTCCTCTACACCCACGCCGGCCCCGAGGTCGCCGTCGCCTCGACCAAGGCCTTCCTGACCCAGCTGGTCGCCTGCTACCTGGTCGCCCTGTACCTCGCCCAGGTCCGCGGTGCGAAGGACGGCGACGAGATCCGCGAGGTCGTGAGGGACCTGTCCTCCATCGCCCGGTCGGTGGAACGCGTCCTGGAGACCATGGAGCCCGTCCGGGAGCTCGCCCGCACCCTCGCCCACAAGGACACCGTGCTGTTCCTGGGCCGGCACGTCGGCCATCCGGTCGCCCTGGAGGGCGCGCTCAAGCTCAAGGAACTCGCCTACATGCACGCGGAGGGCTTCGCCGCGGGCGAGCTGAAACACGGCCCGATCGCCCTGATCGAGGACGACCTGCCGGTCGTCGTGGTCGTCCCCTCACCACGCGGCCGCTCCGCCCTCCACGACAAGATCGTCTCCAACATCCAGGAGATCCGCGCCCGCGGCGCCCGCACCATCGTCATCGCCGAGGAGGGCGACGACGAGGTCGCCCCGTACGCCGACCACCTCATCCACGTCCCGGCCACCCCCACACTGCTGCAGCCTCTGGTGACGACGGTGCCGTTGCAGGTATTCGCCTGCGAGCTGGCGACGGCCCGCGGCAACGAGGTGGACCAGCCCCGCAATCTGGCGAAGTCGGTCACGGTGGAGTGAGCCCGCAGCCCGCTCAGGAAGTCCGGCGGAGGCTGGGACGGGGGACCCGTGAGCACGCCGGGCGCCACTGTCCATGTGCTGCCCGTTCGAGCGGTCACGTGTCATTCGCCTGCCGACCGCTCACGCTTTCCGGGCAGGGCCTCCGCGCGGATCCTCCTCACGATGCACGGGCTGATCCGGTTCGTGGACGTTGCCGGACTGCTTGCGACGGAACTGGTCGCCAATGCCGTGCGACCTACGAAGGGGCCTGCCGCGCTGCGGGTGCGGCGGACCGCGGGGTGCCGCGGATCGGGACGTGGGACACCGGCTCCGGGCCGCCCGAGCCACCGCAGCCCTCCCTCGGTTCACGGACGAGGAACCGGGGAGGGCGTGGGCCGGCGCTCCTCCGGGCGTGCTCGCAGGCGTGGGGCCGGCAGCCGCTGTCCAGAGAGGGAAACCGGGGCAAGTACGTGTGGTGCGAGCTGTCGGCAACCGCGTCCTGACCGTCCTCGGCATCCTGGGAATCAGCCCGACCGCCTCAACGGCTCGCCTGCGGGCGTTGGCCGCGTTGTGCCGTGCAACGTACCGTCCCGGCTGCCCACCGACCTGACGTACGAGTTCCACGACAGGTCGTGTCCATGGTGGCCTCCGGCAGTCAGGCGTCGACCGGGGACCAGCACCTCTCCCGGCCACCCGAAGGGCCGCGGCGCGTGAGAAACCATGCGAAAACCGGTGAGCAGAGGGCGGGTCCGTGCTCTTCCTTGCCGCCTGCTCACGGTCTGAGTGCGGCCGGCAGGGGTTTGGAGTGGATGATGTGGAGACGTGAGACGGCTCGGGTGAGCGCCACGTAAAGGCGGTTCATGCCGCGGGGCTCGGCCTCGGCGATGGCTGCCGGCTCGACCACCACCACGTGGTCGTACTCCAGTCCCTTGGCCGCCGATGCCGGCACCACGGTGACGCGCGCTCCGAGGGCGGCGGGGCCGGATGCCTGGATTCCGGCTGCGCGCAGGGCGTCGTGAAGCCTGTGCGTCTCGGCGTCGGCTGTGATGACGCCGATGGAACCCGCTTGCTCCAGCGCGGCGTTCACGGCCGTGACCACCGCTGTGGCCGTGTCGTGGGTCGCCTCGATGTTCGCCTCGCCGTCGCGGCGCAGGGACCGGGCTGGAGGTACGTGCACGTCGAGGTGCTCCAGGAGGCTGTTGGCAATGTCGGCGACCGGGCCGGGGACGCGGAAACCCGTGGTGAGTGGGGCGATGACGGCGTCCGGTTTCCCGAGGTGGTTGAGGAAGTGCCGCCAGTCGCGTGCGGCCCAGGGAGTGGTGCCCTGGGCGAGGTCCCCGAGGATGGTGAGGGAACCGAAAAGCGAGCGGCGGGCGACGGCGCGGCACTGCATGGGGGACAGGTCCTGTGCTTCGTCGATCACGACATGCCCGTAGCCGGCGGGGCGCGTGATCAACCCTGCGAGTTCGTCGAGCAGTACCAGGTCGGCTGCCGACCAGCGGGCCGACTTGTGGGAGCGCGGGGGCTTGGGCCAGAGGAGGGCCTTCTGCTCGTCCGGGTCCAGCACCCCCTCGGCCGCGGCTGCCAGGAAGTCCGGATGGGCCAGCAGGTCCCCGAGGACGTGCTCGGGACGCGCGGTGGGCCAGATGGCGTTGAGCAGGGTGGTGAGCGGGCGTGCCCGGGAGATCTTCTCGAGCCAGGTACGGGGGCGGGGGCCGGCGCGGTGCTCGGCTTGTTGCTGCATGGCGCGGACGACTCGAGTCCGAACACGTTCGCGCCCCACGGCGTAGGCGGGTTCTTCGGCGAGCACGTCCCGGACGATCTGCTGGAGTTCGTCTTCAGGTACCCGCCAGCGGTAGGAGCCGTCGGGTACGACGAGTGGTCGCACTCTGTCGGCACACACCTGCGCGTAGAGCGCGCGGTACATGACGTCGGCCATGCGGATGTCGTGCTTGATGATCGCCGCGGCGTCGTTGTCCTGGGCCGTGGCCGGGTGGCGAGCGATCTCGTCCTCGAGGGTGGACTGCCGTACGCCCGTCTCTCCGAGTGCGGGCAGGACTTCGGAGATGTAGGAGAGGAAGGCGCGGTTGGGGCCGAGAATCAGCATTCCGCCGCGCTGCATGCGCTGCGGATGGGTGTAGAGGAGGTAGGCGGCGCGGTGCAGTCCGACCGCGGTCTTGCCCGTGCCGGGGGCGCCCTGAACGCAGAGGGAAGAGGTGAGGCTCTCGCGTACGAGGTCGTCCTGCTCGGGCTGAATCGTGGCGGCGATGTCGCGCATGGGGCCGATACGAGGGCGTTCGATCTCGCTGGTGACGATGCTGCTTTCCCTCGCCTCACCCTCGCTGAGGTGCTCGTCCTCCAGGCTGGTCAGGTCGGCCGAGTCACCGCGGCCGACGGGCGACCAGCCGAAACGGCGCCGGACCGCCACGCCCTGCGGATTGCGGGGGCTTGCCTGGTAGAAGGCGCGCGCGACCGGTGCGCGCCAGTCGACCACCATCGGTGGGGCGGACGGGTCATGCGAGATCCGCATGCGCCCGATGTGGTACTCCTGCCCGGCGTGGTCGCCCGCGGCCGGGGCGTCCCGGGCGAAGTCGAGGCGCCCGAAGAACAACGGACCCTCGGGCAGTTCCCGGAGTTCCTTGGCCTGGCTGCGCAGCTGGTAGCCGAGCACTTCGGCGTCGGCGCCCGACGCGGAGGCGTGCTCGCCGACGGTCACCTGCTTCTGAGCGTCGTCGATCATGACGCTCAGTGCTGCGCGGCACGAGTCGTGGTAGTCGCGTTCCCCGCTGAGGGCGTCCTTGGGTACGGAGTCGGAGAGTGGCACCCCCACACAGTAATGCAACCGGGTAACGTTTTTAACTTGGTTGCGCTTCAGGGCCGGGCAAGGCAGGGCAGTCCGGCCTCAAGCTGCGCAAACGCCGACCGGGCCACTTCGACCGCCTCGGGGTAGAGCTCGTCCGCGCCGCGACCGGCGGTGATCTGCAGCCAGTTCTCCTGCGCGAGGATGCGCTGGACGGCAACGATCTGCCCAGCCGCCAGACGTGCACGGACGCCGCTGACGGCTTCCCTGCCGAGTGCGTCGGCCAGAGAGTCCTCGTTCCGTTCCACATGAGCATGCAGGCGTGCCACCAAGGGCGGCGTCGCGTACAGCAACCGGTGGAAGGCGAGCACCTCGGCGTCATCGCTCAGGCCTGTCACCGGATCACGCCGGGCCAGCCCGTCCAGGAAGTGACGGCGCAGCGCCTCAAGCGGAGAGCATCCAGCGGACCGCTGTGCGACCACCTCGCCGGCCTCCCCCTCATGGTCGGCCAACCGGTGCAGCACCAAGTCCTCCTTGGTCGGGAAGTACCGGAAGAGCGTCGGCTTGGAGATGTCGACGGCGGCAGCGACATCGGCGACGGTCACCTGCTCATAGCCCTTCTCCAGGAAGAGTTCAATGGCCGTGTCCGACAACCGTAGGTACATCTGCCGCTTCTTGCGTTCACGCAGCCCGCCCATCTCGGTCATGCCGAGGAGCCTACGCAGTAGCTCCCGTACGCGTCGCGGTGAGTGAGGACGGCGGCGGTGTGAGACCCGGGCTCTTGTTCCCGCCGCCTGCGGGCCGGGGCCCCGGCGTCGCCGTAAAGTGCTCGGCATGAGCATCATCGGGGTCGGGATCGACGTGGCCGAGATCGAGCGGTTCGCGGCGTCGCTGGAGCGGACGCCGGGTCTCGCGCGGCGGCTGTTCGTGGAGAGCGAGCTGCTGCTGGCCGGCGGCGAGCGGCGGGGGGTCGCCTCGCTGGCCGCGCGGTTCGCCGCCAAGGAGGCGCTGGCCAAGGCGCTCGGTGCGCCCGGGGGGCTGTACTGGACCGATGCCGAGGTGTACTGCGAGGACAGCGGGCAGCCGCGGCTGCGGGTGAAGGGGACCGTGGCGGCGCGGGCCGAGGAACTGGGGGTGCGGTCGTGGCACGTCTCGCTCAGCCATGACGCCGGGGTGGCCTCGGCGGTCGTCGTCGCCGAAGGGTGACGGACATGGGCCGGCCGGGTCTGCTGGGGTTTCCCGGGGTCGGGGAGGTCGGGGGACGGCTGCCGGTGTGGGCAGAGGCGCTTCTCGCCGCCGCCGCCCTGCTCGTCGTGGTGTTCACGGTCGTGAGGATGGTGCGGGCGGGGCGCGGGCGGTGGCGCCGGTGACCGGCCGGGCGTGCGGGGCTTCGCCTTCGTCGGCCGGTCACCTTGTCGCCGCCGGTTCCGTCAGCAGATGGACTGGCTGCTGTTGACCAGCCTGTTGTTGCGGAACGTGGTGTTCTCGCCGCAGGGGCTCTCGCGGATCGAGGAGTTGGTCACCGTCAGGTTCTGCACGGTGATGTCCCGGTTGTTCGCGAACTCCGTGCGCGCCGCCAGCCTGATCTCGCCGCCGCCCGTGACCGTGCCGCTCTGCGCGGCGAGGCTGACGTTGTAGCAGTTCTCGATCAGGATGGCGTTGTTGCCCGTGTGGGACAGGCTGATCCGGTCGATCGTCGCGCCGCCGCTCTCCGAGACGCAGAACACGCCGCGTCCGCCGCCCCGCGCGACGACCTCGCCGACGCGGATGTTGGTCGGGTACGAACTGCCGACCCGCCCGTTGCGGTTGGCCATGCGGAACGCGGCGTAACCGGTGCCGGTGCCCGCGTTCTCCGCGTCCACCTTGCCGACCGTGGCGTTGACGGTCTGGTTGAGGAGGAGACCGGACTCGCCGACGTTGCGGGCCGTCACCGTGCCGACGGTCAGGCCGTCGACCCCGTACGTCTCGACGGCGTGACTGGAGGCGCCGGACACGTAGACGTTGTCGATGCGGACGTTCCTCGTCCACTGGCTGGTGTCGCCGCGGTTGTCGATGCGGACGCCGAGGCCGCGCGAGAGGCGCATGTCGATCTGGCCCAGGACCACGTTCTGCACGTTGCGCAGGAAGATGCCGTACAGCGGGGTCCCGGTGACGCTGAGGTTCTGGACCTCGACGTCCCGCGTGCCGCGGGAGTAGACCGGGGCCTGGTCGCCGGAGCCGCTACCCGTGACGTTGATCGTGCCGCACACGTCCAGAACCGTGTAGCTCGGCAGCGAGATGCGCGAACCGGCGGAGATCGAGCCCGAGCCGCGCACCACCACCCGTTCCTTGGAGGTGCGGCCCGAGGACAGGCTGCTGACCGCCGCCTGGACGGCCGCGCGCATGTCGGTACCGGTGTAGACGACGCTGCTGCCGCGCCGGGAGGTCCAGGTGCTGCCGCTCTGCACGGCCTCGGCCTGGTAGGAGCCGTCACCGCAGGCCGCGGCCTGGACGGGGGCCTCCCGGGCGACGGGAGCGGGTGCGGGTGCGGCGGTGGCGGGGGCCGTCAGCGCGCCCGCGGCGGTGAGGAGTGCGGTGGCGCCGGCTGCGGCGAGGAGTGCGGCTCTGCGTCCCATGGGGTCCCTGCTTCCTCTTCCTCTGGTCTTCTCGTCGCGTCGAACCGATTCGACTGAATCGATTCACGCGGTGGGGGGTGGTGAGTGTGGCGAGGGGGCGGCACGTCGTCAATGGATGCGACCGGGGGACGGGCTCCGACAACTTTCGACCGGTTTCCGGGGTGCGGGAGGGGGGCGGGGAGGGCTTCCCGCGAGCGGCATCGGAGCGGGGTGTGCGGGACGGGGCGTGGGGGACACTCGGACGTATGCGTACTGCGTACAGCGTGGAGACCGTCAGGGCGGCGGAGCGGGACCTGATGGCGCGGCTGCCGGAGGGCGCGCTGATGCAGCGCGCCGCCGCCGGGCTCGCCGCGGCCTGCGCGGACCTGCTGGGGCGGGGCCGCGGCCGGGTCTACGGCAGCAGGGTCGTCCTGCTGGTCGGCAGCGGGGACAACGGCGGCGACGCCCTCTACGCCGGTGCCCGGCTGGCCCGGCGCGGCGCAGGCGTCACGGCGGTGCTGCTCGCGCCGGAGCACACCCATGCCGCCGGGCTCGCGGCACTGCGCCGGGCGGGCGGCCGGACCGTGGGGACCACCGACGCCGGCGCCGGAAGCGGAACCCGGGCGGGCACCGATGCCGTCGCCGCCGTCCGGCGGGCCGATCTCGTCGTGGACGGCATCGTCGGGATCGGCGGCAGGGGCGGGCTGCGCCCGGCGGCGGTGCCGCTCGCCGAGGCCGCCGAACGGTCGGGGGCCGCGGTCGTCGCCGTCGACCTGCCGAGCGGCGTCGACGCGGACACCGGCGAGGTGCGCGGCACCGCGGTCCGGGCCGACCTCACGGTGACCTTCGGGACGCACAAGCCGGGCCTGCTCGTCGACCCGGCGCGCGCGTACGCGGGGTCCGTACGGCTCGTCGACATCGGCCTCGACCTGCCCGCAGGGCCCGCCGGCCCGGTGCTCGAGGCGCTCCAGCACGCCGACGTGGCCCGCCTGCTGCCGGTGCCCGGTGCGGAGAGCGACAAGTACCGGCGCGGTGTCGTCGGCGTCGCCGCCGGATCCGCCCGCTACCCCGGCGCCGCCGTACTCGCGGTGGCCGGCGCGCTGCGGGGCGGCGCCGGGGCCGTACGGTACGTCGGTCCCGCCGCACAGGACGTGATCGCCCGCTTCCCCGAGACGCTGGTGTCCGACCGGGGACCGAAGCACGCCGGACGGGTGCAGGCGTGGGTGGCCGGGCCGGGCGCCGGCGACGACGCCGGGCCGGTGGCGGAGGTGCTGGCGGCCGACGTCCCGGTGCTGATCGACGCGGACGGCCTGCGGCTCGTCGACGCCTCGGCCGTACGGGCCCGCAGTGCGCCGACCCTGCTGACCCCGCACGCCGGGGAGGCCGCCGCGCTGCTCGGCGTCGAGCGCGAGGCGGTCGAGGACGGCCGGCTGGCCGCGGCGCGTGAACTGGCCGGACGGTACGGAGCGACCGTGCTGCTCAAGGGCTCCACGACCCTGGTCGCCGACCCGGGAGACGGGGGCAAGGGCGGGAAGGGGGAGGGCACCGCCGTACGGGTGAACCCGACCGGTACGTCCTGGCTGGCCACGGCCGGCAGCGGGGACGTCCTGTCCGGCCTCGCGGGCTCACTGCTGGCGGCGGGTCTGCCGGCCAGGGACGCCGGCAGCGTGGCGGCCTACCTGCACGGACTCGCCGGACGCTACGCGGCGGACGGCGCACCGGTGGGGGCGCACGACGTGGCGGCGGCGATCCCGGCGGCATGGCGGGACGTCACCCGCGGATGACCCCGCCTCCGCCCCGCCCACGGCCGCCGGTGGCGGCGTACCGCTGCCCGCCCTGGCCGTACCACTCCCGGTGAGAGCCCTTACCGCTCTGAGACACTGGGGCGCGATGAACGAGACAGATGCTGTGCGGAGCGCGACCCTGCGGGCCCGTGCCGAGATCGATCTGGCCGCGCTGCGCGCCAACGTGCGGAGCCTGCGTGCCCACGCGCCCGGTGCCGCCCTCATGGCCGTGGTCAAGGCGGACGCGTACGGGCACGGCGCCCTCGCCTGCGCGCGGGCGGCCGTCGAGGCCGGGGCGTCCTGGCTCGGCACGGCCACCCCGCAGGAGGCGCTGGCGCTGCGCGCGCCCGGCGCCGGTGTCCCCGCCGGCGTACGCGTCCTGTGCTGGCTGTGGACACCCGGCGGGCCCTGGCGGGAGGCGATCGAGGCCGACCTCGACGTCTCCGTCGGCGGCATGTGGGCGCTGGAGGAGGTCACCGCGGCCGCGCGCCTCGCCGGGCGGCCCGCGCGCGTGCACCTCAAGGCCGACACCGGTCTCGGGCGGGGCGGCTGCGCGCCCGGGGACTGGGCCGGGCTGGTCGCCGCGGCGCTCGCCGCCGAGGCCGACGGCCTGCTGCGCGTCACCGGCCTGTGGTCGCACTTCGCCTGCGCCGACGAGCCGGGCCACCCCTCCATCGACGCCCAGCTCACCCGCTTCCGGGAGATGGTGGCGCACGCCGAGCAGCAGGGCGTCACCCCCGAGGTCCGGCACATCGCCAACTCGCCCGCCCTTCTCACCCTCCCCGACAGCCACTTCGACCTCGTCCGGGCCGGCATCGCCCTGTACGGCGTCTCACCCAGCCCCGAGATCGGGACCCCGGCCGACTTCGGGCTGCGCCAGGTGATGACCCTGACCGCCTCCCTCGCGCTGGTGAAGCACGTCCCGGGCGGACACGGTGTCTCGTACGGTCACCACTACGTCACCCCGGGCGCCACCACCCTCGGTCTGGTCCCGCTCGGCTACGCGGACGGCATTCCCCGGCACGCCTCCTCCACCGGTCCGGTGCTGGTCGAAGGCAAGTGGCGTACGGCCGCGGGACGGATCGCGATGGACCAGTTCGTCGTCGACCTCGGCGGGGAGGAGCCCCCGCCGGGCACCGAGGCGGTGCTCTTCGGCCCCGGGGACCGCGGCGAGCCCACCGTCGAGGACTGGGCGCAGGCCGCGGGCACCATCGGGTACGAGATCGTCACCCGGATCGGAACCCGCGTCCCGCGCGTCCACGTGAACGCCGCAAACGGCACGGACGACGTGAGCGACGTGAGCGACGTGACGAAGTAGTACGCCCGTACGCCCGTCCGACCGCACGCGCATGAGGAACGACCGGAACCACCGGAACGACAGAGGAGCCAGTACGTGAGCGAGAGCAGTGCGGAGGCTGCCCGGGACGCCGCCATGACGGCTGCCGCCTCCGTCGCCGAAGTGCCCGGTGGCTGGCGCCGGGCGACCGGGGTCGCCGGCATGGCGATAGGCGTGCTCGCCACGGGTGCCGCCGCCGGGGTCGCCATAGAGCGGATGACCGTCGGCCGGGGCATGCGCAGGAAGGCACGGCTCGCCCTGGACTCCACGGGACCGTACGGTTCGCTGCGCGGCACCCCCGGCACGGCGTACGCCGAGGACGGTACCGAGCTGTACTACGAGGTCGACGACCTCGATCCCGACCCGGACGCCACCCCCGCGCGCCGCCGCCGGCTGTTCGGCCGCAAGTCGCCGGCCCCCGTCACCGTCGTCTTCAGCCACGGTTACTGCCTCAGCCAGGACTCCTGGCACTTCCAGCGGGCCGCGCTCAGGGGCGTCGTACGGACCGTCTACTGGGACCAGCGCAGCCACGGCCGTTCCGGGCGGGGCGCGGCCCAGGTCGAGCGGGGCGAGCCGGTCACCATCGACCAGCTGGGGCAGGACCTCAAGGCCGTCATCGAGGCCGCCGCCCCCGAGGGCCCGGTCGTGCTGGTCGGGCACTCCATGGGGGGGATGACGGTGATGGCCCTCGCCGACCGGTATCCCGAGCTGATACGCGAGCGGGTCGTCGGCGTCGCCCTCGTCGGCACGTCGCCGGGGAGGCTGGGCGAGGTCAATTTCGGGCTGCCCGTGGCCGGGGTCAACGCGGTGCGGCGGGTGCTGCCGGGGATACTGAAGGCGCTGGGGCAGCGGGCCGAGCTGGTGGAGAAGGGGCGCCGGGCCACCGTGGACCTGTTCGCCGGGATCATCAAGCGGTACTCGTTCGCGGCCCGGGACGTCGACCCGGCCGTCGCCCGGTTCGCCGAGCGGATGATCGAGTCCACCCCGATCGACGTCGTCGCCGAGTACTACCCGGCGTTCCACGAGCACGACAAGACCGGGGCCCTCGCCCACTTCACCGGTCTCCCGGTGCTGGTGCTGGCGGGGGTGCACGACCTGATCACGCCCAGTGAGCACAGCGAGGCCATCGCCGGTCTGCTGCCGGACGCCGAGCTGGTGCTGGTACCGGACGCCGGGCACCTGGTTATTTTGGAGCACCCGGAAGTGGTCACCGACCGTCTCGCGGACCTGCTGGTCCGCGTGGGCGCGGTGCCCGCAGGAGCTACCGTGGGTGGCTATGGAAACACCAGCGGCAGCGCACAACCGGGCTGAGCCGTCCGTCGAGCTCACCGTCACCTCGGCCGACCGGATGCGGGACCTCGGCCGCGCCCTCGCCAAGCTGCTGCGCGCCGGCGACCTCGTGATGCTCACCGGCGAGCTGGGCGCGGGCAAGACCACGCTGACCCGCGGGCTCGGTGAAGGGCTCGGGGTGCGGGGTGCCGTCACCTCCCCGACGTTCGTGATCGCCCGCGTGCACCCGTCCCTGGGGGACGGCCCGCCGCTGGTCCACGTCGACGCGTACCGGCTGTCGGGCGGGCTGGACGAGATGGAGGACCTCGATCTCGACGTCTCGCTGCCCGAGTCGGTGATCGTCGTGGAGTGGGGCGAGGGCAGGATCGAGGAGCTGACCGACGACCGGCTCCAGATCGTCATCCACCGCGCGGTCGGCGACACCACGGACGAGGTACGGCACGTGACGCTGACCGGTCTGGGCGACCGCTGGGCGGGCACGGACCTGAGCGCACTGTCGGCCTGAGCGCACTGCCGGCCCGGACGGCTGTCGGCCCGGATGGCCTGCCGGCCTGGGCGGGCGGCAAGTGCCCTGCTGCCCGTGGTGCCCGTGGTGCCCGGTTTCCTGTGGCCGCGGTGTCTGTTCGCCGCTCGTTCCGACAAGGTGTCGGCAAGATGTTGCATTCGGTGCCCCCGGCGTGGTCACATGGTATCCAGCTCGTAGTTAGGTCTACCTAACTACTTCCGCCCCCGGCCCCAGGAGGCGTCCATGCCGGCCACCGAGAGCTCTCGCCGGACCGAGGCACGGCCGCAGTCGTTCACCGGGGTGTCGATGCGCGACCTGCTGGCGGCCGGCGAGGCCGCCGCCGCGATCTCCACCCCGCCCCGCGCTCCCGAGCCGCACCCCCGCCCGCAGCCCCGGCTCGCCGGGCCGGTGAACGGCCACCGCGAGGCCGCCTGACCGCGGCGTGGGCCGCAGGCCCGCGGGGCGCGGTCGGTGTCGTGCCTACCGCACGACGACGATCTTGCGGCCGATGGTGGCGAACTTCCACATCGCCTCGCCGTCCGCGCGGGTTTCGCGGATACCGCCGGTGGGGACTTCCGGGTCCAGGTGCGGGGCCGAGCCGTCGAGCGCCGCGCTGAAACCGATCCCGGTGCCGTTGCGGGTGGCGAAGCGGACGACGTGTTCGACCGGGATGCCGTCCGATCCGGTGACGGCCCCCGAGCGGGAGGTGACGTGGTAGGTGCCCGGTTCCGGGTCCACCGTGCTGGGGCTGACCGTGAAGGTGCGCCGGACCGTGCCGTCCCTCTCGACCAGCCACACCCGGTCGTCGTCCAGCGCGTACACGACCCGGATGCCCCGGCCGGACCCCCGGGGCGGGCTGGTGGGGGAGGAGTCCTCGCCCCGGTCGGCCTGCAGGGCCGCCGGTACGGTGCCCGCGCGGGCGGCGGGACGGGTGGCCGGTGCGTTCGCGGATGCCTGGTAGCCGAGGACGCCCACCGTCAGGAGGGCCGCCGCGGTCAGCCCCGCCACGATCGCCGAGCTGTTGCCCGCCACCGCCGTCACCACCTCTGTGCCGCTGTGCCGCTGTACCTCTGCGTTTCTGCGCCGCTCGACGTCACCCCCGTACCGCCTCGCGGTCGCCCCGGCCGTTCCGTGCCACCCGGTGGTGACCTTTCGGGACGACCGCGGGCCCTGCGGGAAAGTCACGGATCGTCCAGGATCGTCCCGGAGTGTGCGTACGTCGATGTGACGGTAGCAGTACGTGACCGTCCGACCGGGCCGTCCGACACGGGGCGCCGGGAGCCGTAGGCTGTTTGTGTGCTCCTGCTCGCTCTGGATACCGCCACCCCTGCCGTCACCGTCGCGCTGCACGACGGCGACGACGTCATCGCCTCGTCGAGTCAGGTGGATGCCCGCCGCCACGGCGAACTGCTGCTCCCGGCGGTCGACCGGGTACTCGCCGCGGCCGGTGTGAAGGCGGACGCCCTCACCGGGATCGTCGTCGGCATCGGCCCCGGTCCGTACACCGGGCTGCGGGTCGGCCTGATGACCGCGGACACCTTCGGGCTCGCGCTCGGTGTCCCCGTGCACGGTGTGTGCACGCTGGACGGCCTCGCGTACGCCGCGGACCTGGAGGGCCCCTTCGTCGTGGCGACCGACGCCCGCCGCAAGGAGGTCTACTGGGCGCGGTACGCCGACTCCCGCACCCGCCTCACCGACCCCGCCGTCGACCGGCCCGCCGACATCGCCGGTCGGGTCGCGGGGCTGCCCGCGGTCGGCGCCGGCGCGCTGCTGTACCCCGGAACCTTCCCCAAGGCGCACGAGCCCGAGCACGTGAGTGCCGCCGCCCTCGCCCGGCTGGCCGCCGAGCGGCTGGCGGCCGGTGCGCAGCTGCCCGCGCCGCGGCCGCTGTACCTGCGCCGCCCCGATGCCCAGGTCCCCAAGAACTACAAGGTGGTCACCCCCAAGTGACACGAGTGACAGGGCCCGAGAAGGTCGCGCTGCGCGAGATGCGCTGGTGGGACATCGAGCGGGTGTTCCAGCTGGAGCGCGAGCTGTTCCCCGAGGACGCCTGGTCACGGGGGATGTTCTGGTCCGAGCTGGCCCATGCGCGCGGCCCCGCCGCGACCCGCCGTTACGTGGTCGCCGAGGAGGACGGCCGGCTCGTCGGATACGCCGGTCTCACCTCCGCCGGCGCGGCGGCCGACGGCGGCGAGGACACGGGCGAGGCGACCGGGGTGGCCGACGTCCAGACCATCGCCGTGCGCCGGGACCACTGGGGCACCGGCCTCGGCTCGCGGCTGCTGACGGAACTGCTGCGGGCGGCGACCGCGTTCGAGTGCGCCGAGGTGCTGCTGGAGTGCCGGATCGACAACGTCCGGGCCCAGAAGCTGTACGAGCGCTTCGGCTTCGAGACCATCGGGGTCAGGAAGGGCTACTACCAGCCGGGAAACGTGGACGCCCTGGTGATGCGGCTGACCGACCCGTCCGTCTCCGTGAACCCCGCGGACCTCGTGAACCCCGTGAACCCCGTGAACGGCGTAGAAGGAACCGAGACCCATGGCTGACGAACCCCTGGTGCTGGGGATCGAGACCTCCTGCGACGAGACCGGTGTCGGCGTCGTCCGGGGTACCACCCTGCTGGCGGACGCCGTCGCCTCCAGCGTCGACGAGCACGCCCGCTTCGGCGGTGTCGTCCCGGAGGTCGCCTCCCGCGCCCACCTGGAGGCGATGGTGCCGACGATCGGGCGCGCCCTGAAGGAGGCCGGGGTGAGCGCCCGGGACCTGGACGGCATCGCCGTCACCGCCGGCCCGGGGCTCGCCGGCGCGCTGCTGGTCGGCGTCTCGGCGGCCAAGGCGTACGCCTACGCCCTCGGCAAGCCCCTCTACGGCGTCAACCACCTCGCCTCGCACATCTGCGTCGACCAGCTGGAGCACGGGCCGCTCCCCGAGCCGACGATGGCGCTGCTGGTCTCCGGCGGCCACTCCTCGCTGCTGCTCTCCTCGGACATCACCTCCGACGTCCGCCCGATGGGCGCCACCATCGACGACGCGGCCGGCGAGGCCTTCGACAAGATCGCGCGCGTGCTCGACCTCGGCTTCCCCGGCGGCCCGGTCATCGACCGGTACGCGCGCGAGGGCGACCCGTCCGCGATCGCGTTCCCGCGCGGGCTGACCGGGCCGCGCGACCCCGCGTACGACTTCTCCTTCTCCGGTCTGAAGACGGCCGTGGCCCGCTGGATCGAGGCCAGGCGGGCGGCGGGGGAGGAGGTCCCGGTGCGTGACGTGGCGGCCTCCTTCCAGGAGGCGGTCGTGGACGTGCTCACCCGCAAGGCGGTACGCGCCTGCAAGGACGAGGGTGTCGACCATCTGATGATCGGCGGCGGAGTGGCCGCCAACACCCGGCTGCGGGCGCTGGCCCAGGAACGCTGCGAGGCGGCCGGCATCCGGCTGCGCGTACCGCGCCCGGGGCTGTGCACGGACAACGGTGCGATGGTGGCCGCCCTGGGCGCCGAGATGGTCGCCCGGGGCCGGGCGGCGTCCGACTGGGACCTGTCCGCGGACTCCTCCCTCCCCGTGACGGAACCCCACGTGCCGGGCGAGACCCACACCCACCCCCACACGCACACGCACGACCTCGGGCACGATCACGTGCACGAGGTCGGCGGGGAGAACCTGTACTCGTGACCGTCGCGCTGATGTGGGAGGCACGGGCCGTGCCCGGCCGGGGTGAGGAACTGCTGGCCTGGACCGAGGAGCAGCTGCGCGAACTGCCCGCCGACCCGGCCCCCTTGCGCCGGGAGACCTTCCGCGCCCCGCAGGACCGGGTCCTTGTCATCACCTGGTGGAACGCCCCGTACGAGGCCGACCTCCCCGAACTCCCCGAACCGACCGGGGACCTGGTCACCCGCGCGGTGCACCGGTGGCGCTTCGAGTCGGTGGGGGCGAGGTGACCGGTGCGGCCACCGGCCGACGGGCGGCTGCCGACCGGGACTGACAACCCGGTCCACCCGCCCCCTCGTGCCGTGTCCGTGGCCCCCGTCCCGCACCACGGCCTTCGGTCCGGGCGGGTTTCGTGGAGCGGGCCGGTGAGGGTGAGGCGGGCCCCGCCGCCGCGGTCCGGCGCTGGCGCGGGGCGGCGCCCGCGTGCCGAGGTCCGGGTCGACCGGGGCCGTGCCGAAGGGGCGGACGAGCCGGCCGAGGGTGGTCGGCTCGTCCCGGTCGTAGTCGGAGGTCGTGTCGTGCTGGTGCGGGGCGACTCCCTCGCCGTCCGTGTCCGCGCCCACCCGGACCCCGTACAGCCGGGCGGTCCTCTCCTCCAGGGACATCCGGGCGAGCAGGCCGTCTGCACGGGCGACGGCGGGCAGGGCGGGGTCACGCCAGGGCACGGTGGTCATGAAACTCCTGTCGGGGGGCGGAGGCCCCTCTCGCAGAGGTGCGAAGGTGGAAAGGGTCTCTGTGGCCGCCGGGTTGACGCCGGGGCGGCCGCCGGGTCCGCCACGGCCTACAAAAGTTTCGTAAAGTGTATCGAACATTTCGGAAGCCTGTGGCTCCGGGAACACTTCGTCAAGGAGCCCGTAGGGATACGATCGCGGCCATGACTTCCTCGCAGCCCGCCGAAACCCGGACGCGAGGGCGCAGTGCGCAGACTGCGACCCTCGCCGAGATTGCCCGCGAGGCCGGTGTCTCGGCACCGACTGTTTCGAAGGTCCTCAACGGCCGCGCCGATGTCGCCCCCGCCACCCGCAGCCGGGTCGAGGAACTGCTGCGTGCCCACGGCTACCGGCGACGGCGCGCCGAGGCCGCCCGCTCGCCCCTGATCGACCTGGTCTTCCACGAACTCGAGAGCGCCTGGGCGATGGAGGTCATCCGGGGCGTGGAGAACGTGGCGAGGGACGCGGGGCTGAGTGTCGTCCTCTCCGAGAGTGCGGGGCGGCTCACCCCGGGGCGGACCTGGGCCGACCAGGTCGCCGCGCGCCGCCCGCACGGGGTGGTCCTCGTCCTGTCCGGCCTCGACGAGTCCGGGCGGGCGCTGCTGACCAGCCGGTCCATCCCGTTCGTGGTGATGGACCCGGCCGGCGACCCCGGCACCGACGTGCCCTCCGTCGGCGCGACCAACTGGCAGGGCGGGCTCGCCGCCACCCGGCACCTGGTCGAGCTCGGGCACACCAGGATCGGGGCGATCAGCGGACCCTCGCGGATGATGTGCAGCCGCGCCCGCATCGACGGCTACCGGGCCGCGCTGGAGACCGGCGGACTTCCGGTGGACCCCGGGCTGGTCATGGCGGGCGACTTCCACCACGAGACCGGGTACCGCCAGGGCCTCGCCCTGCTGCGCCGGCCCGACCGCCCCACCGCGGTCTTCGCCGGCAACGACCTCCAGGCGCTCGGCCTCTACGAGGCCGCGCGTGAGCTGGGCCTGCGGATTCCCGAGGACCTGAGCGTGGTGGGATTCGACGACCTGCCGGTGGCCCGCTGGGTGGGGCCGCCGCTGACGACCGTGCGGCAGCCGCTGACGGAGATGGCGGAGACGGCGGCCCGGCTGGTCCTCGACCTCGGCAAGGGCGAGGACCCCGCGGCCGCCGCGACCCGGGTGGAACTGGCGACGAGCCTGGTGGTGCGCAGCAGCACGGGGGCGCCGCCGGCCGGGGGGTGACGGTTGCCGGGCTCGAGGGCGCCGGCCGGACACTGTCCGAAGGCTGTCGTCGACGGTTCCGAAAGTTTCGCCGTGTGTCCCGGGTGAGTGCGGACTGTGAAGTCTGAGAACTTCACAAGAAAACGGTCCGGGGGCGCTCGTTGTCATAATTCGGACCTACGTTCCTGTCTGTGATGGGACATGAGGGCCACGACGGGGGCCGCGGTGACGGGCGCGACGAAGGCGGGGGCGAGGCCTCTTCGGACACGCCCTCGGCCCCCTCCGAAGACGCGGACATACGGGCGGACCCGCCCACGGAGCCGCCCACGGGACCGGTGGCGGACCCGCCCGCGGACCCGGTGACAGGCCCGGCGGCAGCCCGGGCGGCGGACCCGCCGGCGGATCGGCAGCCGGCCCGTCGCCGGGCGCGGGCCCTGCGGTTCGCCGGCCTCGCGCTGGCGGGCGTGCTGGTGCCGGGCGCAGGGGCGGTCGGCTGGTCGTACTGGCAGCTGGGCGACAACATCAGGAGCGTCGACATCAACAGCGCCCTGGGCGACGACCGCCCACCCAGAGGGACGACGGCCTCGGACCAGGGCGCTTCGGCGTCCGCCTCACCCCTGCCGACGGGCTCCCTCAACATCCTGGTGCTGGGCTCGGACTCGCGCAGCGTCGGGGAGAACCAGGCGCTCGGCGGCGGTGACAGCGCCGGGGCCCGTTCCGACACGGCCATGGTCGTCCACCTCGACGCCGGCCGGACCGCCGCGACCGTGGTCAGCATCCCGCGCGACACCCTGGTCGACCGCCCGGCCTGCCCGCTGCCGGACGGCGGGTCGACGCGGCCGGCGTCCCACGCGATGTTCAACAGCGCCTACGAGGTGGGCGGGCCGGTGTGTGCGGTGAAGACGGCCGAGCTGCTCACGGACGTCCGCATGGACCACTACGTCGAGATCGACTTCACCGGCTTCGCCCGCCTGGTCGACGCACTCGGCGGCGTCACCGTCACCACGGACGAGGACATCGACGACGACCTGAGCCGGCTGCACCTCGAAGCGGGCACCCACCACCTGGACGGCACCGAGGCCCTGGCCATGGCCCGCACCCGCTACGGCATAGCGGACGGCAGCGACCTCGGCCGCATAGGTCTCCAGCACACGCTGGTGAAGGCGCTGCTGGACCAGATCGGGAAGCAGAGCCTGCTGACCGACCCCACCGGGCTGTACGGGATCGCCGACGCGGTCACCAGCGGTCTCACGACCGACACCGGCCTGGACTCGCTGGCCGAGCTGACCCGCTTCGCCCAGAGCCTGCAGGGTCTGTCGTCGCCCGCCGTCACCACCGTGACGATGCCGGTGCTCCCGGCGCCCTGGGACTCCAACCGGGTGGTGGCACAGCAGCCGGAGGCGGAGGAGCTGTGGGCGTCGCTGCGGTGAGGTGCGGCGCGCCGGAAGAAAGTCCCGGGAAATCCGGGGAGCGTGTCGATTCGGCCGTCGCCCGTTCGACGCAGGGGTGAGAGGCCGGGACACACCCGGCCACACCCGGCCCGTACGGCGAACGCCGCAACGGCACCACGACACGAGGAGTCACCATGCCGCGCTTTCTCTCCCTGGTCCGGATCGACGAGGCCAACGCCCCCCAGGAGGGCCCCAGCCCCGAACTGATGCAGCGGATGGGCGAACTGCTCGAGGAGATGACGAAGGCCGGGGTCCTGCTGGACACGGCGGGGCTGACCCCGACGGCCCAGGGCACCCGCGTGCACTACGAGGGCGGGCAGCTGTCGACGACCGACGGGCCCTTCACCGAGGCCAAGGAGGTCATCGGGGGCTACGCGATGATGCAGGCCAAGGACATGGCCGAGGCGGTCGAGTGGACCAAGCGGTTCCTGAAGGTGCACGAGGAGCACTGGACGGTGACCTGCGAGGTGCGCGAGGTCGTGGAGGGCTGACCCGACGGGGGAGCGGCCGGGCGGGGGAAGTAGCCCGGCGGGGGAGAGGTCGGGCGGGGGGAGTAGCCCGGCGGAGGGAGCAGCTCGGCGGGGGAAGCGGCCCCGCGGGGGACTCTTTGGCTCCGGCGCCGCAGGGGTGTCTGATGGTGGGCTGTGACAGAGCAGCCCACCTCCAGCCCCGCTCCCCGCCCGGCGCCCTCGACCACCGGGACTCCCGGGTCCGACGAGACTTCCGAAACTCCCGGCTCCGCCCGGGCGCGCCGGACCGTCGAGACCGTCTTCCGCCTGGAGTCCCCGCGGGTGATCGCCGGCGTGGCCCGCGTCGTCCGGGACGTCGGTATCGCGGAGGAGCTGGCGCAGGACGCCCTGGTCGCCGCGCTGGAGCAGTGGCCGAGGGACGGCGTGCCCGACAACCCGGGCGCCTGGCTCATGAGGGCCGCCAGGAACCGTGCCGTCGACCTGGTCCGGCGCCGCGAGAACTACGCCCGCAAGCTCGCCGAGATCGGCCGGGACCCCTCGGCCGCCGCCCCGCCCGGGGATCCCGCGGACCTCGCCGACCCCGACGGCATCGACGACGACCTGCTCCGGCTCGTCTTCACCGCGTGCCACCCGGCCCTGCCGGCCGAGGCCCGCATCGCCCTCACCCTGCGCCTGCTCGGCGGTCTGACCACGGCCGAGATCGCCCGCGCGTTCCTGGTCCCGGAGCCGACGGTGGCCCAGCGCATCGTGCGCGCGAAGCGGACCCTCGCGAAGAAGAACGTCGCCTTCGAGGTGCCCTACGGCCCCGACCGCGAGGCCCGCCTCGGCTCGGTCCTGGACGTCATCTACCTGATCTTCAACGAGGGGTACGCGGCCACGGCCGGCGACGACTGGCTGCGCCCCGGGCTGTGCGAGGACGCGCTGCGGCTCGCCCGGGTGCTGTCCGGGCTGATGCCCAAGGAGCCCGAGGTCCACGGCCTCACCGCGCTGCTGGAGTTCCAGACGTCCCGGACCGCCGCCCGCACCGGCCCGGACGGCGAACCGGTGCTGCTCAAGGACCAGAACCGGGCCCGCTGGAACCGCATGCTCATCACCCGCGGCATCACCGCCCTCACCCGCGCCGACGCCACCGCCGCCGGCGCCCCGGGCCCGTACGCCCTCCAGGCCGCCATCGCCGCCTGCCACGCGCACGCGTACCGCTACGAGGACACCGACTGGCGCCGCATCGCCGCCCTCTACGGCCTCCTCGCGGCCCGGGCCCCGTCCCCGGTCGTCGAACTCAACCGCGCGGTCGCCGTCTCCATGGCCGAAGGCCCCGCGGCGGCCCTTCCCCTCGTCGACGCCCTGACCGACGTACCGGCACTCCGGGACTACCACCTCCTGCCGAGCGTCCGGGGCGACCTGCTGGACCGCCTCGGACGCGGCGAGGAGGCCCGCGCGGAATTCGCACGGGCGGCCTCGCTGACCAGGAACGAACGGGAACGGGACATGCTGCTGCGGCGGGCGGGGAGACGGGCGGGGGGCTGAGGGGGCCGGGGCAGGGGTGCCGTCCCGCGTGCACAGGTCAGCGCACCGGGTGCCCGAGCAGCATCGTCGGGGCGCCGGCGACGCGGGTGAGGAAGACGGTGACGGACGCGGTGCCGTTCGGTTTGGGGAGAACCTTGCGGCGGAGTTCCTCCGGTTCCACCGCCGAGCCGCGCTTCTTGACGGTCAGGGTGCCGACCCGTCGCTCCCGCAGCAGTGCCTTCAGCTTCTTGACGCTGAAGGGGAGCCGGTCGGTGATCTCGTAGGCGGTGGCGTACGGCGTCGGGCGGTGGGCGTCGGCGGTGATGTACGCGATGGTCGCGTCGATCAGCCCTCCGTCGAGGTCCTGTGCGACCTCGGCGACGAGATGCGCGCGGATGACGGCGCCGTCGGGCTCGTACAGGTACCGGCCGGGCGGACGCACCGCGGGGTCGGGCAGGCCGCGGGAGAGCAGCGTGCGGGGGCCGGGCAGCAGGGTCGCGCGGATCGCCGGGGCCACCGCACCCCCTGACCCGGCGGCCGCCCGTCCGATGCCGAACCACAGCACCGCCTCCTTCACGTCCCCGCCGTCCGAGACCCACTCGGCCTCGGCGTCGCCGGGGACGGCCTCGTGCGGGATGCCCGGAGCGACCTTCAGGGCGGCGGCGCGGGGGGCCCCGCGGGCCGCCCCGACCGCCCAGGACAGCGGGGGCGAGTAGGCCTCGGGGTCGAAGACGCGGCCCCGGCCGCCGCGCCGGGCCGGGTCGACGAAGACGGCGTCGTACCCGGCCGTGTCCACCTCCGTGACATCGGCCTCCCGTACCTCGATCAGCGCGGCCAGGCCCAGCGCGTCCGCGTTCGCGCGGGCCGCCGCCGCGGTGAGCGGGTCCCGGTCCACCGCGAGCACCCGGATCCCGGCGCGGGCCAGCGCGATCGCGTCCCCGCCGATCCCGCAGCACAGGTCGGCCACCGACGTCACGCCCAGCTCCTTCAGCCGCCGCGCCCGGTACACCGCCACGCTCGCCCGGGTCGACTGCTCGACCCCGTTCGGCGTGAAGAACATCCGCCCGGCGTCCTGCGGCCCGAACTTCGCCACCGCCCGCTGCCGCAGCCGGGCCTGGCCGAGCGCCGCCGACACCAGCTCCGCCGGATGCTCACGGCGCAGCCGGGTCGCGACGGCGAGTTCCCGGGCCGGGTCGGTGTCGCGCACCTCGTCGAGGAGGGCGCGGCCCTCGGGGGTGAGGAGCAGGGCGAGGGGTGAGGCGTCGGGGGACTGCGAGGAGGGCTGGGCGTGGGGCGCGGTGCGGTCGTTCACCGGCTCATTGTGGGCCAGGCGCGGGTCCGGTGTCGGCCAGTCGGTGGACGGTGTGCCGCCGGCCGCGGTGTCGGGCCGGGGACGGTGCGGGGGACTGCGAGGATCCGGCACCATGCGAGTAGTAGGACAAAACGATAAAAGGTGGTCACGGGGCGGCGTACGGGCCGGTGCCGCCGTACTCACCCTCGCGGCCCTCTCCCCCCTCGCCGCGGGCTGCGGACAGGACCCCACCGCCCCGGACCCGGCCGGCCGGCAGCCCCTCCACGCGCCCCCGGCCCGTGCGCTCGACTCCTACGCCACCACACTGCGCGCCGCGCACGCCGCGCGCGCGGCCGCCGCGAAGAGCTGGGGGCTCGAGCGGGTGCCCCTGACCGCCCCGCCCGCGCCCCGGGAGAAACCCCGGATCTCCACCCGCAAGGGCTTCGAGGTCGACGGTCACCGGGAACTGGACCTCCCCCCGGTCTTCACCACCGTCCCCACCGAGGAGAAGGTCGTCTTCCTCACCATCGACGACGGTGCCGAGAAGGACCCCGCGTTCCTGC
This sequence comes from Streptomyces sp. NEAU-W12, assembly GCF_026242095.1. Taxonomy (NCBI): domain Bacteria; kingdom Bacillati; phylum Actinomycetota; class Actinomycetes; order Kitasatosporales; family Streptomycetaceae; genus Streptomyces; species Streptomyces sp. NEAU-W12. The sequence goes on from NZ_JAPJDM010000019.1 coordinate 173,851, forward strand.
GCATGATGAGCGAACTGAAGATCCCGTACACCGCGTTCCTCAGCGACTACGTGATCAAGGAGGACTACGGCTACTTCGAGAAGATGCGGGACAGGGGCGTCGGCCTGCACAACCACACCCTGAACCACCCGTACCTGCCCGGCCTGTCCTACACCCGCCAGAAGCGCGAGATCTGCGGCATGCAGGACGTCATCGAGAAGCGGTACGGCGAACGCCCCGTCCTCTTCCGCCCGCCGTTCGGCAACTACAACAAGGACACCCTGCGCGCGGCGAAGTCCTGCGGCATCGAGTACGCCCCGCTGTGGAACGAGGAGGTCTTCGTCGACCGCTGGGAGTACCGCGAGTGGGACAGGGAGCTGCACCCCGGCGACATCGTCCTCTCCCACTTCCGGGGCCGCGGCGACTGGAAGGGCACCATGCCCGACATGATCCGCCGCTTCCTGGACAAGGTCACGGCCGAGGGGTACGCGGTGGGGCGCCTGGAGGACTACCTGTGACCGGCCCGGCGCGGACGGCCGGCCCGGCGCGGACGACCGGCCGCATGCGGGCGGCCGGCCTCGTTCGGCGGATCCGGCGGATCCGGCCCGTGTGTTCGATCCGGCCGACCCGTTCTGCCGGGCCGGCCCGTCCGATCCGGCAGAGGGCGGCCGTGGCGGTTCTCCTGGTGGCGGGTCTCGCCCTCCCGGTGGTGCTGGCAGGGTGGGGCACTTCCGGAGGCCGGGCGGGTGCGGGTCCGGCCGTTCAGGGGGCGGACGCGGTCGCGGGGGCCGGGGCGGGGAAAGGCGCCGGGGCGGGGGCGGGGAAAGGCGCCGGGCCCGGGGAGGCCGAGGCGGGGGCGGGCGACGGTGCGGGCCCCTCGCCCGGCCGTGGCGGGGCGGACCGCCTCCCGCCCGTCGTCGACCACGTCCCGACCCGGGACAAGGTCGTCTTCCTGACCTACGACGACGGCGCCGAGCGCGACCCCCGCTTCATCGACCTCGTACGCGGCCGCCGCCTCCCCGTCAGCATGTTCCTCACGGACAGCGTGGTGGGGCCCGGCTACGGCCACTTCGCCCGGCTGCGCTCGGTCGGCGCGAGCCTGCAGAACCACACCCTCGACCACCCCGCCCTGCGCGGCCTGCCCTACGCCGGTCAGCGCGCCGAGATCTGCGGCCAGCAGCGCAAGCTCGGGTCCCGCTTCGGCATCCGCCCCCACCTGTTCCGCCCGCCCTACGGCACGTACGACACCACGACCCTCCGGGCCGCAGGCGACTGCGGCATCGCGGCGGTCGTGCTCTGGCGGGTCACCCTGGAGGGTGACGGCACCCTCACGTACACCCGTGGCGCGCACCGTCTGACGCCCGGCGACATCATCTCCGTCCCCGCGGGCGAGACCCCGGCCCTGACCCTGGCGGAACGGACGACGCGTCTGCTGCGCGAACTGGAGGAGCGGGGGCTGGAGGTCGGGAGGTTGGAGGACTACGTCCGGCGCCCTTGAGTCCTCGGGCGGTCACTGACGGGCCCCGCTCACGATCCGGCCCGTCCGGGGGTACCCCTGCTCGTGGAGCTCGTGGAGCTCGTGGAGCTCGTGGAGCTCGTGGAGCTCGTGGAGCTCGTGGAGCTCGTGGAGCTCGTGGAGCTCGTGGAGCTCGGGACCGGCGACGGGGCCGTTCTTCGGGCCGAAGCGCGGGTCCCGGGGGCGGCGGCACCCGGCGCAGCTACTCGAACGCGCGTTCGCTTTTCGGGTCGACGTCCACGGGAAATCCGGCGACGCCACGCAGTGAATTGGCACTCCGCTTGACCGAGTGCTAATCACGGCCATAGTCTCGGGTCTGGCACTCCCCACTGGAGAGTGCCAACACAGCGACGGGCAGGTCCGGCACCCGCGACGACGGATCGACCTGGTCGCCACCTCAGACAGTTAACCCCGTGAGATCTCCGAAGGGGGAGGTCGGATCGTGACGACCGCCAGCTCCAAGGTTGCCATCAAGCCGCTCGAGGACCGCATTGTGGTCCAGCCGCTCGACGCCGAGCAGACCACGGCTTCGGGCCTGGTCATTCCGGACACGGCCAAGGAGAAGCCCCAGGAGGGCGTTGTCCTGGCCACCGGTCCCGGCCGCATCGAGGACGGCAAGCGCGTCGAACTCGACGTGAACGTCGGCGACGTCGTGCTCTACAGCAAGTACGGCGGCACCGAGGTGAAGTACAACGGCGAGGAGTACCTCGTCCTCTCGGCCCGCGACGTTCTCGCGATCATCGAGAAGTAAGTCACCTCGTAGCAGATTTGCTCCGAACTGCGCCCCTGGTCCCGACACGCTTACTGAGCCGGGCGCCCGGGGCGCAGTGTTTTCTCACCCCAGATTTCCGAGAGGGCTCCCGCTGCCATGGCGAAGATCCTGAAGTTCGACGAGGACGCCCGTCGCGCCCTTGAGCGCGGCGTCAACAAGCTTGCCGACACGGTGAAGGTGACGATCGGCCCCAAGGGCCGCAACGTCGTCATCGACAAGAAGTTCGGCGCCCCCACCATCACCAACGACGGTGTCACGATCGCCCGCGAGGTCGAGGTCGAGGACCCGTACGAGAACCTCGGTGCCCAGCTGGTCAAGGAGGTGGCGACCAAGACCAACGACATCGCGGGTGACGGTACGACCACCGCCACCGTGCTGGCCCAGGCCCTGGTCCGCGAGGGCCTGCGCAACGTCGCCGCCGGCGCCTCCCCGGCCGCCCTGAAGAAGGGCATCGACGCCGCCGTCGCCGCGGTCTCCGAGGACCTGCTCGCCTCGGCCCGCCCGATCGACGAGAAGTCCGACATCGCCGCCGTCGCCGGGCTGTCCGCCCAGGACCAGCAGGTCGGCGAGCTCATCGCCGAGGCGATGGACAAGGTCGGCAAGGACGGTGTCATCACCGTCGAGGAGTCCAACACCTTCGGTCTGGAGCTGGACTTCACCGAGGGCATGGCCTTCGACAAGGGCTACCTGTCGCCGTACTTCGTGACGGACCAGGAGCGCATGGAAGCCGTCCTGGACGACCCGTACATCCTCATCACGCAGGGCAAGATCGGCTCCATCGCCGAGCTGCTGCCGCTGCTGGAGAAGGTCATCCAGGCCAACTCCTCCAAGCCGCTGCTGATCATCGCCGAGGACGTCGAGGGCGAGGCCCTGTCGACCCTGGTCGTCAACAAGATCCGCGGCACGTTCAACGCCGTCGCGGTCAAGGCCCCCGGCTTCGGTGACCGCCGCAAGGCGATGCTGCAGGACATGGCCGTCCTCACCGGCGCCACGGTCGTCTCCGAGGAGGTCGGCCTCAAGCTCGACCAGGTCGGCCTGGACGTGCTGGGCTCCGCCCGCCGCGTCACCGTCACCAAGGACGACACCACGATCGTCGACGGCGGCGGCAAGAAGGAGGACGTGACCGGTCGCGTCGGCCAGATCAAGGCCGAGATCGAGTCCACGGACTCCGACTGGGACCGCGAGAAGCTCCAGGAGCGCCTCGCGAAGCTGGCCGGCGGCGTGTGCGTCATCAAGGTCGGCGCCGCCACCGAGGTGGAGCTGAAGGAGAAGAAGCACCGTCTGGAGGACGCCATCTCCGCGACCCGCGCCGCGGTCGAGGAGGGCATCGTCTCCGGTGGTGGCTCCGCGCTCGTCCACGCCGTCAAGGTCCTCGAGGGCAACCTCGGCAAGACCGGCGACGAGGCCACCGGTGTCGCGGTCGTCCGCCGCGCCGCCGTCGAGCCCCTGCGCTGGATCGCCGAGAACGCCGGCCTCGAGGGCTACGTCATCACCTCCAAGGTCGCCGAGCTCGAGAAGGGCAACGGCTTCAACGCCGCCACCGGCGAGTACGGCGACCTGGTCAAGGCCGGCGTCATCGACCCGGTCAAGGTCACCCGCTCCGCCCTGGAGAACGCCGCCTCCATCGCCTCCCTCCTCCTGACGACCGAGACCCTGGTCGTCGAGAAGAAGGAAGAGGAGGAGCCGGCCGCCGGTGGTCACAGCCACGGCCACTCCCACTGAGCGAATCGCTCGTCACGGACGTCGGTGACCGACGCCCGGAGCAGACACGAAGGCCCGGCACCGCTGCCCAGCGGCGCCGGGCCTCCGTGCTGTGCCCGTGCTCGCAGTCGGTGCCGACGCCGGTACCGATGTCAGTGCCCTGTGCCACGCTCGGCGCATGGGATTCTTCGATGATCTTGTGCTGCCGGAGGAACCGGCCGGTGAGCGGGCCGTGTTGGCGAGCTTACGACCGCCCGGAGAGGACGAGGGACGGTACGCGCCGCCCGTCGACCGGTTCGCACCCGCGCGGGTGCCGCAGCTGGAAGTCGTCGGTGCCGGTCCGGAGACCAGGGTGCTGCTGACGGGATGGTCCGTATGGCCGCGGTCGGTCACCCTGCACCTGGCGGTCTTCCGCAGCGTCCGCCGCCAGGGCGCGGACGCGCCGCGGCAGTCCGGGCTCCGGGTGGGTCTGCTGTTCTCCGACGGCCGTCGCGTGACCTCGCTGGACGGCAAGGTGTCGCGGGGGATCCCGTTCACCGGGCCGCAGGGACAGGCGCGCGTGGCACGGACGGACCAGGCGGTCGGGCTCATTCCGCTCGACCCGGGCCTGCACCCTTTCCACAGGTCCCTCTTCAAGACCGACGTCGACCTGTATCTGGCGGAACTTCCGCCCCCCGGGGAAGCGGAACTGGTGGTCGAGTGGCCGGACGAGTCGATGGCCGAGACCCGTACCGCCGTCGACGCGGCGACGCTGCGTGCCGCGTCGAGCCGGGCGCTCGAGGTGTGGCCGGACCCCGAGCCGCCGGAGCCGGCCCGGCAGTCGGGCTCCTTCGCGACGATGGAGACGAGCGGTCCGCCGACGTTCCTGGCACCGCCCCTGACCGGGCACCAGCTGGAAGCGCTGCGCCGCGAGGAGGAGGCCCGGCAGCGCTGTGTGCCGCGGGCCGACTGGCAGCAGATGAGCTACCGGGACTGGGGGGACGCGGACCTGGTCCGGGCCCGGCTCGCCGGAGGCGCACCTGTGGCCACCACCGTCGGACGGCCCGGCACCACCCCGCTGCACCTGGCGGCGGAGTGGGGCACGGCGGAAGCGGTGACGGCGCTCCTGACGCACGGGGCGGCCGAGAACGGGAGCGAGGACATCGGCAAGGACGCGTACGGCGTCGTCGACGCACGCGACCACGATGAGCACACCCCCCTGTGGTACGCCGCCCGGAACGTGGACGAGGGCACCGTCCGCGCCCTGATCGACGCCGGAGCGGATGTGTGGACACCGCAGTCGGGGCCCTGGTCGCCCGGCCGCCTGTTGTCGACCACGCCGCTCGCACCCCTGGTGCGTGATCTGCCGGGGGCGGTGGAGCCGTCCGCCGAGGAGGCCGCCGCCCAGCAGAGGGCGGACGCGCTCATCGCGGCCTTCGGCGAGGAGCGGTTGTGGACGGAAGGGCTCGGCATCTGCTTCGTACGGGGCCTGGGCGAGGACCAGGTGGTCCGGCGGCTCGGTGCCGACCCCGCGCGGTGCCCGAGGGAGGCACCCGACGACGCGCCCTTCGACCCGGCGGACTACGACGAGTCCCTGCGTTACGTGGGTGTCCTGGGCGTGGACGGCGCTCCGGGCGGCTGCGTGATCACGCAGGACGGGTACATGCCGAGGGACGACGCCGTGCTGAAGGCGATATCGGCGGGCACCGCCGCCTACGGGGTGTACTTCAACCCGAAGGGCGGCACCTTCGGCACCCTGGCCCGGGACGGCGAAGTCGTCGAGTCCGAGGAGATCGGCCTGTCGCCGCACGCTTCGGACCCGGCCGCCTTCTGGACCTTCCGCTTCTGGCAGCGGGGGCACGCGTTCCCCCACGGCGCCGACATCATGGCCTACGCGTGCGCCGCGGCCGGCCTGAGCATCGACGACGGCCGGGACGCGGCCGGACTCCAGGCCCCACGCCGCTGGGTCGAGCTGCCTGCGCGGCTCCGGCGCTGACGGTGAGGACGTGCGGCACCGCGTGGGGACGAAGCCGCCGTGGAACGCCGTCGCTCGGTCAGGCGCGGCGGCACCCGGGATCTCGCCCAGTCCGCCGCCGCGCCGCGCACCGTCTCCTCAGCCCTGCCGCTCCCGCCCCCGCCCCCGCGGCCTCCCCGGTCCGGGCCCCCGGGCGGCAGCGCCTTGATGTGCCCCGTCGCCGGGGTGCCGGCCCGAAGCGGACCGGGGCGGGCCCTGACGCGTGGGTACGGAGTGGGGTTCCGCACGGTCAGGGCCGCGTTGGCGCCGATCTGGCCGGAGCCCCGGAAGGAGGCACGGCCTCGTGGGACCCGTCTGGATGCCACGAGGCCGTGTCACGCTGTCCCGCAGCGACTGCGGAGGAGTTCCACCCCGTCGCCTTCGAGGTCGTCGCAGTACGTCGCGCGCCCGGTCATGGCCATCACCAGGGTTGAGGTGCGGCCGGACACGAGAGGCCCGGAACCGGTCGTGAACGGGCCGTCGTCCGCCACAAGCCTCAGGCCGCCGATGCGCCCCCTGGCAACGACCACGAGGTCCGAGCCCTGGTAGTACTCGGCCGTTTCCGTGACGACCCCGATCGGATAGTCGCGGCGGATTCCCAGTGGGCGCCGGATGTCTTCTCCGTGCACGATCGTCTCGCCCAGCATGGCGATGGCAGGCAGGGGAGGCTTGGTCGTGCTCGGGACGACGCGCCGGAAACGTTCAAGGGTCTCGCCCGGGGTCGCTCCGAGCTGCTCGGCCAGCCGCATGGCCACCTGCTTGTCGAAGTCGAACCGGCAGCGGATCACACCCGCCAGCCAGCTCACGGCGTTGAGGCTCGCACCCGCGGTCAGGTGCGCCAGCACCTCACGCACCGTCAGACCGGCGCAGAGCGAGGGCGTTGTCCACTGCTCGTCCGTCAGATCTGCGAGATCGGCCGCCAGCGCCGCTCGCTCGGTGCGGATCAGGGGCCAGATCCCGGTCTCGCGATCGGGGTCTGCTGTCGGTGCAGGATCAGTCATGTGGGTTGGACTCCCGTCAAGGATCGTCATCCGCGTTGCCCCCGGCCCGCACAGTGGACGTCCGGCAGGGGCGTTCCCGAAGGGGACTCCTGCTCCGGGGCGAAGTCATCGCCGGTGAGCGATCTTTTCTCCGGCGCCTGACCCCGGACCGCACGCGCACCGGCAGCTACCGCGGCGAGCCTGCCGTTGGTGAGCTGAGCCGGTTCAAGAGCAGTTGCAGCTCGGGCAGCGCGGAAGACGCTGACGAGTTCGGCAGCTCCATCGCGGTGGGGGACGCCGACGGCGACGGCTGTGCCGATCTCGCGGTGGGGGCTCCCGGAGAGGACGTGGGCGCCCAACGGAACGCGGGCAGCGTCCTTCTCCTCGAGGGGAGAGGGAAGGGCCTGCTGGCGGCGGGCTCCATACCCTTCACCCAGGACGCCCAGGACATCCAGGACGCCCCGGGCACACCCGGCACGGTCGAGAACGGCACCACCGCACGCGGCGACCGGTTCGGCAAGGCCGTCCAGCTCGTGGACGCCACCCGCGACGGCAGGGCGGAGCTGGTGATCGGCACGCCTGGTGAGAACGACCGAGGTGGCGGGGCGTGGGTCCTGCGCGGTGCCGTCGACGGCGCGACCGGCACCGGGTCCTTCGCCTTCGGCCTCGGCACAGGGCCTGGGGGCGGTTTCGACAGGTGAGCCGCCCCCGGCACCGCGCACCTCGGCCACCGCTGGATCACGCTGCACCTCGGCGCGCACCTGACCCGCCACCCGTCGCCGTTACCGCGCCGAGTCCCAACGCATGCCATGTCGTGATGCGTTTCGATCAACCCTTGCCTAAACGTGACGCTCCTCGCTGCGGGCAATGCGCGTTTGACGTGCATGTCGGACTCATTCGGGTGGACAGAGAGCGACGGGACACCTTGAATCTGACGAGACGGCAGATCCCTTGGGAGTCCCTGTTGTTGTCGCCCCGTCTGTGGGGCCGGCTGGTGAATTCGCGCTCGGGGGGGTGTGCGTCTGTTCTGCGATGCGAGCAATTCCGTTGCCAGTCATGGGAGTCGGGTTCGAGTCCAGGGTTTCTCCATGGGTCCTCGGCTCGACGGATTCCGTGTCTTCCTCCCTCCGTTCCGGCGTGCGCGCCCGGAGTGAACGGATGCAGAAACCATGTGAGGAAGAGCATGAGGAAACGCGTTACGCGGACACTGCTGTCGTGCGCGGCGGCCGGGGCGGCCGTCCTGGGGCTGGGTGCGGGGCTCTCCGGCTCCGGACCGGGCGGGCGGGAGGCGC